>JAKAVM010000075.1 GCA_021827485.1 Actinomycetes bacterium
TCATTGGTTCCAATGGCGCTCCAAGTCTTGGATCGCTAACAGGCATAAAGCTTGCTGCACCAATTGTTCAGATAGTACCCACTTCTGACGGCAAGGGATACTGGCTAATTGGTTCAGATGGCGGAGTATTCGCCTTTGGTGATGCTCCATTTCTGGGTTCTTCGGCCTGAGTTTGCGCTCTGGTTAGTTGTTGGTTCTTGGGCCTGCTTCCAGTCTGATTGGTAAGGACAGGAGAGCCGTTGTTGGTGGAGGTAGAAACCCTAAATGTTGACCCGAGCCATGTGTTCAGAAGGGTATCTATCGCCTGAAATGGCGCCTTTAGGTACTATCGTTTCTATCTCTTCAATGTCGCTTTGAGATAATGTAATATCGAGTGCGGCAATATTCTCCTCCAAGTAGACTCGCCTCTTGGTACCTGGGATTGGAACAACATCGGAACCCTTGGAAAGCACCCAAGCGAGCGCAAGTTGTGCTGGCGTGATTGACTTAGAAGACGCTAGTGTGGCAAGTTTATTGGCGATAGACAGATTATTGGAGAAATGTTCTCCCTGAAACCGTGGCGAGTTCTTGCGGAAGTCGTCGTCTGTCAGTTCTTCGGTACTTTGGATTTTCCCCGAGAGCATCCCTCGCCCCAACGGACTATAGGGCACCAAGCCGATGTTGAGCTCGCGCAAAGTAGGAAGTATCTCATCCTCAATATCCCGAGTGAATAGAGAGTATTCGCTTTGTAAAGCAGAAATAGGATGGACACTATTTGCTCGGCGAATCGTGGCCGCAGATGCTTCTGAGATGCCGAGGTAACGAACTTTACCAGCACTAACAAGCTCGGACATAGCTCCCCATGTGTCTTCAACTGGAACTGAAGTGTCAACGCGGTGCTGATAGTACAGGTCGATGTAGTCGACCCCTAGTCGTGCGAGTGAAGCATCGCAACACGATCTAACATACTCCGGCTTTCCATTTATCCCGATCCAGGAGCCGTCTGGATTTCTCTGATTACCAAACTTGGTGGCTAGAACTACTTGGTCTCGGCATTTTGCTATAGCTTTACCGACGAGAACTTCGTTGGTAAATGGACCGTACATGTCAGCAGTATCCAAGAAGGTGACCCCGAGTTCAATAGCCCTATGAATAGTTGCGATAGACTCGGCTTCGTCAGCTACTCCGTAGGACTGGCTCATCCCCATACAGCCAAGTCCCATAGCTGAAACTGTTAATCCCTGATTTCCTAATAGCTTTTGTTCCATGTGGGCCATGTTAGCATGTGAAAATGAATTCCAAAATCGCAAGTCCACGACTGGATAATGACTGAAAATACTCTGTAATCTATAGATGTGGCTCAAATCGTCAGTACTATATTTTTCGGATTCCCTTTGGGGCGATTTGATGTCTAATAAGTTATCAGTAGAAGATAAGTTAGTTTCAGAGAGATCTTATGCTGATAAAGTTGCTCGGAAGATTCTCTGTGTAGGAAATGGAAGTTGTCCGGTTGCTAAGAAAGATCCGCAGAAGATTTTTGAAACCTCAATGGCTATCTCAGCACTTCGCTGCATTCTCAGCTACGTTGTATTTCCAATTATTACGCCGATTATAGGAGTATCAACCGGAGCGGCTCCGATAATTGGAATACCTATCGCGATATTAGCGCTTTACTTCGATGTCATGGGAATTCGTCGCTTCTGGATTGCTAACCATCACTTGCGTTGGCCAATTTCATTTATATATCTTGCAGTGATAGGGCTTGTAGCAAGTTTACTAATAACTGATATCCGTTCAATTTTCTGACGCGGATATTTCTAATTCACTCAGCTACGGGGCTCCATTGCCACTAAGTCATCAAGAAGTTTTTCCAAGGGTATCTTATCCCAGCCGGATTTCTCAGCAACAGATTCGGCGACTTCAATTGTATCGTTAATCCACGAAATCTCCAGATCCATGATTGGATGGTGTGATACAAAAAGTCCAAACTCAGTAGCCCAACTAGCACTATGAGCTTCTTTGAGAACTTTCTTTAGTTTTGCGATTAGAGACCCACTCTCTGAGTCGTGCCCTTCGGCAGATAGCTCGACGGCCCACTCGACACAACGATAGCACCGGTGTAAGTCGTGGTGATCGGTAGTTCCTGCTATTTTGGCTTGATATTGGGTTAGCCGGGCGGTCTCGCCCTTAGGGAGTATTTTGCTCAATTGGGTATATAAGTGTTGAAGTGCCGCCGACGCCCCGTCTAATTTAGAATCTTCTTGCATTGGTCTAATACTATCATTCTTGAATCCTCCCCAAGGATAAATCTAAGGGGGTTCCCACTCCACTTCCGGCAAGGAAGGATTCTTGATTTTTTCCGACAATGCAGTTCTTGTCTATGTAAGATATTGCATATAGAGACGTCTAGCTTGCTGGCAGTGGGATCGGGGGCTGACTTTTTACAAAGGAGATGACAGTGGATTGGATCCGAGCGAGGTATTTTCGTACAACCCGATCAGAGGTGCATGGAGTATTGCCTGGAGTGCATGGAGTATCGCCTGGAGTATCGCCTGGAGTATCGCCTGGAGTACAAGGCGCCTTTATTAAGACGACAATCGTTGGACTGTTCGTTGCATGTTTGGTACTAGTTTGTTTCAACTCCATTGCATCACCAGCTGGTGCACTCGAAGTAAATACCTCCCACTTAGTTGCGCCCCAGGTATCACCTAAGTTGACCTCACCAAGCGCAGCCTGGAATCCTACCAGTATTAACTTATCCAACGGATCCAATGATGTATCAATCGAGTCGATCTCGTGCGTAAATGGCGTTGCTTTCTGCATGGCATTAGGCGAAAGCTTCGACATAAACTTCAATTCTTCATTGCTTGCCTATGATTTCAATGGTTCGGTTTGGCAGTCAACTAATATTTCCTTACCTGGCTCGGGTCTAATTGAAAGTGGAAATGTAAGTTGCTATTCGGCGACTTTTTGTTTGGCTGTAGGCAATGAAATCATCAATAACTCTACCGTTCCATTTTATTCGACATTCAATGGTGCAAATTGGACAAGTGCAGGTTTGCCTAGTGATAGCGGCCAAAGCCGGTTAACCGCTGGTGATGTTAGTTGCACGGCTCCCCAGTCATGTATTTTAGTCGGGTCCTATTCGCCTAGTTCTAATCCAGCAAATGTCTACCCGCTGATTGATAGCTACGATGGGGCTTCTTGGACACAGGTAACTTCTCCACAAGAACCCGCGGGTTCTGCGCTAAACTCAATCTCCTGTCCAAGTGTAAACTTCTGTGCCGCTGTAGGTGCTATAAATCTAAGTTCACCATTAATAGAAGTTTATAGTGGGACTAGTTGGACAACAGAGACAAGTGTCTATAATCCAATCAGTTCAGGATCGACAACCCAGAATATGGATTTCTCATCGGTTTCGTGTCCTTCATCGTCTTACTGCATGGCTGTAGGTTTTTATGGTTCTACTCTTGCACAAGGTGGAGGTTCCCCGTTTGCCGAAGAGTATTCCGGCTCGGGCTGGTCTAATGCTGGGCTTAGTTCTCCTGAAAGCTCTTCATCAGTAATTATGACTTCAGTTGACTGTCTCTCTTCTACAAACTGTTATGCAGTTGGCGATTATATGCCGTCGTTCTCTAACAGTGGAACGTTGCAATCTGCACCCTGGCCAGAGATTGCTGATTTTAATGGATCAACGTGGGCACAATCGATTTTCAATTTACCAATAGGATCTAGCTCTGGCGGTATCGGCCAAGTCTCTTGCAGTGGGCCTGAGTTATGTGTCGCTGTAGGAGATTATATGGATAATCAAGGGGATACCTATCCTATGAGCGAGACAATCTCTCCGCCACCGTTATCGATTACCTTGGCCACGATACCGACAGGAACTATTGCAAGGCCCTACCAGGCGAACGCTGTTGCTAGTGGCGGGACGTCTCCTTATAGTTTTTCTGTTGCTAGTGGTTCCTTGCCAGCAGGATTATCACTTTCTCCATCGGGTCTAATTACGGGAACCCCAACCGTAGCTGGAAAATCAAGTTTTGTATTGCAAGTCACCGATTCATCATCTCCTACACTAAGCACAACAGTTGACGAATCCATTCAAGTTACTTCTACGCTTTCGCCTGGATATTGGTTAGTTGACCACTTAGGACAGGTATTTGCTTTTGGCTCGGCCCAAGAGCTGGGTTCGGCAACTACACTGAATCCAGGTTCAGTAATGGCAATAGCCGCGACTCCAAATGGAGAGGGCTATTGGTTGGTTTCTTCGACGGGTTCAATAGAACCTTTCGGTAATGCTGACGCTCTTACGATTTCAGGCACTCCCAATACCCCGGTAATTTCCATTGCTTCTAGCTCCGATGGGAAGGGAGTCTTGGTAGCTACCTCTGGTGGCCAAGTTC
Source organism: Actinomycetes bacterium (assembly GCA_021827485.1). GTDB lineage: Bacteria > Actinomycetota > Acidimicrobiia > Acidimicrobiales > JAKAVM01 > JAKAVM01. Next base: position 4,383 of record JAKAVM010000075.1, read on the forward strand.
TAACGGCTGGCGACGCAATCGATTATGGTTCACCAGCTCAATCCGGGCTTAAGCTCAATGGATCGATAGTTGACATGACCCCAACTCCAGATGGGAAAGGCTATTGGCTCCTAGGAAGTGACGGTGGGGTATTTAGCTACGGTGATGCGTCATTCTATGGGTCTACTGGAAGTATCAAACTAGTCGCACCAGCAGTTGCAATGGCACCTACGTCTGATGGAAAGGGCTATTGGTTTGTAGCTGCTGATGGGGGAATTTTTGCATATGGTGATGCGACATATCACGGATCAACCTATCAGATAAATCCAACCCTATCGGCTGGAGGTAGAAATTCTGCTATACCGCTGTCGGCTCCGATTATTGGGATAGTCGCTTCTAGTGACGGAGGTGGCTATTGGATGGCTGCTCGTGATGGCGGTGTATTTGCCTTTGGGGATTCTGGGTTCGTTGGTTCGTTAGGTAGCGATTCTCCTGGAAGCTCCATAACTGGATTTGTACCGGATTAGCCCTTGAATAATCAGTGAGCGCAATCGAAAATCCATCAGAGAACGACAGGGTTTATCTTGCAGACAACCTTCAAATTCTTTGTGACCTGCCCGATGAGTCTTTCCAAATGATCTATATTGATCCACCATTCAATACAGGGAAGGTTCAAAGCAGAGTAACATTGCGTACTGTCCGATGCGCTGAAGGAGATCGAATAGGGTTCAAAGGGCAGAAGTATTCAACGATTCGGGAGGGTACCCTTGGCTATCGTGATGTCCATGATGACTATTTAGGATTTCTAGAATTGAGAATTCGTCAAGCTTGGCGGCTACTTGATGACACGGGTACATTGTATCTCCATCTTGATTTCAGAGAAGCACATTACGCTAAAGTAATGTTGGACGAGATATTTGGTCGGGAATGTTTTCTAAATGAAATTATTTGGGCTTATGATTATGGAGCGCGCAGCAAGAGGAAATGGCCTACAAAACATGACAATATTCTTGTTTATGTAAAAGATCCAAAATTATATTGGTTCAATTCTGAGGAAGTAGATCGTGAGCCATATATGGCACCAGGTTTGGTTGGTCGAGAGAAAGCTGCAAGAGGGAAACTGCCAACGGATGTCTGGTGGCATACAATAGTTTCTCCCACCGGAAGAGAAAAGACCGGATATCCCAATCAGAAACCTGAAGGTATCTTACGTAGGATGATTCAAGCTTCTACGAAGCCAGGGGACTGGGTGCTTGACTTTTTTGCTGGCAGTGGCTCAACTGGTTATGTGGCCCAAACCCTTGGGCGACACTTTGTAATGATTGATTCAAATCCCGAAGCGATTGAAATTATGAAAAAGAGATTTGCTGGAAGGCAAGTTTCCTTTGTTGTTCAGATGATATAATGCCTGGTGGAGTTGACCCGAGATTGACCGGCGGTACCGGTAGGCGGGAACTGGATTGCCAGGCGACATAATGCCTGGTGGTGGTGGTAGCTAACGTTTAACTAACGTTTGGTTTTCTATATTTTCTTGTACTACGTATATCAATAATGCCTGTATCAAAAGTGCGAGAAAAGGTGGAGACCAAATGAAATCTAGATTAATTGCTTCGTATGACTTCCGAAAATAGCTTTTGGTCGCAGGCTATCTTTCAAAGGCGCTGTGAGTCATCTCGGGATCCTTGCTCTCCTCGGTGGGATTTTGGCATCAGCCATAGTGACGGTTGCTTCTATTGCATCTGCACCAGCAGCCAGTGCACTGTTTGCCCCGGCTTCCCATTGGAGTCTTCCCAGCGCAATTGATGGGACCACTTCGATAAGTTCGGTATCTTGTCCTCGCGAGACGTTCTGCATGGCGCTCGATAGCTCAGGCAACTACCTTACTTTCAATGGAACAACTTGGAGTGCAGCTGCACCCGTTACGGGTTCTGCTGGCACCTTTGCTTCGCCAGGATCACTATCATGTCCGACCGCCTCATTTTGCATTGCAGTTGACAGCCACGGCGATGCGCTCGAATATAGCTCTGGGTCTTGGTCTTCAGGTTCCTGGAGTAATCCTCTTACAAGTGCGACTCAAGGGTTTCAGTCAGTCTCTTGCGCGAACGCTTCTTATTGCATGGCAGTCGATTCGAGCACAACATCGGCTTTCAACCGGGGTCTGTGGTAGTCTAAAATTAGGTGGTAAAGAATTACTGGATCACCTGGTAAAGAGTTGTGGAATAGTCAATATTTCTATGGGTCTGGTTTCTCCTCATATTACACCCCCGATTCTACGAATAATCTTGCATCGGTATCGTGCCCTAGCGCGACGTTTTGTATGGCAGTAGATACCGTAGATAACTATCTTACTTTTAACGGAACAAACTGGACAACTCCTACTCCTATTAGCGGGGCAGGAGGTGGACTTGCACAAGTATCGTGTTACAACTCTTCGTTTTGCGGGACATTCGACAATAACGGCGATGCGTTTATTTACAAGAGTGGAGCTTGGTCGGCGGCAACCTCACTTGCTGGCGCCAATGGCCTTAGGGGTATTTCCTGCACATCTTCATCGACTTGTTTGGCAGTTGGTGGATCTGGGGCGTGTTGACATCCTCCCGACGGCTAAAGCCATGGGATTCCTGGCGAGCTAGACGATCCAACTCTACCACAGACGCGCCAGATTCACAAGAACCTGGACTTATGGGCTTCCTTCTGGAAGTGTCTAGCTCGCCAGAGGTTCGCAGCACCGGCGGACCGGATGCCTTTACCTGCGCAGCTCG
>JAKAVM010000119.1:0-9019 GCA_021827485.1 Actinomycetes bacterium
CACTAAACATGCTTCATGCTGATGCAGTTAGCGGCTCGGAACCTTGTGGACTGATTACTACCGGAGGATCGGGGTCCATTGCCCATGCGGTGCTCGCCTATCGTGAATTTGCTAGAAGCACTAAGGGTATTTCCAAGCCTAATTTTATAAAGCCAGAATCGGCGCATCCAGCTTTTGATAAAGCTTGTCACCTATTTGATGTTGAGTTGCGCAAGGCTCCGATAGATCCTGTTACGACTAAAGTAGATACAAATTGGGTGGCTAATGCAATTGACGACCAAACTATTGCGATTCTAGGTTCGGCATGCAATTACGGGTATGGAACGATAGACGATATCGAGAAATTATCGGAGATTGCTCTTTCTAAGGACGTTGGCCTACACGTAGATGGTTGTCTAGGAGGCTTTATCCTTCCTTTTGGACAGGAGTTGGGATATAATATTCCTATCTTTGATTTTCGTATTCCAGGAGTAACTTCTATTTCTGCTGATACCCATAAGTACGGCTATGCCCTCAAGGGAACTTCCGTGCTGTCGTTTCGCTCCAAGGAGCTGCGTAATTCCCAGTACTTTTACTTGACCGATTGGACAGGGGGTAAATACTGTTCGCCCGGAATGGAAGGTTCTCGCTCAGCTGGTTTGATTGCAGCAACTTGGGCTTCAATGGTCAAGATTGGCCGAGAGGGCTATTTGGGATATGCCGAAAAGATTTTCTCTACCGCCAAGCAGATGATCGAAGCGGTGAAATCCCACCCTGAGCTGAGGATAATTGGTGAGCCTACCTTCCTATTTAGTTTTACGTCAGATGACTTTGATATTTATCATGTAAACGACTACATGCGTCAAAAAGGTTGGCGTTTCAATGGACAGCAATATCCGAATGCGCTACATATGGCAGTTACTAGGCCACAGACACAACCAGGCGTAGCTGACGAGTTTGCCAAAGATCTTTCAGATGCGGTTATCTACGCTAAGGAAAATAAAGCCAATCAGGCGGCATCAAGCGCTGTATATGGCGGTGTCATGGGTGGTATGACCAACGAGGCAGATTCATTCATAAAGATGTTCATGGCGGAGATGATGGATTCGCAGATGAGAATCCCTACCAGCTAGGATTACCTAACTTAGGGCTTTCGACTGTTCTGGGCATTTATCTGCTTGGGTGAGCGTACTAGTGCAACCCTATTTTATGCTTTGGTTGCACGTCGGAAGCCGAACTTATGGCCCCATCGTCTAGTGGCCTAGGACACCACCCTCTCAAGGTGGAGACACGGGTTCGAATCCCGTTGGGGCTGCCAGGAAAGTCCATGCTGGGCCAGTTTGAGTTAGTAACGATCTCGCACTGTAGCAAATCGAGATGCAAGGAAATCGACGAGAGCCGGTGGAGAATCCAGCTCAGATGCAGCCGAATCAAGAGCGGAGGCGAGTTTTTCCAAAAGTGCCGAGACTCGACAGGCTGCGAAGTTTTCATCTAGGCCCCATGAAGCTGCCTCATGGATAAGAGTTTCCAAAGTGACTTCGTTGATCAATGTTACATCTCCGATCGTCATCGCAAGTTCGCGGGTGGTGTTGGGATAAAAGGTAGTAGTCATAAGATCGTAGGCTGGTGCCATGCACAGCCGTCCCGAGCGATGATGTAGGAGCGAAATATTCTTTCCGTGGGCGTCTGCGTTGCCCAAAACCACGTTGAGCAAGACGCGATCAAGCAGATCTAGGAGCACCTCGGGTTCACGCACCCATCGACGAATAATACTGGCACACGCGCCAAGAGATGGCCCCCCGGATGACTGGTATTTTTTCCGCGGAGCAATTGCAAGGGCCTGGCATAAGTCCTCCTGATGGATTCGATCAATTCCTTTGGATGTCTGATTTCGGTCATATCGGGTGACGATAAGGACTTCGATGTCCTCAAAGCGCGCGATCTCCACCGTTGCCGTATCGATCCCAAGATGGGAAGCGATGCGCATGGACAGTGCTTCGTTTTGAATCGAATTACCCATGAAGGGAATAGCCGGTTTTATTATATGCGTTGAGGGAACGCCATAAGTGGGAAGTGCCCAACCCGTTGCGGCACGGGTCAGGAGCAGCTTGTGATGCATTCCTGCGAGAGACAGGCGTACCTGACTGTCGACTCCAAGGGGTTCCTGGGGAAGTCGACGGATTCGCTCGGCTATCGCGGCTTCGTCGATTGGTGTAGCGATACCGACTGTGGGCGGAGCAGTCTCGCCTGGGACAATTATCAAAGCACCGGCGCAGTCGGCTCCGAGAACCTCAAGAATCCCGACTGTGTCATCGACGGGAACTGAGAAGTCGTATGCGATCATTTGGCGAATTTCACCCTCAGGAAGTAACCCTTCGAAAAACGCATTCACCGCCGACCCTCGATAGCTGGAGCGATTTACAGGCATTGAGACCGATATAAGTGGCCAGCCTCCGAATTGGTCTAGTGCTTCGGCCGTATAGCTCAATCTCAATCCGGATCGAGTATCGTCCAAATGGGCGACAAGGAGGCCTTGAAGATGGACGTCGAGGCGCCTCACCAATCGGCCTTGACGACAACCAACCGTGCGCCGAGTTGCCCCAGGAGCGCTACTAGTCGCACTACCTGCTCCACCATCTCGCCGTTCTCTAAGGCAGATAGGTAACTCCTGTCAATGCCTGCTAGCTTGGCAAGCTGGGCTTGCGTGAGGCCGGAATCTTCTCGAAAACGGCGAACGGCGGCGCCAAGGGACTCTGGGTTGTAGATCCTGAACTCAGATGTTGACATATCCAGACATTATAGCATATATGGACATATATCGGAAATTCCCGACATACTGCGAACTAGCGCCTCAGGTCGAGATTTGAAGGCGTTTCTCCTAAGGGACCGAGCGGCTAGGGGGGCCATTTGGATCCTTGAGCTGGGCGGGAACCCACCTATCCGCTGGGCCTCTAAGGGATCGCCGGTCCCTGGTTCCCGCATGCACCTCCTGGCCCTGGCGACGATCCATTAGGGCACACTAGCGTGGTTTTTGGATCGACAGACAAAATTATCGGACGACGAGGTGTTTGGGAGAAGTTAAAGTCATTGACTAGATTTCCAAGTACTTTAATATTTTCTCGGACATCGGGCCGAGAGTCGGGTCGACCATCCGTTTTTGGACTCAGTCTGGCGCCATTCATAAAGTCATCTTCAATGAATTTTAGGTAGGCATCAAAGCTAAGTGTTTGGTGATCAATGAATCCCCGTTTAGCATACGGACTTATTACAAGCGCAGGGACTCGTATCCCATATCCCAGCCCATCCACTTGAGGAGGAACTACCTGATCGTAAAAGCCTCCCCAGTCATCCCAAGTAATAAATATCGCACTCGACTTCCAATCGGGACTTCGCATAACCGCATTCACAATTGAAGTAACGTAAGATTGTCCTACACTTACCAAAGCTGGAGGGTGCTCAGAATCATATGCATCAGGAAGCAGCCAAGATACCTGAGGAAGAGTACCGCTTTTGGCTTGACTAAAGAAATTACTTTGTGATTGTACATTGCTTTGCTGATTATCTTCGTAGAGATCGTTGAATCCCGGTAAGACATTCCATATCTTCGGTACTCCAGCAAATTGATTCCTACCAGCTAATCCTGCTGGTTTAGTGTTCGCTCTGGCCGACGTCTTTTTCTTGACTTGTGGCTGTAACTGCTCTCCAAGGGTAAAGCCTGGGGATTTCCTGCCCACACCGCCTTTCGGTGATTTCCTTCCTAGCGGCATTGATCCATTGTCAAGGTACCAACCCCAGCTGACATGGTAGTGGTGCAAGAGCCAGGTAAGCTCGGTCCAAGCATAGGGTGTTGGATTTTTTGGCGAAGCAAGTACCGGGTCAGTTTGGCTAGAGCAACTCATCGGATCGTTGGGGATACTACATGTTGCAGACCATCCAGATATCAAATAGAGGTGCGATGGGAAACTCCAAGAATGCACAGACTCAAACATGTGGTCTTGTAAAACAAAGTTCTTTGCGTATGCCCAGTAATTAGGTAAGTCTGAGCCGTTGTGGTAACCCATCACATCAGGAGTTGAGGAGTTGGTGCAGGCGGGGTTGGTGGGAATTAGGCATCCCTTGCGTCCATTTTCAGCTTGACCAATAAATCCATTCATCTTACCGCCATTTACGTCGGCAACACTGTTGACATCGTTGTGGGGACCACCTCCATTCATATCCTGATGGTCCAGATAAGGTCGAACGCAATTACCGTGGGCTGGGTCAGGTACGCATACGCTAGGAACCCCATTTTTCATGGGAATACCATCGGCTCCGGGGTAAGTTCCGAAATAAGAATCAAAAGACCGATTCTCCTGGAAAATTATAATCACATGACGGATTTTATGGATATTGGCCTCAGGAGACGAGGTGCCACAAGAGCTAAGTACTCCAAGCATCAGAACCACGGCCATTGTAGCAAGCACATTAGAAGGGTTTTTATGTAGTCGTCGCATTTTATTCAGCCTTTTATGAATATTATCTAGGATCAAAGTGCCGGACCATTATTTGAAAACTGAGTTTTCTGTGAAAGCCGGGCGATTTCCAAGTAAGATACGTGAAATAAGCTTTAAGGGAAGGCACCAATTGTATTTTACTTGTTTGCTGCGAGGGAGGTTTAGGATCTAGGTGGGCTCAAGGATCAGATGGGCGCTGGGGACTTCCCTGATAGCCGGATATTTCCTCCTAATTATTGCCTCTGCCGCAGCTGGAGCTTTTTCTCATGCTTCCAGGGTTCGGAGCTCTAAGACCCGGGAACAAAATATGGCGGTGGGACTTCCCAGAACGCACTCTACAAGATTGTTAGGTCCGTCTGGCCCATACAATCCAACGGCAGGAGATCAATGGCTTTACGATCAGACGGTGGGAAGCCATAACTATCCTCCTTCGGACTATGCAAGTGAGTTGATCAAAGCGAGATCTCAGCGAGACAAGCTCCCAGTTAGGTCTGAGCCAGCTGGAAGTGGCGGGCAAATCCTTCCACACGTCTCAGGTGGCTCTTGGTCGCCACTAGGGCCAGCACCGATCACCTCGAGTTATTACGGTTGTCCTTGCTCAGGGCGTGTTACTGCGATAGCTACAACTACTACTGCTGGAACTCTTTATCTCGGATCTGCAAGTGGAGGAGTATGGGAAACGACCAACGATGGGGCCTCCTGGACTCCCTTGACCGACTCGCAAACTTCTTTAGCAGTTGGTGCACTTTACGTGGATACCTCTACTTCGCCGAATACCATATATGTAGGAACCGGAGAGGGTAACAACGGGCTAGATAATCTCTACGGAGAGGGTATTTTAGTCTCGACCGATGGTGGAACTTCCTGGAGCACTCTAAGCGGATCGAGCATATTTGACGGTTATCACATATCATCTCTAGTTGTAACCCACCCCTCAGTAGGAACAACTTACATATATGTTGGATGGCAGGGAGGCCTTGATCTATCTACTAATGGAGGAACCAGCTTTTCAAGTATTGAATCCACAAATGCAGTTTCTTCGATCGCTCTGGCCGCGACTGCTACACCCTCCACTCTATATGTTGCAGAACCTTCGTTCTATGGAGGAGCAGCATCGGCTGGTATTTACATGTCTACCAATGCGAACACTGCGACTCCCACATTTACTGCCCTAACGTCTGGCTTGCCTAGTGGAGCCAACCAGTCATGGGTAGCTTTAGCGGCGGCTCCGTCAAATCCGAACTATCTGTATGCATCTATATACGATACAGTTGATGGCGACGGATTTTATTCATCTACTAATGCAGGAAGTTCATGGACTAAGTCGACGACTGCGCCTTTATATACGCAAGAAGGGTTTTTTTATGCTGGAGGCGGAACTTATGATCAGGGGTGGTACGATAACGTTTTGACGGTAAGTCCATCTTCCCCTACGACCGTAGTTGCTGGAGGAATCGGAATAACTATGACCACCAACGGTGGTTCTACCTGGGAGGATGTCAATGACCTGACTGACGGAGGGCCCATGCACTCCGACACTCATGCACTAACCTTTGATTCCTCTGGGCATCTGTTGGTTGGGAATGACGGAGGAGCATATATGGTTACCTCGCCGGGTTCTGGTGAAAGTATTACCAATTTGAACACTAACTTAAATATCACACAGTTCTATCCTGGAGCGACACAATATAGTAATACAGCATCTATTCTTGCCGGATCTCAAGACAATGGAACAGAGCTTTACTCCGGTTCTGTGACGTGGGCACAAGAGTGTGGAGGTGACGGTGCAGGAACCCTAATTAACCCCCTTGACAGCTCAGAGTACTATTGTGTTGCTGATCAGGCTCTTTACAGCAGTAATGCTTCAGTTACTACGCCAACTTGTGCTTCAATGTCAAATGGATCTTGTGCTAGTGCAAACTGGGTGATACCACTTGCGCTAGTTCCAAATCCCGCAAGTGTCAACCAACCAACCCTGTATTTTGGAGCTGATCATGTCTATAAGAGTACTGATGGAGGAGTAACTTGGACTCAGACACCGTCGTATGGCTCTTCTCGTGTCAGTTCAATTGCTGTTGATGACAGCAATCCAAACGTGATCTACGTCGGATACAACGATGGGACTATTCAGTACACGACAACCGGAGGAGCAAGTTGGTCTACGGTATCTGGAATTGTTGCTTCTGATGGGGGGTCTTGGGTCTCGAGTATTGCTATTTCTCCATCGTCGACGACAGATATCTTCGCAACCTTTTCGTCGGCAATACCTATTTACCAACCGGCCAGTCCACTTGTTGCTGAGATTTCAAATGCACAGGGTGCCTCACCTACCTTTACTAATGATAACGGTACCGGAGCATCCTCCCTCCCTAGCAGCCCGACAAATTCAGTGCTTGTAGACGGAACAGGGATAATAGTGGGAACTAACGTAGGCATTTATACTGCTATTCCCTCCGGAACGTCGACTTCGTGGTCTGTGCTTGGAAGTGGATTGCCAAATGTTGAAGTAATGCAGTTGAACCTGACATCCAATGGAACTCTTTTGGCATCGACGCATGGTCGTGGCATGTGGGAACTTACCGTTTCTCCCGCTCCTTCGCCACCACCTGGGGAAGGACTGGATTCAACCGTGACTGCCAGCTCGACTCTGGTACCGGCTGATGGGGTTTCGTATTCGACAATTACAGTATCCCTTTATTCACAAGGCGCCCCTATAGTAGGGGACACTGTCTCGCTAAGTCCGAGCGGGGGAAGTTCCACGATTACCTGTCTGTCCTCTCCTTGTCAGACAAATGCCTCAGGGCAGGTTCAATTTAGAGTTAGTGATACCGTCGACGAAGCGGTTACGTACACCGCGACCGATACGACTGATGGTGTAACGATTGGAGATGCAGTGTTTGCTGCTGATACTCCAACGGTTACCTTTGCCTACAAAATCATGGGTGTCGGCGTAACATTAAGCTCTAACGTAGCTGGGGCGACTTCGGTAACCTACACGGCTACGTTTACCACATCAGCAGCAGGGGCATTGTCTAGTGGCTCATCTATCACTCTTGGGGCTGCAAGTGGAACGTCCTTTCCTACTACAACTGGATCTTACAGCGTTGTTGACACGACTACGTCCACAAGTTGTACTGTGTCCGCCGCTTCTGGAGGGGCTTCGACAGTAATATCGCTGGCGAGTCCTTGCGCAGTAAATCCGACAGACAGTGTCAAGGTAACGGTATTGGGAGTTGTCAATACAACCATTGCTGGAACCAAGACTTTTTCAGTTGTGACTTCTTCCGATACAATAGCTGGAACTACAACTTACACAATTGTAGCTGCCATAACTTCGGCTACAACATCAACCGTTACAGCATTGCCTACTAACCCGACGGTGTCAGCGGTGGGCTCTGGAGGTTCCACGATTACCGTGACTCTCAAAGACCAGTACTCAAATCCCGAACCGTCAGGAATCTCAGTTTCACTAACTGCCGGTTCCGGATCCTCAGTAATTACTACTTCGCCAGCTACCACCAACGCTTCTGGGGTAGCTACCTTTACAGTAACTGATACAAGCGCTCAAAGCGTTACCTACACGGCAACAGACGTAACTAATTCAGTTACCTTAGTGAATACGGCAACCGTTACGTTTAAACCTGCCATAACTTCGGCTACAACATCAACCGTTACAGCATTGCCTACTAACCCGACGGTGTCAGCGGTGGGCTCTGGAGGTTCCACGATTACCGTGACTCTCAAAGACCAGTACTCAAATCCCGAACCGTCAGGAATCTCAGTTTCACTAACTGCCGGTTCCGGATCCTCAGTAATTACTACTTCGCCAGCTACCACCAACGCTTCTGGGGTAGCTACCTTTACAGTAACTGATACAAGCGCTCAAAGCGTTACCTACACGGCTAAAGATCAAACCAACTTAGTTACTATTACACAAACTGCTACCGTAACCTTTCAACCTGGGCCATCTTCTGCATCACTTTCAACTGTCAGCGCCTCACCGACAGGAGTTCCGGCGGATGGATCAACACCCTCCACGATTACCGTGACTCTCAAAGACCAGTACTCAAATCCCGAACCGTCAGGAATCTCAGTTTCACTAACTGCCGGTTCCGGATCCTCAGTAATTACTACTTCGCCAGCTACCACCAACGCTTCTGGGGTAGCTACCTTTACAGTAACCGACAATACAGTTGAGACGGTTGTGTATAGTGCAAGAGACGTCACTAACTCGGTTTCTATTAGCCAGACTGCATCGGTTCGTTTCCAGCCTGTAAATGAGGCAGCAGGTTCAACAGTAATTGCAACTTCTACTACACCGACTGTTTCGAACGTAGGTGGTGGTGGGACTACCATTACGGTGACTCTTCAACAAGGCGCAAGTTGTCCGCCGACCTGTACCCCAATTGCCGGAGCCTCTGTTTCACTAACTGCCGGTTCCGGATCCTCAGTAATTACTACTTCGCCAGCTACCACCAACGCTTCTGGGGTAGCTACCTTTACAGTAACTGATACAAGCGCTCAAAGCGTTACCTACACGGCTAAAG
>JAKAVM010000119.1:9166-34604 GCA_021827485.1 Actinomycetes bacterium
AAGACCAGTACTCAAATCCCGAACCGTCAGGAATCTCAGTTTCACTAACTGCCGGTTCCGGATCCTCAGTAATTACTACTTCGCCAGCTACCACCAACGCTTCTGGGGTAGCTACCTTTACAGTAACCGACAATACAGTTGAGACGGTTGTGTATAGTGCAAGAGACGTCACTAACTCGGTTTCTATTAGCCAGACTGCATCGGTTCGTTTCCAGCCTGTTGATGAGGCCTTGGATTCAACTGTGGTTACATCTAATAGCTCGCCCCCAACTTCATCAGGTGCTCTGGGAGCAATTATCACAGTAACCTTGGAACAAGGTACTGGGTGCATGCCAACCTGTACGCCTGTTGTTGGAGCAAATGTGTCTCTTGGTGCTTCAGGTGGATCATCTACAATCGTCTGTAATTCATCACCTTGCCAGACAAATGCTTTAGGGCAAGTGGGATTCACGGTTTCTGATAGGTTTGCAGAGACGATTATTTACTCTGCTGAAGATACCTCCAATCTAGTGACTGTAAACCAGACGGTATCGCTTACCTTTGTTTTTTCGGGCGGAAGTAGCGGGGGCGGCTCTCAAGGAGGTGCTCAGGCGGGAGTGTCCGCTGGACTGTCGACCATCTCAGTGAATTCTTCTAGAGTATCGGCCGATGGAGTATCCGGAGCAACCGTAACTGTTCACTTGGTATCAACTCAGGGTTCATCGGTTCCCGGAAAGTCCGTTTCACTAACGACAACCGTAACTGGGTCTAATTTTGCTGGAATGGTTACTCCTCAAAGCATGATTACAGACTCCAACGGTGATGCAATCTTCACTATTACCGACTCAACCATTCAGCAAGTGATAATATCTGCAGACGATGTATCAGACTCGATTCAGTTAGCATCTAGTGTTACGGTTGATTTCGTTACCCCAATTGCTTCAGCTGAGCTATCATTAATAGAAGCTACACCAACTCAAGTACCCGCTGATGGTGTTTCGAGTTCGACAATAATCGTTACCTTGCGCGACTCCGGAAACTTAGTATCGAAAGGGCTCACAGTATCTTTGGCAGGGAGTGTAAATGGAGGCGTTTTCCACGGGACTATCTCACCTCAAAGTGCGGTTACCGATTCTCAGGGATCTGCAATTTTTACAATAACAGATGGAACTGCTGAAAATGTAGATATCACTGCTTCCGATGTCACTGATTCTATTACCTTAGATCAGACAGCTTCCGTAGATTTTACTGAAGCTACCGTCGCGCCGAATTCCTCCTTTATTACCGTTTCGCCTACTAATCTTGCCGTTGGCAAGAGTGCAACTGTAGATGTTTGGATTGAGGATGCGAATCAGGGTCCGATCGAAGGCAAGACAGTCACCTTGTCGGGTATGGTTTCTGGAGGTACCTTCCACGGAACCATTTCACCCCCTTCAAGTGTGACGACATCAAATGGGGATGCTGTTTTTCAAATAACTGACGCAGTTCCCGAGACGGTCATATTGTCCGGTAGAGATCTTACCGATAGCATCGAAGTGCAACTTGGAGCGACTGTTACTTTTCAAGGTTCCTCCCCTCCTTCATCGGGACAAACGCCACCACCTACTTCATCTAAACCAAATGGATTTGAGATGGTTACCGCCTTTGGATGGGTAGGTAATTTCGGGCAGACTCAAGGGTTTGGTTCTGCATCAGGACTTTCATCGTTCGTAGTGGGAGCGGCAACAACGCCAAACGGCCAAGGCTATTGGTTGGCTACTGCCAATGGTTCGGTCGAGGCATTTGGCAATGCTGGACTATATGGATCAGCTGACTCCCTTGTTTTAGCCAAACCAATTGTAGGAATGAGCTCAACTCCTGACGGCCAAGGTTATTGGTTGGTCGCGTCAGATGGTGGAATTTTCGCTTTCGTATATGCATCCTTCTATGGCTCAACCGGCAACCTTGTTTTAGCCAAACCAATTGTCGGGATGAGTTCAACTCCTGACGGCCAAGGTTATTGGTTGGTCGCGTCAGATGGTGGAATTTTCGCTTTCGGAGATGCCGTGGAAATGGGATCTTTAGGTGGCAAGAATATTGGACAACAAGTTGCAGGCATGGCTGTTACTTCCGATGGTCATGGATATTGGATTGTTACGCAAGGGGGCGAGATATTTTCTTTTGGTGATGCACCCGATGTCGGATCCGGCTATCCGTTTGGTCCAGTTTCAGTAGTTGTGAGTGGTTGACCCGGCTAAATAACTAATACAAAATTTCTCTAACTGAAACGAGAATTTTGTTGTACAATGCAAAGCAACTTCAGATATGGATAATCAGGATAAAACTAATCCAATTTCAGATGGTGTAAGTGTCGGACCCGGACAGGCTTTGCCACCAGACCCTTCCGGATCCGGACAAGCTTTGCCACCAGACACTTCCGGACACGGACAAGCTTTGCCACCAGATCTTTCGAACCTCTCAAACAGTACGGAACGTGCTCAAAGCAAACCTCACAAGCTACTCAGGCTTAGATATGTGCTAGCTGGTGTGAGTGCAATCATTGTGATTATTGCTGCATTACTTATTATTCCCCCATCACGTTACTCGATTCTTGGGAATTTCATGACTCGTCACTATACGGTGCAGATACTTAGCTCAGCTGGACACACGCCGGTCGTTGGAGCAAGAGTAACTCTTGGCTCTAGGACTAGCTATAGCGGCAAGACAGGAAAGGTTTCCTTCCAGGTACCTGTCGGTCATACCCACATAACTATATCAAAGCTCTACTATGCGAGAATTTCGCGACCAATCCTTGTTTCAATCGAAGGAAGCTCAACACTACGGTATGTCATGCGAGTGACCGGGATCGTAGTCCCTGTCGAGATCACAAACCGCATTGGCGGAGCTCCGATACAAAATGCGCTGATTTCAACCTCAAAAAGTTCAGCAACAAGTTCAGGTATCGGGCGTGCCCAACTCGTACTGCCTGCAAGCCGCAACCAAGAGAGAGCTACACTTTCTGCACCTGGATTCATTAGCACCCAAGTAAATGTTAGCGTTACCAATAAACTCTCACTTGCCAATTTATTTACTTTGACTCCAGTTGGTCGTGTGTACTACCTGTCAGATGCCTCCGGCCCCGTAAATATAATGAGTTCCAATTTAGATGGATCTGATCCTAAGGTAGTTCTACCCGGTACTGGAAAAGAATATCCGAATTCGACACAACTAATTGTTTCAGATGATTCGAAATATCTTGCGTTGCTAGCTAATCGCGACGGTCTTCAAACTCACCTATATGTTTTTAGTGCCCAAAATCCAAATCCAGAGGAGGTAAACGCTAAAGCTAGCGGATATCAAGTGATAGGTTGGACAACTAACGATATTCTTATATTCCAGATCAACAATAGTTCGTTGCAGTTGTGGCAACCAGGTGCGCAAGATCTAATGTCTTTCGATCCAGCCACTAATATTTCAAGAATTCTCTATTCATCGCAAGCCGTTGGCACGAGCACAAGTAACTATGCGAATCAAAACATTTACAATGCTATTGTGCTGCCCGACAACAAAATTGTATACGAAGTCAACTGGAACCAATCTTACCAAGATCCTCCCAGTGGCCCATTTAACGACTATCTATACTTGATAAACTCTGATGGTTCGGGGAGTCAAACTCTATACACTGCTGGGCTTCCAAGTTCTCTTGGTTCAATCTATGCTATATCGTCTAGTTCAGTACTGTTTTCTGTCTATGGCCCTACTAGCACGAACTACTTCTTATATGAAAATGGCCAGGTAACTTCCACTACCAATCAGACCTATATCAATGACGTCGAGTCTGGATACAATAATGTTGGGTTCTACGCAACTCCTGACGGAAAATCGATGGTTTCATCACAGATCGTAAACGGACACAATGCGCTTTATATAAGCGACCTTTCAGGCGCAAACAAAGTGCAGATAGCAACTTTTGGTTCGAACTATTCGGTTTATGGATTTTCCTCTAATCCTGACTATATTATTATCGCCAAGAATCAAGACGAACTTTATGCTATGCCGATCTCCGGACTAACCAGCCAAGCTTCACTGGTGCAGGTAGGGAGTTTTCTTGGAGCACCGGCCTACAATCAATATAGCTACCCTGGTCCGGGATATTAGTTTCTCGGTTGGCCAAGCTGATGGCACGGGCAGCTTTTAATGTCCTATTTCTTGTTTGCTACTGCCTTTGACCTGCACAATAACGTTTAATAAACGGTTCCATTTATAGGATTTGTACACATGGGCTCAGTCTCGAAAAACCCTACAAAAATCGTCATTTTGTAAGGGTTTGTTTTGAGAGAACTGACAAGAGCCCAGCTTTTTGCATTATTGGATTCGTAGATTGGAAAGAAGTTGGTGGCTATGCAAACAGAAATGTCGTTATCTAGAAGTTTGATTAGGCGTAGGCTCGCGGTACTAGCCAGCAGTGTTGCGCTTTTTGCGGCCATGATGGCATTTCTCGGAATCACGGCCGGACCAGCACAGGCCACAGTTAGCACCTTGTCCATCTTTGCTGGGACTGGCTTTGCTGGTACACCAACTCCTGGTCCTGCAACCTCATCGAATCTAGATTACCCGCAGGGTATAGCTGTGGACAGCTTGGGAAATGTATACATAGCCGATGCTCGAAGCCATGAGGTTGAAAAAGTAACCCCAGCGGGAATCTTGTCTATCTTTGCTGGGACTGGCGTTGCTGGTACACCAACTCCAGGTCCTGCAACCTCATCGAAGCTAAATTACCCGCAGGGGATAGCCGTGGACAGCTTGGGAAATGTCTATATTGCCGATCTGTCCAACTCTGAAGTTTACAAAGTAACCCCAACGGGGACCTTGTCTATCTTTGCTGGGACTGGCAGCATTGGCCCGGCCGTTGCTGGTCCGGCAACCTCGTCTCAGTTAGGTGGCCCGTCGGGACTCGCTGTGGACAGCTTGGGAAATGTCTATATTTCCGATTCAGACTACTCTGAAGTTTACAAAGTAACCCCAGCGGGAATCTTGTCTATCATCGCGGGAACCGGCACTTATGGTGCTCCGACTCCTGGTTCTGCTACTTCGTCGGAGCTAGGTAGCCTGCCGGGACTCGCTGTGGACAACTCGGGAAATCTCTACGTAGCCGATTCGGGCAACAACGTAATTGAAAAAATTACTCCAGGTGGTACCTTGTCAATCTTTGCTGGGATCCTAGGCTCATCAGGTGCTCCAACTCCCGGTCCTGCTACTTCGACGACACTACTTCTTCCATACGGAGTGGCACTGGATGGCACAGGAAATCTTTACATAGCATCCGAAGACCACTTGGTCGAAGAGGTGAATACGTCCGGTATCCTATCCATTTTTGCTGGCAACGGCAGCTTTGGCGCGGCCATTCCTGGTCCGGCAACCTCGTCGACCTTAGGGAATCCGTTTGGAGTTGCAGTTAGTAGCTCTGGAACTGTCTATATATCAGACGAAGGTAATGCACAGGTCTATGGGGTGACTCAGTCGACTCCCACTCCGTCGGCTCCACCACCTCCGCCACCGAATTCAACTTCCACTTCACTCACCGGGTCCACATCCTCGGTTGCAAGTGGAGCGAGCGTTACCTTCACTGCGAAAGTTGACTCTGCCTCGGGGGCTGCCTCGGGTACCGTAACGTTTTTAGATGGTGGTACTCCAATAATATCGTGTACCGATATGCCACTTAACCCTTCAACTGGTACGACTACTTGCACAACCTCCTTCGCTAGCTCCGGCAACGAATCGATTACTGCCGCGTTCAATGGAACGTCGCTTTATGAAGCATCGTCCAGCAGCGCTATCAGTCTGACGGTTGGATCGGCAGTACCACCCACGACGTCCCCTCCAACTACGATACCTCCAACTACTACACCACCCACGACGTCCCCTCCAACAACCACGCCAACGAGCCTGCCAACAAGCGTGCCTCCAACCACGCCGACAAGCGCGCCTCCAACCACGCCGCCAACGTCTTGTCCGATTGGTGAGTCTGGCAATCCTCCAAACTGTGCGGCACCTAAGCCCCCAACTAAGCCTGGCTACATTGTTGTAACTGCAACTGGGGGAGTTTCGCCCTTTGGAAGTGTACCCAATGCTGGTTCGGTTCCAACAAAGGGTGATAAGACCACCGGTCCAGTTGTTGGAGCAACGCTTACTGCCAACCTGGGTGGTTACTGGCTTGTATCTGCAGATGGTGGTGTTTATAGCTTTGGAAACGCTGGGTTTTTCGGGGCAGCAGATACAGTTCCTCTTGCCAAGCCTATTGTAGGCATATCTGGAACTCCCGATTCTAAGGGTTACTGGTTGGTTGCGGCCGACGGTGGAGTCTTCACCTATGGTGATGCTGGATTTTATGGTTCTTGTCCAACCGCGGGTTCGGGCTGCACTAAGCTGATGGCACCAGTAGTAGCGCTAGCTCCAACTTCAGATGGCAAAGGATACTGGGAAGTCTCGTCCGATGGCGGCGTATTTGCTTTTGGAAACGCTCTATTTGCCGGGTCGGCTAAGACAAATAGCCCCAATATCCCGGAAGTTGGGATAGCAGCCTCAGCTGGTGGAGGTTATTGGACAGTCAATGCCAACGGAACGGTCTCAGCATTCGGAAATGCTCCCATAGTGGGCGATTGTACCCAGGCTGGATCGGGCTGTCAGAATCTTTACTCTCCGATAGTTGGGATTCAATCGACTCCCGATGGAAAAGGGTACTGGCTTTTTGGAGCTGACGGTGGGGTGTTCACTTTTGGCAGTGCAGACTTTGTCGGTTCAGCCACTGGAAGTACAGGTGGATCACCGGCAGTGTAGCGAAGGTTGCTTTTATTTCTTATCAAAACCACACCAGCAATGGTGGCAAGTGTCCTATGCTTTGTAGTATGGCAACTGGTATGGCAACTGGTATGGCAACAAAGTAGATTACAATAACCCTAGAGGAGTTACAACTCAATCGAATTCGTGAGCTTGTAGAGCGCGGAGACGCTGGAAGTGTGTCTGGTTTTGTACAGCACGCAGTGGCCGTGGCCCTTGATGACGTGGCAGGGTGGGGTGCAATGCTCGCTAGCGCCCTAAAAGAGACGGGTGGGGAACTTTCAAAGAAAGAAATGGATTGGGCAGACGAGATATTGGGTTTAAAAAATAGACGCAAGCGTTCGGTTGCCTGATGCCCGGTGTCACATTCGACACCGGAGGACTTATTGCGGTGGATCGCAATGATCGTCGAGTAGTAATTCTGCACTAGGCGCAGTAAACAAAGGGTAATCACCTCAGATCCAAATGATCTGCTCAGACTTGATCCAGATGTTGAGCTAATTCGAATCTAATCCAGCCAATGCTTTTATTCCCCTATTCGGGTAGCATCCAACAGCTCCAAGTAGGTGAGCGAGTAGCCTCTAGAATGTCATCTCTACTCGTAACTGAGCTAGCGCGCCTTTTGTCGTGCGGATGGGAACCTAGTGAGGTAGAGCGAGTTCTGCGTTATAAGGCCGATAGTTCTGCAGTTCGGGTTATCACAGGTTGCCTTATAGAGGCGCTGCGTAACTGTTCTCTTGACGATCAAATCGCTTGGGAAGATCAGCTTGTAAGTTTCCGGGATGTAGCGTATAAATTTGATTCTTCCTTGACTAGTTGGTGTAATGATCTGGGGGCTGTCTTTCAGCGCTTGTTGTTCTAGCTCCGCTTCCACCAATGCCCAGTCTTGGAGGAATCCGCCGAACACACGCAAAGAGCGATTCTTCAGAGGAAGAACGACTTCTTATCAGAGTACAATTAGTAGTACCGCCCGGAGCTTTGGCTCCGCGCACACCCCAGGGCCTGGGGCATGCCGGTCTAAGACCGGTGCTCGTGGAAGTCCACCTAATGTGGCAGCGAGAACTTCTAAAGTTTCAGGCAGCGTAAGTTGTCGTCACTAAAGGGAATCCCACGACTTTAGTCGTTGGGAGGAGGTCAACAAATTATTACTAGTGATGAAGCCGACCTAGAGCCATTAGCTGTTGCTAGCGGTTGTCATGTCGAATTGATCCATCCATAATAACGCCCTGAGGGGACTGTCGGCTTGAAAAAATGGTTTCGTGATGAGACGTGGGTTGCGGCCACAGCCCTTGAGCTTGGCGTACCCATCCTAACTCTTGATATAGATTTTAGTTTTATAAAAAAACTGGAAGTAGCTAGTATCTGAGATCTTTGGGTTAGGAAAGCACCCTTACGTTAGACTGCCTTTTGAAGTTGGCTAATTGACCATAAGCTGGTTAGACTAGGCCAGTGGCACGCATCGTCGCTCTGGCCAATCAAAAAGGTGGAGTAGCCAAGACAACCACAGTACATTCACTTGGCTTTGCACTGGGCGAACTGGGGAGATCAGTACTACTTGTTGATCTTGATCCTCAAGCTTGCCTAACTTACTCGGCTGGGATCAACCCCGAAAGCTTAGAACAGTCACTCCATGATATTTTTGTTCGTCAGGCAAGGGTGGCCGATGTCCGGAAGAAGATCGATAATAGTGCAAGAATTGATATAGTTCCTTCCACGATTGATTTGGCAGGATCCGAAGTTCACCTTCTTACCCGTACGGGTCGAGAGCATGCTTTATCGCGGGCGTTGGCTCCAGTTGCCGAAGAATATGATTTCATCCTCATTGACTGTCCTCCATCGCTTGGCGTATTAACCATCAATGGTTTAACGGCAGCGGGAGAAGTCCTAATTCCTATTCAATGTGAGGCATTAAGTCATCGAGGAGTTGGCCAGCTTCTGGAGACAATAGATGATGTTAAGTCATTTTCAAATGCGAATCTAGAAGTTATTGGAGTCATCGCTACCATGTATGATGACCGTACCAAGCATAGTCGTGAGATGATAGAAAAGGTCAAGGAAAGTTACGGATTAGTTGTATTAGATCCTCCAATAAGGAAATCTATAAGATTTGCCGAAGCTCCCGAGCGAGGTCGCTCTATATTGCAGCACGCTTCATCATCAGCCGGAGCCCAGGCATATAGATCAATCGCTCGTCTACTCGATTCAGGGCAAATTGCTCAGTGGCCGAGTAAACCAGATAGTGATTTCGCGCAGTCTGCCGATGAATTCTGACCCGCTTGGTAAGCGAGCCCTTTATGGTCCGCCGATCTCCACTCCGACAGAACCGAGTGCTCAAGATAAGTCGGATAATTCCCGAGGCAAATACACTCTTTTTTCAGAAACCAAGGCTCCGGTTGCCACACCAACTCCAGAAGCCAATGCGAAAGTGGGGGAGCTGATAACACTAGAGTGCTCGTCGTGTAGGAAAGTTACTAAAGTAGACTTTATTGATTTTGCCTTAATGCAGCTGACTCTTCGGTTCTGGCATCCTGGCAAAGGGTTTACAAGACTAATGCGATGTCCTGCCTGTCGAAAGCAAACATGGATCTCTGCTTCCCTTACCAGAAAATCTCACTGAAGTATTTTCAGGAAAAGTTACTCTTACCAACTTGTTGCCAGAGGATATTAGTAACTAGTATCGCAAAGTACCAAGGGGGTATTTTTTGTTAGGACAACTTCGTCAAAAGATAGTTATTGGCGCTTTGGTACTTGCTTGTATGGCGCTAACTTTGGATAGTTGTTCGCACCAGGGCGCCAATGGTGGTGGAGCCGCCGCCTCCGAGCCACCTGCTACGTCTAACACCTCATTTGTTCAAGGACCGATTTCAGCACCTGGGGGACCATTTCTATACGATAGATACGGCAGAGTCGTTATTCTTCACGGGGTAAATGCTGTATTCAAAAAGCCACCTTTCGAGCTAGTGCCTGCTCCCGGGAAGCCGTGGAATTTTACCAATGCTGATGCTGCCAAGATTGCGTCATTCGGGTTCGATATCGTGCGTCTAGGAATCATCTGGCAGGGGCTTGAACCGGGGTATGGCTCAATTAACGATCCAGCTACCTGCACGAAGGGCACCCCAGGTAATGCTCATGAATACAACCAATCAATTATAAATAAATATCTTTCTAGGTTAGACAAGACAGTTAGCATACTAGCTGCCCACGGGATCTTTACGCTAATAGATATGCACCAAGATGTTTGGAATCAAGCGTTCGAGGGTGAAGGCGCACCTAATTGGGCAGTTTGCACTAACTCAATTGCGATCAAGAATATACCCGGTCGCTGGAGCGGCAACTATGCTCAGAGCGCACTAGAGGCCGCATACAATAACTTCTTTACTAACGATGTAGTTGGCAATCTCCAGGGCAACTATGATCGCGTATGGGCTTCAGTTGCCTCATACTTCAAGAACAATGCGTGGGTGATCGGCTACGACCCTTTCAACGAACCTACTGGCGGCGCGACTACATCTTTGCACAATGCTCCGTTTGACGCACTACTCCAGTGTTTCTACGCCGGAAGAGCTAATCCGGGAAGTGTGAATATTGCTGGAGCACAGCAAGGCGGGTTGGCAAGTGGAGCAGTCGGTGGAGCAAAGCTAACCTGTCCCCCAGATGATCCACGCCTGGGGGTAATACCAACTATTGAGAAGGCTGATCCTAACCATCTGGTTTTTCCTGAGACTGATATTGCAAGCGATGGAGTGCCGACTTATATAGGCCCGATGGCTTTTGGCCGTTTAGTGTTGAACTTTCACAACTACTGCTTGTTCCGCCAAAATAATGGGAATGATATTCCTGGTCAAGCCGGGACTTGTGCTGCGCTCGATGGATTGACCTTTACTAGGCGCTTCGCTGAGCGGGCTGCCGACGCTTCGCCAGCCCAGCCTGGAGGACCAGCGTGGTTTTTGAGCGAATTCGGGGCTACAAATTCAAAAAGTGAACTAAATACCATGACAAACGACGCGGACTTGAATCTAGTCGGCTGGGCCTATTGGCAATTCAAGACTTATGAGGATCCTACGGGAAGTTCTAATGAAGCATTGGTTACCAACAAGGATAAACCTTACAACAAGATATATTATTTAGATCGCCCGTATGCACAAGCAATCGCTGGGATGCCAATTGCCATGTCGTATAATGTAACTAGTGATACTTTTCAGCTCAGATACAAGCCCGACTATCACCTTCGCGTACCAACAGTAGTGTTTGTTCCGGTTTCGCTGCATTACAAACATGGATACTGCGCAACTGCTTCGGGAGCTACTGTTGTGTCGAAACCCAATGCCAGTAAGCTTCTTGTTGAAAATGTTTCGCCTGCGTCTAATGCCCCTGCATCTCACGCCTCTGCGTCTAATGCCCCTGGGAGGTCTTCAAAGATAATGCCAGCAAGTTCATCGACTTCAAGAACCTCACTTGCTTGGATTGAAATACGCCCTGGGGCCTGTCATTGAAGGGCGATACCGTTTGCACCAACGCTTAAACAAAGGTTCGACGTCTACGCTGGTCGCCTTATTTTGTGTTGTATGTCTTGTTGGGACATCGTGTGCAAGGTCGATCATTCAAACCTCAAAGCCCAAAGTTTTGCAAGGGGTTGGGGGAACTAGTCTTGCGAACTTTTCCTCCCCAAGAGGTTTCTACAAGGTTCCTTCCCACTTGCGAGCCGGTCTACCTGGTCAGCTAATTCGTCTACAGATAGTGTCAGACTCCTCCGATGAGACTACCTTGCGGGTTATGTACCACTCTCGGGATGGGTCTGGCCATGACCGGGCCGTAACCGGTCTCATAACCTATCCGAACTCACGTGCACCTCGAGGGGGATGGCCCGTAGTTGCTTGGGACCACGGAACGTCGGGCATGAGTCAAAGTTGCGCTCCGAGCCGTGCTGGTGGCGCAGTGCCTAGTTTTGGAGTAGATGGCGTATCTGTGGCTACTGATTACCTTGGTCTTGGTCCTGATGGAGAGATACATCCCTATCTCAATCGTCAAACTGAAGCTCAGGCAACTATTGACATTGTACGAGCAGCCCGGAACATTCCCGACGCGCACGCGAGTTCCAAATGGGTTGTAGTGGGAGACTCGCAAGGCGGCCATGCTTCACTTTCGACAGGAGAAATTGCTCCGCATTATGCACCTGAACTTCAGTTAGTTGGAACTGTAGCAGTGGCACCCGGCTCCCAACTCTCACAGGTATTTCCGGGCGACAATCCAATTTTAAATGACGTGGTCACCGTCATGGCACTTTACGGCGCCCAGGTAACCGATCCAAAAATTAATCCAAGTGACTTCCTAACACCAGATGCCACGGGGGTAGCCACGGTAATAAAAACATCGTGTGTGACTCAGATAGCTGATTTCCTACTCAAAGTATATAGCAAAGATGGTGGAAAGATTTTTAAGATAGATCCCATTGATACCGCAAGAGGCAGAGCTTGGCTGTTGGCAAATGAAGTTGGTCTAGTAAAAACCAAGAGTCCAATTTTAGTAATTGGTGGGAATCAAGACGCGATAGTAGTTCCCGCCCGGATACATTCTCTCATGTCCCAACTTTGTTCAATTGGCGATCGCGCCTTTCTCGACCAAATTGTCGACGGCAATCACGGAAACGAAATAGTGCTAGGAGCAACTGAGATTACCTCATGGCTGAAGGGCCGACTTTCAGGTGCGCCTGCACCGTCGAGTTGTAGCAGTAAGCCAACCAATACATCACAAGCCCCAACATAAGATGTAGCTGGTTTCGGGAGTTTAGAGGCGAATGAGTTGGCCTTGATATCTAAGAACCCGATAAGCACGCCCGCATCGATTAGGGTCAATCCCACTCATTCCGGAACTCACCGAGCTGGTCTTGTGGGAATGCTCCTGTGAGTATCCCGAAAAAACAATTCAAGACGTCGACTTGCCTTTCTAAGACCACTCTCCGCAGACCATCGGCGCGCGCTACAACTCGTTCTCCAGCTTGAAGTCCGGCGTCCCGCATGGCATCTATCGGAATAGTTACCTGATGTTTAGAGCTAATCTTTGCACTACGTTTTGGGCTCTTTACTTCTATCATTGATGTAAAGAATACAGTTTGTGGCAGTGTTATGCACGTTCGTCGGCAGGGAATCCGAAGTCTTGCGTCAGCAAGGTTCAGTGAGAAGTTCGACTCCCGCAGAGCTAGCAGCCTTTGAAAGATTATCGTCCAAGGTAGCCAAGGGAATACCTAAGCGCTCAGATAAACACAGGTATGCTGCATCGTAAGCACTAAGTCCATGTTGATGCGCTCTACCAAAGAGTATATTAATCTCCTCTCCGGTGTCGTCAATCTGAATTGGTAACTGTCTAAGCAATTCCAAGAAGCGAACTGCTTGAGACTCTGTTATTCGATTTTTCCGCTGCGCGACCACTAATACATTTGCGACTTCATAACTCCAAAGTTGCGGAACGATAGCGAAATCAGAGTTCAGTCTATCCAAAAGTTGCTCTGTTGATTTCTTGACTTCATCCTCAAAACACCATGCCATCGTGACTGATGTGTCAACAACAAATGGCAAGTTAGCGGCGACCTTCATCAAGCATCTTCTTGATGCTCAAGCGCCCCAATCGGATTCCCTGTCTGGACTCTCTAATCAACGAAATTATCTTGGTAGGATTCAGTTCAGAACTCTTGGCTGGTATGAGCCGAGCGATCGGATGTCCATGTTTTGTTATGATAATGCTTTGGCCAGAAGAAACTTCTCCAAGCAATTCTGCCAGATGGGTCTTGGCTTCGTATGCTCCAACTGATCTCATTGAAATAAGACTAGTCTAAGACCAGACTATTCGCCAATTATTGCACGTTATTCCGATTTGCTCGAAGACACCGGGACCTAAATCGTATCGCTACCCACCTGTATCGCTACCCAATCTGTTACCCGCGTTCTCGCATAATGGAGTGTCGGATTTAAAAAGTCCTGGTGATATCGGGTTCCCGACAGCATAATGTTGCAGCATAATGTTATTGTCTCACCTGAGTTCTACCCTTGAATTATGAGCATAAAATTCATACATACGTCGGACTGGCAGCTCGGAATGACCCGATGGTTCCTGCCGGTCGATGCCCAGGCTCGCTATTGCGACGATCAGTTCCAATGTATTGAAGAGCTAGGAAGATTGGCAGACGAAACAGGCAGCCAGTTCATCATCGTTGCAGGAGATATTTTCGATACGCTGCTGCCAGGGTCTAAGATCATCAATAGGTTTATTGATTCGGTTGGCAAGATATCCGTTCCAGTGTATCTCCTGCCCGGCAACCATGATCCTTATCGGCCAGGTTCAGTATGGTTGCATCAACTACTTGGAAATAGGTTACCTAAAAATGTGATAGTTATTAGCGATGAGTGCCCGAGAGAACTTGCCAAGCTAGGGGTAGAGATAATTGGCGCTCCGTTTTACGCTAAGAAACCCGCCCCCGAACCTGTTGGCACTTTGATAAGCAACCTCGATCATCAAGGAGAGTTTGACAAAGGAGTTTTTCGTATCATCGTAGGCCACGGCCAAGTCGAGTCAGTTTCCTATGACTCAGGTGATAGTGAGGATAACAGTGAAAGTAGGATCGAGAAATCCATACTGGAGAAAGCAGTTGAAAGTGGACGAATAGGATATATCGCGCTAGGAGATCGACATTCTGTTACTAGCGTTGGTCCATCGGGAAGGATATTTTACAGTGGTGCAATACAGGCTACTGACTTTGGTGAAATAAGACCTAATTACGTTCTAATCGTAGAGGTGTCAGACAATCATGGAGTTGAAGTTACCGAGCGTACTGTGGGCAAGTGGAACTTTCTTGAGAAAGAGGTAGAAATCAATTCCCAAGAGGACGTAGATCATCTGTCTAGTTGGTTGGACAATCAAGACAACAAGTCAAGATGTGTAGTCAAGCTAGTGCCACAAGGATCAATAAGTCTTGCTGTGAACTTTGCGCTAGAAGATGTAATAAATAACGCTCGAGATACATTTGCTGGCGTTATTTTCTCTAAGGGGCGTAATGAGCTGAGAGTATTGCCAAATGACTCTGACCAGCAAAGTTTGGAGCTTACCGGATATGCCCATTCGGCATATCAAGAATTGTTGGAGTTCGCATCTAGCCAAGAAGAAGATACATCGCTAGATGAAAGTAAAGAGAGCAATACGGTACTGGATGCCTTGAAATTGCTCCACTCTATTGTTAACCACGAGGAGTTAGATCGGGTGGTGATATAATGAGAATAAATCGCTTGAAGGTAGTTGATTTTCGCTCAATTGATAGTTGCGAGCTTGTCTTTCCAACTGATGGGATTTCAATTATCCACGGACCCAATGAGACAGGCAAATCGTCCATCGCCGAGGCGATCGACTTATTATTGGACTTCGAAGATAGTTCGAAACACAAATATGTAAAAGCGGTCAAACCTGTACATGAAGACGTTGGGCCAAGTGTCGAGATGGAGTTTTCAATAGGATCTCAGCGGCTAATTTATTCTAAGACGTGGTTAAAGCGAGCTGCTACCCGTTTGACAATAGATTCTGACAGTTCTAAGTCCCTAACTGGCCGTCAAGCCCATGACCGAGTTTGCGAACTCATAAGTCAGCATATTGATTACGAACTATTCAAGGCACTTAGGATCAAACAAGGCGAGGCAATAGGCCAGCCAAGAACAAGAAGTGCGACTTCACTGATTGAAGCCTTAGATAGTGCCCAATCGATCCAAAGCAATCCCCAGGCTGAAGAGTCATTGATGGAGAAGATTGAGCGCGAATACAGAAACTACTTTACGGAAACAGGAAGAGAAATTCAATCTCGAATAAACCAAAGAGAGCAATTGGAAGACCTAATAAGAAGCCGCTACGAGCTATTAGCATCCTACCAATCAATCGAAGAGTCGGGTGAGGAGCAAAAACAAGCCAC
Organism: Actinomycetes bacterium; assembly: GCA_021827485.1. Lineage (GTDB taxonomy): Bacteria > Actinomycetota > Acidimicrobiia > Acidimicrobiales > JAKAVM01 > JAKAVM01. Next base: position 24,906 of record JAKAVM010000119.1, read on the forward strand.
TTTGCGCAAGGTAACTTTGCAACAGAAGTTCAGAGTTGTACTGAGTGATCTTGAAAATGCTAGGCAGCGAAAGCAGACAAGAGAGAGCCTGGAGCACAAGCTGGGTCCCTTGCGACTGAAGAGAAACGAGATTGGCAATTCTCAAACCGAGCTTGAAAGAGAAAAGCAAGATCGAGTAGACTTGAGAGCGAGACTTGAAGATGCGGGCAAACAAGAGAGCAATCTGCAAGAAGCTAGGTCGGCAATGGAGAAAGATAAGGCGGAACGGGAAGATAAACTGGCAGCAATGGTCAAGGAGCTACGTAACCTTGATGACCAACTTCGCCAAAAGCGTTCGGAGGCTATAAGAGCTAGAGATATTGGGGACTTTTTGAGGGCAGATTTTGATAAAGGCCAACTCTTGGAGAGGCTTGACAAGCTCAACAATATTACAGATCGCCTATCAATGGCTCGCAGTACTCTAGGGAATTCGAAAATTGAAAGTTTGGATCGAAAGCGTCTCGAAGAGGTAGTGATTGGGCGTGCCAGTGCTGCAAAAGCCTTGACACACGAACAGACCGAAGTGACGCTTGAATCGTTGCGCGAGCTAGAAGTGCAAATTGCAGGTTCTGAGCAAGTACTTCTTCCGTCTAGGCCTTTCACTGCCCGAGTTGATTCCCAATTAGAAATCAAGATTCCCGATATCCTGAAAGTTGTAGTTACTTTCCCAGGGCACGATCATGTACGAGAGGCTGAATATCGTCAATTAGAGAACGAATACAACAATCTCGTGCAGGAATTTGATTTAGACAAAGATGATCCCCTAAGTGACTATAACAACAAATCCAACGCCATCCGTTCAGCACGACAAGAGATCGATACATGCCTTGAGATACAGAAAGATACTCTTCGTGATCTAAGATCAGCAGATGAACTTAACGAAAAGCTAGATGATGCACTCGGCAAAATCAAAGCTTTTGAGGGAAAGTACGGCGATAAGTTACAGATTGTTGAGAATTTGCAAACGATAGAAGCTAAGTATATGGCCTTAGAGGATGAAGTGGCATCGTTGGGTAACAAACGCGATGATCTAAATCACAGTGTTCAAGTATCGCAAGAAGAAATACGCACGATCATAGAGGACCTAATAAAGAATGAAGTGCTGTTGGAGGAAAGGTCTAAGGATCACAAGAGAGACCAGCTCAGACTCGATCAATTAGTTGCAATAAAATCCGATCAAAGTCTTGGCAGCGAGTTGGATGCCAACACCCGAGAGCTTGACAAGATTCATAGGGAGATCAAGTCTCTAGAGGAACAACTTAGCGATCCTCTTCTCGAGTCTATAGATGAGTATCTGGAATCGTGTGAAGGATCCAAGGAGAAATTGGATAAGGAGATACGAGAGGAAGAAAAGAGACTTGAAGGACTCAAGGTAACGTTAGAGCACCTTGGTGAGCAAGATATACAGAACTCCATCCAGAATGTAGAAGAGAAAATCAAGGAGCTGGAGTACAGCGTTTTCACTCAAGAGCGTAAAGCTCGGGCGGCCCAACTTCTCTATGAAACATTTAGAAGGCATAGAGAGCAGGCGAAGACTAACTATTTAAAGCCATACAAACAGGCTTTGGAAGCAACGGCCAGTAAAGTTTTTGGGGGACGTTGTACAATTGAGGTCAACTCTGACCTGGAGATCGTTTCACGAACTTTGAATGGGTCAACAGTTAGCTTCGAATCACTTTCGACTGGCGCCAAGGAACAGTTGTCAATTATCGTTCGCTTTGCGTGTGCGAAGCTCGTTTGCGCTAATAGCGATGAAGGAGTACCAATTATCCTTGATGATATTTTGGGGCACTCCGATAATGAGCGTCAGAAAAATATATCTCTAGCAATAAACGCACTGGCACAAGGCGCCCAAGTGATTATATTCACCGCATCTCCGGAGCGATTCGATTACATCAGCAATACAACTCTGCTATCGATTGCGTAGGCCACGAATCATGAAAATAGCTACCATCCTGATCACAGCGGTATTAGCGGCGGCAATTCTTGGAGGGTGTGGTTCTTCCAAATCGACGAACTCTCGACTACACCGGGCACAAGTAGGGCGAGGAGCTGCCAGCAGTGGTTCTTCCAGATCGACGCGTGCACGACTACACCCAACAAATCAAGGTTCAGCTTCGACTAGCTCAACATCGCTGCCCCCTAGCGGCCCAAAAGGTTCAGCTTCGACTAGCTCAACATCGCTGCCCCCTAGCGGCCCAACCGGAGGGGACCCAGCCTCGTTTGCTTGCTCTACATCTGGTTATAGGGCAAGTACTTCAGGGTCTTTGAGCACAACGAGTGATAGTTTTAATGCTCTGGTAAATTATGAATCCCACAGTTCCGGTAGCCTACCTTATGTGAGTTGGTCTATTGAACTTACCTACAATGGTACGACCCTACTAAACGAGACTGCATCACCTCCCGATACATCCGCTAGCTCTGGCAACTTTGCGCAATGGGCAGCACTAAATCAGATCTGTATTGAGACTCAGAAATATGGTGAACCCATCGTCTACGTCTTAGGTTTCAATGGGGGAGCTTCTTGCTGTGCAATTGCACGGGTTTACTACCCAGCCAGCAATTCATCGTACTCATCGATCGATATGGTCGGCCAAATCCTAAAAGTTGAGGATCTTTACGGGGATATCGTCGTAATTGGCTCCGACATGTCATTTGCTTGCAAATTTACTGACTGCGCACAGGCTGGAGCACCAGTTACCATCTACCAGTTTGAAGATCAACAGTTCGTCAATGTAACTCGTGGATTTCCGATTCAAATTGCAAACGACGCGCAAAAGTGGTGGAACCTAATTCAAAATCCACCAAGTGGAGCGCTGATCGAAGGGTTTGTTGCTCCTTGGGCAGCTGATGAATGTGAGCTGGGCAAAGAGTCTCAGACTTGGTCAACCTTAGATTCGATGGAATCCTCCGGGTCGTTCAATAATGGTTTTGGAAATGAAATCGGCTCGAAGTACTTGTCAGATCTAAAGACATTCTTGGCAGAAAAAGGCTACTGTCCAGCTTAGTGGTTGCTAATAGCGAGTTCGATGGATCTTGTGTAATTCAAGAAAAGGTTGAAGTGCCCGATCGACCTCTCCCACCCAAACTTTATTGAGCTGAAAGTCGATGGATCCATCCTTTAGCAAGAGCGAGAGTGTTGTTGCAAGCATCCCTCGATCGGCAACGGGAGTTTTAATAAACTCGGGTATAAGGATGCCAACTATGGTATTCCAAGAAAAAAGCTCAAAGATATCACTTGAAATCGTCCGATAGGAAATATTTGAACTTTTTGTATCGCAACTCCATACAATATTCCAGGGAGCCGTTAGTAAGACCTTATTTTTCTTATCACATAGGTGGACACCTGAGTGGTCCAGCGTAACAGTGCCTTTAAGACGCTTAGTAAATCTCGGGTGACTGCCCAGATAGATACTCTTGGGGTAGTGTGCACTGCAAACTACAGCGTCGATTGGGTTCGCAATATATGGCTCATTCACGCGGTTTGGGGCTATTTCAGACTCCTGGATCGGAGTTGGCTCAGGTATTCGTTCGCCAACACTTTGTTTAGGGGCTGCCTCGTATGAGGTAGGAAGAGTAGTTGTAATAAGATGATCCAATTGGAGAGGTGTTAGAAAATCTCTTAGTTCAAATACAAACCGGGTTGCTAAAGTATGTCGAACTAAGATATCTATTGGTCCGCGATGAGTTGAGAATCGCAGAACCGTACTGTGGTTTGTGGACCTTATGAAAAGATCATCAGATGCTTGGGCCGTATTTCTTGGGTTATACGATGAGCGTGTCCGTACGATGAAAAATGGCAAGGGGAGTCCGACAAGCATACTGCCAACATAGGCTCCCGCTAAGATAGATACCCTCTTGGCAAGCGGATGTCCGATCAACTTGTCAAATATCCCGACATAGGAAACTGCATCCCAAGGGATCAGAGTTCGCTGATTGGGCGAACGGCCTGTAAAGTGAACTGCGGAGCCATCGATTGTGATGGAGCCTTCTTTGAAGCTGGCAAAGGCTGGGAAAGCCGATAGTAACCGAACGCTATTTAGCTTGAGACAGCTTGGATTTTGTGGTTCAAGGAGGCTCAACTTAGGTATCGTTCCCAGCGGCACACCACTTTTCCTTCATCTGACTAATTCTAGCGATCCCACGTGCACGTATAAGCAAATTCAGGATTTTTGGACTGGGACGCACGTATGGTATCAGCACCGGAGGCTAGTTTTGAAGCAATTTATGATTTTTCGTGCAAAATAATAGTGAATCATCTATACTTACAGTGATAAGAAAGCGGGGGAAAGCTTTCCTAAACCTTCCAGAGGGGGAATCATCATGGGATTTCTAGCTTTAGCAGCAAAAAGCAAAGTGTTGCGCGCTTTGACTATGCTTACCGGTGCAGCGGCACTTGCTGGATGCGGCACAATCGGATCAATAACTGGTGGGGGGTCAAGTGGAACGGTTTCAGTTAGTGTCAATGCGTCTTCACCTGGTGCTGCGATAAATCAAGACTTGCTCGGTGTGGATGGCCCAGGCAACGGCGGAGTTTCGCAACTTTCAACTCTTGGTCTCCACTTTGATCGTACGGATGTAGCTTTTGATAACTCTGCTAACTACAACTGTTCGAGTGGAGTTTGGAACCCTGCAAATCTCGACAGCCGGGTAAATCAGATAAAGTCCGAAGGCAGCACCCCCTTGCTTATCATCGACTATTCGCCAAGCTGTCTAGCAACCCCTCCAACTATACCTGACCCCCTGGCAACTTCGATAAACTATGCACCACCTGACGTTGGTTCTCACCAAGCAACTTGGGACGCTCTAGTTGAAGAGATGGCCTACCATGAAATTACCGCAGAGGGAGTTCGCTATTTTGAGGTTTGGAATGAGCCTGACGGGGCCTTCTGGTCTGGAGGCGAATCCGGATACAATCAACTCTACAATGACTCAGCTACTGCAGTGGAACAAGCTGCGACTAAGGCTGGCGTTAGTGTGAATGTGGGAGGACCTGCTCTCGCTAACCTTCTCGGTACGATGGACACCCTCTTCCTCTATCCCTTCCTCGCCTATGTATCGTCACACCATCTACCACTGAATTTCCTGTCGTGGCACACTTATGCCAACGATCCAGTTCCAAGTGGTGGGGGGCTGGGTTACAATCCACTTCTCTCAACCTCAACTTATACAAATGAGGCCAATACGGTACAAAGTGCTCTTGCCCAATATCCATCCTTGAAGCCAGAGTTGATAATTGATGAGTGGAACGTAAATGGAATGTCTGATCCACGCATGTCACAGACTTACGACGCTGCCTTCGCTGCGTCAGTTCTAAGCAAGGCACAGGGATCGAGTATCGGTGCAATGGCTTTCTATAATGCAGTCGACTCAACTTTTGGGATTATTAATCCTAATTTAACTCCGAGACCGGTTTATTATACTTTTCTTTATTGGCACGAGATGGCGACCAATCAAGTTCCGGCAAATGTGTCAAATGATGGAGATGGTTATGTTGGAGCGGTTGCCGCCAAGTCCTCTAACGGCAAGGTAACTGTGATGATTTTCAACTTCAAAGCTTATGACCTGCCTGGCAATTATGGTACTTCAGGGAGTACACCTTACGATCATCAGATAAATCTTAGTGTAAACGGACTTGGATCAGGATCGTATAATTACGTACGTGATGCCATTGATGGATCGCATAATGGAGGCCAAGTAGCTTCTGGGACCATGTCGTCGTCAAATAATTCTCTTTCGTTTACAGTTCCTGGCGAAGGAGTCGCTTTCGTTACCTTAACCCCTGCTGGCTAAGTTCAGATAAGCAAGTCCTTAACCCCTACTAGCTGATTCCAGATCTATATACTGTAGATCCCAGCGCGATGCAATATTGAGTTTTCTGTAGCAGCGCGATAGGTGATGGTCAACTGTCTTGGGTGAGATAAATAATCTTGCTGCTATGTCGTTATTACTTGCACCATTTGCAGCCAGTTGTGCAACCTGAAGCTCGCGGCGTGTCAACTTATCTTCGAGTTCAAGATTTCGCCTCCGGCGAGCGCCTGCGCTAGAAAGTTCTTCGTTTATAAAGTCAACTAGACGAATAGCACCAGCGGGTTTCAAGATCGCTGCGGCATCATGGAGTAGTTTGCGCGATTCTTGGAGTTGACCGATATGACGTAGTATTTTTCCATATGTATAGAGCGTTTCTGCCTTCAAGAGCGGCATTTGTAGGTCTTCAAGCAGATCCAGTGCATTTTGAAAGCATTTTCTTGACTCGTTCGTTTGGCTGTTTTGCCAGGCTATTAAACCTTTCCCGGCCTCTATTGCAACTCTTGGTCCAAGGCAAGGTAAATCACTTATCGTCGCCTCCAGATCTGAAATTATCTCGTTAGCGGAGTCGAGCATCCCGGCAGCTATAAATACTTCAATTCCAAGACGCTGCCACGGAACGACACACGGTTCGATTGGCCCAACTTGCTTTGAAAGCCGGAGATTGAGTTCTGCTTTATTAGCTGCATCTTGTATTGAACCCTGGCTAAAACTTTCTTGACATTCTATAAAGTTTATCCAAAGGTGCACGTCTGAGGTTCCTCCTACGCCTTGGTCAAGCTGAAGCTTGGCTCTTTCTATGAGCTTTAGAGCCTCAGTTGAGTTACCCAATTGCTGATATATAAATGCCAAGAGAGCAAATACATGAAGCCCTGATCCATCTATCGTGTCGGAAATGGCCAAAGCATCTACAAGAATCTCCTGCGCATCTTGTAATCGTCCTATGCGCCATAGGGTATCGGCGTGGCCAACGGAATAAAACACGTGAGAAAAAATATTTATCTGGGACAACGGTGATGGTTTTATGAACTCATACATTGCCAATGCATTATCAAAATTCTCTAGAATATTTGAAGCACCTATATACGCCCAAGCAGGGTTCCACGTTGATGAGGCTGCTTTGTAACGAAATTGTGGGTCAGTCTTGACCAGATTAACTGAGGAAGTGATTAGGTCATACCCACTTGAATTAGCGCTGATTACTTTTACAATTCCTTCAGCACACATACACGAAGATTTCAGCCACATATCATCTACCGATAAAGTATCTATCGCATTACGGGCTCTTCTTATTTGTTCAAGTGCTACACTCGTACCTGAAGATAGCCAATTTGCAAGGGCATCGTCCAAGAGCAATGTTGCCCTGAGGTGTGGATCTACTTCATCAAGATAATCTGATCTATGATCTGAAAGGGTTACTCTTGTAGCTTCGAGGCCAAGGCCCTGATCTTTTTCTTCGCTGGTCTCGACCTCAGATGATATTGAATTATTCAAAAAGGCATCAGGTGGCAATGAACCATGCGGGAGGCCTAGCTTGCTTATAGCATTGCACTTGGACAAGAGGCTTTGAGCACCTGTCAATTCAGCTTTAGTGGGATGTGTTAGGCCTGACTCTAGGTCGGTTTGTGTCGGCCTTGCGATGATCTTGAGAGCAAGAGCCTTGGCTTCCTCTATCCGGCCTACCGAAACTAGGCTAAACGCTAGATCTAGCAATAGTTGAGCCGGGATTGGTTTATCGCCGCAAATTTCAACTGCTTGTTCGTAAAGGGCAGTTGCAGTTGAAACGGCACCGTAAACCAGAGAGCGTTTAGCACAAAGCTGCAATAATGCAATTGATGACCCCTCTGCTTTGCGCCCTCCAGAGTGCGCATGGAAAGCAATCTCGCCCAACGGAGCATTCTGGGATTCGAGTATTTTGTAAGCAGCAATGTGAAGTTCTTCACGTATTGGGATATCAATATCATCATAAAGTGCTTGACGATAAAGTGAATGTACGAATTGAGTCTTGCCAGGGCCGGCAGGTTCGATAATACCTTCTTTTGCGAGAGTTGCTATCGCTTGTCCTGTTGTGTCAGGGTCTAATTCAGCTAGTGCCCCAGCAACTGATGGTCGAAAAATCGTACCAAGTACGCTTGCTGCTTTGATAAAACTCAATGCATTCTGTCCGATTCCAGCAAATTTAGGAAGCAAGACATTTACGGGGGAAAAGGTTGGATCGGTTTGATAGTTCTTGAGATTTCCAAATATTGAGTTAGGATGTGAACGAAGCGGGATTTCAGTCGAGAAAGTATTTTTGCTTTCTTGCGACCAGCTTGTAGCTAATTGTCTTAGGAGTAGTGGGTTTCCTGCACACAATCCCCACATCCATTTACGTAATTCCTGACTGGAATCATTGCCTAAAATATCTGCCAACAATATGGAAGAAGAATCGAAAGTCAGACTTTCCAACTCTTCGATTTGTCCGCATGAATTGCTTTCATTGAGCCTTGCCCAAGTCAAAGCTGGAGGAGGCCACGGACGCATTGTAAAAAGAAAAACAACTTGTCTCGTTGATATTTGAGCAAGTACTGAGCCAATTACATTCATAGAGTCGGCGTCGGACCAGTGCATATCATCTATCGCTATTATCAATGGCGGGCTAGACCACTCTTGGAGCGCTTGGCTTAATTGATTGGTGCGTTCCTGTTTAGTTTGGCTTTGAGCTTCTGGCGAGCTACTAATATTTAGCGTTCCAAGAAGATCATCGGCCACTCCAAATGGAGTGCTCTCATGGGTTTCTGTAACGCTCAAGGATATCTTTGAATAGTTTCGGGCCCTTGCCAAGGCATACTCAAGCAAAGACGATTTTCCAAATCCGGCATCACCCACGACATAGAGCGCATTAGATCCTTCGCCTGCCCTCAGGAGCTTATCTATAGCGCCAAGAGTTCGCTCTCGCTCATAAAGCCTGCGCTTTTCCTGTATTTTCCTGTTCGCCATATCCTCTATTACTATAATCTACTAAAAATAGGGAATCCTCCCGATGCTAGGAAATGGATCGCCCGCTAAGTTCCAACTACGTGGAAGCCATCTCGCTCAAGCTAGACCTTGAACCTGGCGATCGAATCACCGGGCTGGCTCGAAGTAATTCTATGAAAGAAGGGCTTCGATTCTCTGGTTGGACTGAGCTAATGATGGTAATTGACACGCTGCGATTGAGTACAGAATCAGCAAGTACGGATGATGATTCATCCGAGAAGGGATAGTAAAGAGTGAAAAGTGGTAAGAATCGACTCTCGGTGGTGGTGGCACTGGTAATAGCTGTATCCACTATGGGAATTTCCTCTGCCTTTGCCAGTGGAATAGCGCATGCGTCAGGAGCCTCATGGGGGTCGGCCGTTTCGGTCGACGAGTCTTCTAATGACCCGGTTATCTCGTCTCTGTCTTGTGTTTCGTCCTCCTGGTGCATGGGAGCGAATCTGACTGGACAGTATTTTACTTTCAATGGGAAGACTTGGAGTACCCCAACACTTGCTGATTCCAATGGCATTCAAGCACTTTCCTGTACGACGAGTTCGTTCTGTGCTGAGGGTGACCAACTAGGTGAGGTGTCGACTTATAATGGTACTTCTTGGAGCACCCCAGTTCTCCTTGATGGGAGCGGCCCATCGGGCAATTCAAGCGTAGTTATCAATTCGGTGTCATGCGCGGCCGGGACCTCCGACACCATTTGCTGGGCGGTCGATGCCAACGGAAACGCCTTCTCCTATGATGCCAATACCAATAAATGGTCGTCAGCCGATGGAATCGCATCAATGAGCAATAACAACCTAGGGTGGGTCAGCACGCCAGCTCTGACAGGTGTGAGATCGG
>JAKAVM010000012.1 GCA_021827485.1 Actinomycetes bacterium
GATCAGTTGTAATGGAAGCTGATCAAAATGGCAATGTTGTCGCAACGCAAAGCTACTCCCCTTACGGGACCCTGGCTTCTTCAACCGGCACCGATCCAACACCTTTTGGCTTTGCAGGAGGATACACCGATCCAAGCGGGCTTATATATTTTATCAATAGATACTATGATCCGGCGACAGGGCAGTTTTTGAGTGTGGATCCAGCTATTAGCCAGACGCAGCAACCCTATTCCTACACGAACGGCAATCCTGTGAATACTGCCGATCCCCTCGGCTTGTCGAGTTTGCTGTGTATCGAAGGCTTTTGTCGGCCTGGAATTAACGGCCCGGCTTGCACATTCCCAGGTCTATGCGGACCGAATAGTCCACCAGGTAGATCAGGCCGCGGAGGTACCGGCGGCGGCTGCCCGTGTCAGGGAAATCAAAAGCATCGAATATGGCTCGTGTGTTCGGAATCAGAGGTTGGTCTTATTGCGGTGCGCTACACGGCCGCGTGCCATGCTTGGGATTCAGAAGGTAACTCTGCCACCCTAGTAACAACAGGTTGGGGATGGGGAGCTGCAATCGACGTCAACGCGACGGCCTATAAGTTCTATGCTTGTAGCATCGCCTCCCTGGCCGGAGGATTCTATACCGTATCGCTGTCAACGCCAGTTGTAGGTGGCTCCAACTCGAGAAGCGGCGGCACGTCGGGTTCGGGAACGGGTGGATCAGTCGGCATAGGAGTGTTCTGGGGAAATACCAATACAGAGATCGAAAACCCGAGTGGACCATCATGGAACGCGAAATGCTGCACTCGATAGATGTTTTGTCGATACCCATGTCGACTAACTACTTGGGCACATTGGTTACAGTGGTGCGTGAGAACATCTGGAGGAATAATTGAAACGCGCTGATCGTAAGATGCTCGAACTAGCTCAAGCCCTTCTTCCGGAAGATGAGGAAGCCCGGCATGTCTTTCGGGCTCAGTCGGGCATTAATCCCAATTGGTTCAGTGGGTTAACCTTCGTGACCAATCAGTTTTTCGTCGTAGTTGTGACGAACAAGTCAATAGTGATTTTGGACGCCTCAGTGCTTCACCCTGGGACCCCTACAGGTATTTTTATGCGGAGACCACTTAGAACTAAGTTGAGAACCTATGCGGGTTTGCGCGGTAAATGGTACAAGCAGATTAACCTGATTCCCGATCGTAAACTCTGGGTGTTTTCGAAGTATGATAGCGAACTGCAGGCGGCCGACGAGGAAGTCCAGAGATTACACGGCTAGAAACCAGTGGGAGAATAGCGAAAGCTTCAAGTCAAGTCGGTGAAGGTTAGATGGTCAAACTTCTTATTTCTCCTGGAACACAGTGTCTTCGGTCCCACAGCTCATCTCTGACGGGACAAATGATTACATCTATGGACCAACTGGCACGCCAATTGAGCAGATTCAAAAGACTACAGGAACACCGACTTATCTCTACAGTGATCAACTCGGATCAGTAATTATGGAGGCGAATAGTTCCGGCAATGTTGTCGCAACGCAAAGCTACTCCCCTTACGGGACCCTGGCTTCTTCAACCGGCACCGATCCAACACCTTTTGGCTTTGCAGGAGGATACACCGATCCAACTGGCCTTATATATCTTATCAATAGATACTATGATCCGGTAACGGGGCAGTTTATGAGTGTGGATCCAGCAAATAGCAAGACGCTACAACCGTATGCTTATGCGGGAGACAATCCGATAAACAATGTAGATCCCACTGGTCGCAGTACATTATATCGATATACGACGGGAGTATGTGTATCGTTTATTGCATATTTTTGGCACTGGGGTCATTATCATTCAATATGTCATATATTGCACACTAGAAATGGTGAATCGGGGAATATCAATGTAAATCCTGCACCAGGATTTACAGCTTATGGCATTTCTGTTAGTGGATTAGGGTTAACCTCCAATGCGTGTTCAATGCACCAACTTCGCGGGGCATTTGAAGGATTCGAAGCATCCGTAAGCGTAGTCGAAGGTGGCTTCTGGTCGGTCGGAAGAGTCTGGGTGTTGATAGAAGGAGTTTCACTCGGTATCCCAATTGGTTTTCAATCTGGATTTACAAACACACCTGGAGCAACCTCTGGTAGTGCTTCTTGCTGCTAGCCTCGTGCTGTTTTACTCACCTTGTAACATAATTTCAAGGTGACTGATGAGTGAGTCATATTCGGTTGATGAAAATGAACAAGTGATTTGGCAGGGATATCCGAATAAGAAAGTTCTTTTTGCGAGCCAGGATGCCATCCTACTTCCACCGGCAATAGCATTGGTTGTCGTCAGCTTCGTGTCACCAAGTCCCTATTTATTAGGACATAGCATTTCGATATTTCGTCTAATCGAAATTGCGTTTATTATGTACTTACTGTGCGGACGATATATTGTAAAAGCGTTTCAGAAACGCAATCTCAAATATGTAATTACAAATCAACGGATATATATCGTTAAAAAGAATACAATATCTCGCGAACTGTTCCGAAGTGACTTAGACCGAGTGGTCACATCAGTAGTCCGAGGGTCACATCATAGGTCCGCAGTTTTCTATAGTAGACTCTATAACACATCATGGAATAATTGGTTAACAAATATGATATTTATAATGAACTTTGGCAAGTTCCTATGTTGGCTATTTTCGAATACAGGGCTGGATTTCATAATTCCGCTAGTCACTCTGGGTAGAAATAATCCATGGAGGGAGGAGATCGATCCAATAAGATTTGTGGACGTATCGGATTCTGATGGATTGCTCAAAGCTTCAGAGATGATATAAAAGCTACTTGTTCACACGGCTCAACCACACTTGAAGACCTTGGCTATAGTCCAAATCAACTCGGGCTCATTAGCTCATTGAGTCAAAGCGGTTCAATTGCAAGTACCTCCAAGACAAGCTACTCCTACTCACCAACCAATGAGCTAACCCAAAGTGGAACATCTGCGTTTTCCTATGACAGGGCTGGTAATATTGTTCTAATGTCTGGGACAACTCTTTCCTATAATGTAGGCGATGAGCTAACTTCAATCACTGGGGCAAGTTCAACCACCTCATTTGCCTATAACCCCAATGGCAATAGGATCTCAGAGAGTTCCTCGACTTCTGCAACCATAACTTACGGATACAATGCAGACAGTCAACTAACGTCCATTTCAAATCCAACACTTAGTGCAAGCTATTCGTACAATCCGGCTGGTTTGAGATCTAGTGCGACTTATAATGGGGTGACTTCAAGCTTTGTCTATAGCCCATCTGACCAACTACTTGCAGATGGTGAGAACTACTACATCTATGGACCAAGTGGCACGCCTATTGAGCAGATAAGTGAATCGAGCGCTGTGCTTACCTATCTCTATAGTGATCAGTTGGGATCAGTTGTAATGGAGGCCGACGGCTCGGGGAACGTCGTTGGGACGCAGAGTTATAGTCCCTATGGGACACTAGCTTCGAGTACCGGGAACGATCCAACACCCTTTGGCTTTGCAGGAGGATATACCGATCCGACTGGGCTTATATATCTTATCAACAGATACTATGACCCGATGACGGGGCAGTTTGTGAGTGTGGATCCACAGGTTCAATCGACGGGCCAGGCTTATTCTTATGCGGGTGACAATCCGATAAACAATGTAGATCCTACTGGTCGATCCACCCGGACAGGATGTTCAATAGATTTAATCGTGTGCTTAACGGTAAATTACTTGCATTGGTGGACTGATCAAACAATATGGATCAACTCTGTGTGGGTGTATCTGGCTCATGGAACTAACAATTCACCTTGCCCAATTAAAGCATACGCATGGAGTAGTAACGACCCGCCTAGGTTGTCAATACCAACTATCGGCCCTCCATGGGGAACAGCCCCTGGTCATTCTGCCGGGTTTCGACCTGAGTCGATACCTCCAGGAGGATTGGCTGCATTATGGGCGTTAGGAGGCTCATACAACGGGCTCATGTTCAACCAGGGAACACTTATGAACGGTGAGATTCCTGCGATTTCATCATTTCCAGCAACCGTTTCGGTTAGCTTCGGATCTCAGTTTGGTTCCCAACAGCCTGAGCCATGTCAGTCCGGTAGTCCTGGCTGCATATATGAGGAAGGATCGGGACCTGGATCAGGAGAAGGCTGAGAGTGGGATCGATGATCATTGGACTTACAATACAGGATCGACGATCGGATGAATAGGCTACGAATAATCGCGTGCACTTGGGGTGCCCTTACTATTATCTGCTATCTTTCAGCTTGTAACATACCTGTAGGTCGATTGAAGCAGGGTATTTTGCTTGCTAAGCCAATTCGTATTGACTCTCCCGCTCCAGCTTCACCCCAGCCGAACGTTCCCGCCTTAATCGGCGTGTCTTGTCCGTCCCGAAACTTTTGCTTAGCAGTGGATGCAGAAGGCCGATCAATGGAGTTAGACGGAGGCCAGTGGACTCAACCGAGGCAGTTTGCTAAATCCGGAGAGGTGCTTGACGCAGTCTCTTGTGCCACCCCAACGTTTTGCGTTGCTGGCTCTGAGACAGGAGACATATACCAGTTTAACGGATCGAATTGGTCGACAGCACAAGACATATTACCCCAAGATGCTAATGCAAATGCCTCATATGAACCAGGGCCTGCCCTGGTAACAGTAACTTGTACCTCTATTCGATTCTGTTTTGCTATCGACACATCCGGCTCCTATTCCATCTTTGGCGGTAAGACCTGGTCTCCACTTTTGAATATGCCAGCTCAAGACAATGGCTTTGTTGGAGACGTATCGTGTGCCGTCGGGCCAACCTGCGTAGTTATTATGGGTAGTGGCAAGATGTTTATGTACCGGTACCACAAAAAGGTCTGGTCGAGAGTTCCACGGTTAGGGAACCTTGCGACATTTAACACCGGTGCTGGATATAACCTTGTGGCCTGTACAGGTCCTAGTTTTTGTGTGGCGCTAAACAAGAATGGCGATACCGTCGAATACAATGGAACACGCTGGACTAACCCCGTACGCGTGGATCCGCACTCCAGGTGGCGTGGATTTAGTTATTTGGACTCGGTGGGATGTAGCTCTAGGAGCTTATGTATCGCCGCTGATTTGGCTGGCTATATAACTTCATACAATGGCCATTCCTGGTCTGCACCGACCAAGAAGGGTGTGGGCGTACCATCGCGTGACGTAAGAGGCAATCCCTATGTGGTCGTCGTGTCATGCACCATTGGAGGGACTTGCGTCCTATTTTCTGCGAGCGGAATCGTGCAGGAAGTCTTGTAAGTAGCCGAGTATGAATCGGCCTGGGAAAATTGGAGACTTTCCCATATGGGGCGAGATACAATCATGGCAAGCACAAGAACATATACAACACCCTAACTTGACATAACATTCATTATCGGCGGGCGAGATATAGGTTGGAAGCAGACTATTTTGAGTGATCAAACAATTAAAAACCGATCATCGCTAATTTCCACTTCAACCCTCAATACAGCGCCGATCGCCTTGACATACTTGCGTAAAGTGTCGAGTTGTGAGTCTTTGATATCGCCGTATTTGATGCAATGTAAACCCACAATAATCTCCAGCTAGCTACTATTGTGGTTATGGAATAGCGTTACTTGAGTATGTCTTATCGGGAATCTATGTGTCGAAAAAGAAAACTTAGGAAGGGAAAGGAAGGGCAATAATTGGGCAATAAAGGCTAAGCTAGCCGAGTGGTCCAAAGGTCTGGAATATTCACAGAGACCTGAGTATTGCCGAGGACACCTTACGGAGCTGGGTTCGCAACGAACGGCGTCGCATTGAAGCAGAAAAGGCACCAACGGTGAACCTCTCAGCGTTAATGAACGTTCTGAGTTGCTGAGATTGCGAAAGCAAGTAGCTGAGCAAGAGAAAGATCTCGCTTTCTTGGGAAAAGCCGCAGCGTACTTCGCGAAGAATCCACCAAAGCAGAGCGCTTTGCGTTGATGGAGGCGGAGTGCGCGAATAATGCTGGATATCCGATTTACGAAGGAGTCGCCGCAAACAGGATTCTCTACCGTGGACACTGGCGACCCATTGATGATGTGGCGGCAGAAATCTTGCGCCTGCGAGATTCTATTGTTGAGTGCGAATGAGCGAACACGACGATTTTGAGTACATGTCAACTATCGTCAAGCGCCCAAACAAGCTCGGCATTTGTCTCGTGGCGTTGGTGGTCCTTGGAGCGATCCTGCAGATCTTCCTTCCCCGCTTTGGTGGCGCGGTCCTTCGGGACCTTGTGTCGGTTGCGTTTGGAACCGTGACGCAAATTGTATTGCTCGCGCTGCAAAAGGTGCGTAGGCGCGAACAGCATCAATCCACTTGACTAAATGAATCGGCCTGAGAAAGTTTAAGACTTTCTAACGTGAATCGAAAGATACAATCATGGCAAATAATGGACCAGCTAAAAGAATCTGGTTGAACTCAAATAGCAAAGGCTCAATCATGCCTCCTAATATTGCCGGAGTCGAACAGGAGAGAGCCACCAAAACACCCAACTTTACATAATGGACATTATCGGCGATCGATATTTAGGCTGGTTGGAGTGGCTGCGGCAAGTACACGGCCTTAGCTCTATGGTCCCCGGAGGCCCCGTTTTGGCAGACAGTAGCCAGCATCT
>JAKAVM010000049.1 GCA_021827485.1 Actinomycetes bacterium
GATCGATGACGTACTTACTTCTATCCACATTGAAGAACACGAAGTGGATGCTCGCGATACCAAACTAGGTGCCGAGGAAATAACGAGAGATATCCCGAACCTTTCTGAAGATATTCTCGCGGATCTTGACGATCGGGGCATCATACGTGTTGGTGCTGAAGTGGGAGCCGGAGATGTTTTGGTTGGCAAAGTAACTCCCAAGGGAGAGACAGAGCTAACTCCAGAAGAGCGACTGCTGCGAGCTATATTTGGAGAGAAAGCTCGAGAGGTTCGTGATACTTCACTTAAGGTACCTCACGGTGAATCGGGCAAAGTGATCGACGTGAAGGTTTTCTCCAGAGACGACTCGCACGAGCTTCCTCCTGGGGTAAATGAGCTTGTACGTGTCTACGTTGCTCAGAAAAGGAAAATCTCTGAAGGCGATAAATTAGCAGGCCGACATGGCAACAAGGGAGTTATCTCCAAGATTCTTCCCGTTGAGGACATGCCTCACTTGGCAGACGGCACTCCCGTGGACATTATTCTAAACCCACTTGGTGTGCCGAGCCGTATGAATGTTGGACAGGTACTTGAATCTCACCTAGGTTATGCTGCTCGCTGGGGATGGATTGGCGATGGAGTTGATGCGAGGCAGGAAGGTGTTTATCGTAAAACGAGACCTAGGACGGAGCCGGAAGTTAGAATTGCAACTCCAGTTTTTGACGGTGCCCACTGGGATGAGGAAGATAAATCAGGAGATAAGCCAACAATTAAGAGAATTTTTGAGACTCTGAAATCTGATTCTGCCCTAGACAAGAATGTGAGGCAGATCCAAAACGATGGAAAGGTAACCCTTTACAATGGGAGAACTGGAGAGCCTTACGATCGTAATATCAGTGTCGGTTATGTATATATCCTCAAATTAGCTCACTTGGTTGACGATAAGATACACGCTCGGTCGACAGGGCCATATTCGATGATTACCCAACAGCCACTCGGGGGTAAGGCGCAGTTTGGCGGCCAACGCTTTGGCGAGATGGAAGTGTGGGCACTAGAAGCCTATGGTGCAGCATATGCCTTACAGGAGCTATTGACAATCAAATCCGATGACGTTCTGGGAAGGGTAAAAGTGTACGAGGCAATTGTCAAAGGAGACAACATCCCCGAGCCCGGTATACCTGAGAGTTTCAAGGTCTTGATCAAAGAGATGCAGGCCTTATGTTTGAACGTTGAGGTAATGTCCAAGTCTGGCGAAGAGATTGAAATGCGCGAACTCGACGAGGATGTTTATAGAACCGCTGAGGAGCTTGGTATTGATATATCTCGTCCCGAGAGAGGTTCTGATGAAGAAGACGCACGTAGAATGAGTGAAAGGAGCTTCCGTTGATTGATGTAAATGACTTTGATCAGCTTCGTATAGGTTTGGCGACAGCCCATTCAATTAGGACGTGGTCTAATGGCGAGGTTAAGAAGCCAGAGACGATCAACTATCGCACATTGCGACCGGAAAAAGACGGACTTTTTTGCGAGAAGATTTTCGGACCCATGAAGGACTGGGAGTGCTATTGCGGAAAATATAAGAGGGTTCGTTTCAAGGGAATCATATGCGAGCGGTGCGGCGTTGAAGTAACGCGATCCAAAGTCCGAAGAGAGCGCATGGGCCATATTGAACTTGCGGCATCAGTTGTGCACATCTGGTATCTAAGAGGCACTCGAAGCTGGTTGGCGTATCTCTTGATGGGCACGCAGCCCCGAGAAGAGCTCAAGGCCAAGCAACTTGAGAAAGTGATCTACTTTGCGGCAAACCTTGTTACTTGGGTGGATGAGGAACGTCTGCATGAAGATTTGCCGAATTTAGAGGCTCAGATGCTCGAAGAGCTAGAAGAGATTGCCAAGCAGCGCGATCTCGATGTAGATCGTAAGTTCAAGATGCTGGAGAGCGAGATTGCTGAACTCGAGAAGGCGGGAGCAAAAGATACGGAAATCAAGGCCAAGCAACGTGCTTATGATAAAGAGATTTCGGCAATTCGCGATAGGGCTGAAGCTGAGATTGATCTAGCTCGCAAGGCTTTTGATGAGCTATCCGGACTCTTCCCACGCAAAATTATTGAAGATGAGCTTCTGTGGAGAGAACTCACCTTCCGCTATGAAGAGTACTTCAGTGGCGGGATGGGAGCTGAAGCCATCGCTTCACTAATCGAGAAGATTGATTTTGATGAAGAGGAAATTAAACTACGTGCAGCGATAGAACCGGGCGAAGGGGTAAGACCTTTGTCGGTTCAGCGCAAGCAGAAAGCAATTAAGCGACTCAAGATTGTATCTGCTTTCAATCGTCGTGATGAAAATGGACGCAGGGTAAATGATCCGAAAGCAATGATATTAGATGCAGTGCCAGTGATCCCACCTGATTTGCGCCCCATGGTCCAGCTCGATGGTGGACGATTCGCAACGTCTGACCTAAACGATCTGTATCGCCGAGTCATCAACAGGAACAATCGACTAAAGCGACTACTGGATCTGGGCGCTCCTGAGATCATTGTTAACAACGAGAAGAGAATGCTGCAAGAAGCTGTCGACGCGCTCTTTGATAATGGACGTCGTGGGCGGCCGGTTGCGGGTCCGGGCAATCGTCCACTCAAGTCTCTTGCCGACATGCTCAAAGGCAAGCAAGGTCGTTTTCGTCAAAACCTACTCGGAAAGCGTGTTGACTACTCGGGACGATCGGTAATTGTCGTAGGGCCTAATCTCAAACTGCATCAATGCGGCTTACCCAAGCTGATGGCTTTAGAGCTATTCAAGCCTTTTGTGATGAAGAAATTGGTCGACCAAGAACTCGCTCAAAATATCAAGTCGGCAAAGCGCATGGTTGAGCGACGGAGGCCCCAGGTTTGGGATGTTTTAGAAGACGTGATTCACGAGCATCCAGTTTTGTTGAATCGCGCCCCGACGTTGCACAGGTTGGGAATCCAAGCGTTCGAACCAGTCTTAGTTGAAGGTAAGGCAATTCAAATCCACCCACTGGTCTGCACAGCTTTCAATGCTGACTTTGATGGTGATCAGATGGCAGTGCATCTTCCGCTGTCAGCTGAGGCCCAAGCAGAGGCAAGAGTTCTCATGCTTTCAGCAAATAATGTACTCTCGCCCGCAACAGGTAGGCCGATTACGGTACCGACTCACGACATGGTCTTCGGCGCGTATTATCTGACTATTGTCAAAGACAATGCCCGAGGTGAAGGCAGGTTATTTAGACATCTTCATGAGATAGAAAGAGCTTATGAAGCTGGCGAGTTGGATCTTCAAGCAAAGATTAAAGTACGTGTCACGGATGGGATCACGCCAGCCTGGGAACAAGGCCGTCAAGAGATAGCGACTTCCGTTGCGGTGGATATCCCAGAGGGAACTCTCGGTAATATTGCGAGGGAAGAACTTGTGATGCCTGAGCATGGTGATTCCATTGACGTAGAAACAACCGCCGGTCGGGTTATCTTCAATACAGCACTGCCTCAGGGATTTAGGTTTGTAAATGAAATAGTTGGCCGACGTAACACTCCTATCGGAACCATCGTCGAAGAGATTGTCTCGCAATTTCCTAAGATCGTCGTAGCTCAAAGTTTGGATCGAATCAAGGAGCTTGGCTTTAGATATGCGACCCAGTCAGGATTGACGATTTCTATTGACGATGTGAAGATTCCAGAGTCCAAGGCGGAAATTCTTGATCGCTATGAGCAGGAAGCTGAGAAGGCAGAGGTTCAGTTCAAACGTGGAGTCATAACTGATGATGAACGACGACAAAAAGAAGTTGAAGTATGGACGTCTGCCAACTCTGAAGTGGGTAAGGCCATGGAATCAGCATTGTCTGCTATAGAATTCAACCCACTTGACATGATGGTTGACTCGGGAGCACGAGGTAACTCGCAGCAGATCCGCCAGATTGCAGGTATGAAGGGTTTGGTATCTAACCCTCGGGGTGAGATGATTCCCCGTCCTATCAAATCCTCTTTCCGTGAAGGTCTATCAGTTCTCGAATACTTCATCTCAACACACGGTGCCAGAAAGGGTCTAGCTGATACGGCACTTCGAACAGCTGACTCGGGATACCTAACCAGAAGGCTGGTTGACGTAGCGCAAGAATTGATCGTTCGTGAGGATGACTGCGAGACCACCAGGGGAATTTGGATTGATGATATCAAACCTGATGAAGCAAGCCATCGAAGCTACCTTGAGACTCGAATATACGGACGGATTCTTGCTGAGCCGGTTGAGCTTTCCGATGGGACGATATTTGAAGCCGGTACAGTCATTACAGATAGAGAACTCGCTGCAATGCGTGATGATCCAAGCGTCGAGAAAATTCGGGCAAGATCTGTATTGACCTGTGACGCTCGTTTTGGCGTTTGTAAGACTTGCTATGGACAGTCCCTCGCAACTGGAAAACTAATCGAGCTTGGTGAAGCTGTTGGAGTAATTGCAGCTCAGTCAATTGGTGAGCCGGGAACTCAGCTAACTATGCGTACCTTCCACACCGGAGGTGTTGCAGGTGAGGATATCACTCACGGTTTACCTAGAGTCGTAGAGCTTTTTGAGGCCAGAACGCCTAAAGGTGCTGCAATCCTAGTTCGTAAATCTGGAGTGGCTAGAGTGGTGCAAGCCGATGACGGTAGTCGTGAGGTGACAGTAGTCTCCGATGATGGAAGCGAAGAAGTATATTCCGTTGGACCACGTGCCCATATGGAAGTGAAAGATGGGCAGGAAATATCTGCTGGCGATTCTATCGTAGACGGTCCCAAGGACCCCAAGGAACTTGTTGACATCAAGGGTATTCGAGATACACAGCAGTACTTAGTCGAAGAAGTGCAGAAAGTTTACCGTGACCAAGGTGTATCTATACACGATAAGCATATCGAACTAATCGTTCGACAGATGTTGCGTAGGGTTGCCGTTGTGGAACCCGGTGATTCGCTTTTCTTACCGGGAGAAAGAGTTGACTCTTATACCTATCAAGAGATCAATCGCGAGCTTGCCAAAGAGGGGAAGAAACCGGCTGAAGGTCGTCCGGAGTTGATGGGGATTACCAAGGCATCGTTGGCAACAGATTCTTGGCTTTCGGCTGCATCTTTCCAGGAAACAACCAGGGTACTGACCGAAGCGGCGATCGAGGGCAAATCTGATGGTTTGTTGGGCCTCAAGGAAAACATCATAATTGGAAAGCTGATTCCTGCTGGCTCTGGGATGGAGCGGTATCGTTCAATAGGAATGGATGCTCCGGAAGCAGAGAAGATGACCTTCTGGTCCTCATCTGATGCTGAAAGTGATGATTTGGCTGCATGGCTCAGAGATTCTGGCGGAACTAGTCAAGCAACACGTTCGATGGCCGAGATGATGAGCGACTCGTTCGGAAGTGCGCTTACCAGAGCCAAGGAGACGGTTCTGGAAGCCGAGCAGGGCAGATCACAAGCAATGAGTTGGGATGAAGCGCAAGTTGTAGCCGACAATTGGAGCAGTCCTTCTTCAGACGAAGATGCTTGGCTGCAAGAGGAAGTTTTTGAAGGCGGGTTCGATCCTTCCCAGGCCGACGGATTCTTTGTAGAGGAGCTGAGCGAGGAGAGTTCTTCTCTTGGTGACGAGCCTGAGATTTTTGGTGCTGGCGGACTAAACTAGGAAAATCTGCTTTTGGCGAAACCATGGTTTAGAATAAGTTGCTACTTCACTGGCGTGTTACTAGTAGCCCAACTAGCGGTGGCTGCGCTTGGAGTAAGTGAGAGCTACGCGCTTGGTTCCTATGTGAATGCTCGAGGTTCCTCGCAACTTCTCCACGTCAAGGCCGGGGACTCTTCACCATTGACAAGTTCGAGTAACGATCCCTTGACCTGGTCGGCACCGTTGACAATAGACAATCAGCCCTCCAGTGCAAGGACAAGAAATATCAATTCTATATCGTGTCCAACAATAGACCTTTGTGTAGCAGCTGATTCAAATGGACAGATACTCTACTCTACGACCCCATCTGTTGACGGTGCTTCAAGTTGGACTATTGTGAAAGTTGACTCAGGCAATTACATTTACGCTGTTACCTGTCCCTCTGCAACACTGTGTATCGCATCTGACGCAAATGGTAATTTCATTACTTCAACTAATCCAACCGGTGGTGCGAGTGCATGGACAGTCGATAAAGTCGACGGAGGAAACGCAATATTTGATGTCTCCTGCCCTAGTTCAAACTTATGTTTTGCAGCCGATATTGGTGGAAATGTCTTGTGGTCGTCTAATCCGGGAGCTTCATCACCATCATGGACAGTTATAAGCTTGGACCCAGCTAATGGACTCTTTTCTATCGACTGCCCAAGTACTATTGTTTGTGTCGCTACTGATCCCAATGGAAACCTGTGGGTTTCAACCCAACCAACCGGCTCGTCTTCTTCTTGGTCTGAAAAAGATATAGATCAAACAAACTTTATTGTCGGCCTAGCGTGCCCGTCGACTGGACTATGTATTGCAGGTGATAGTTCGGGAAACTTGTTGATTTCTGCCACGCAATATGTTCCGCTTTCAAGCTGGACAGTAATCTCAATCCCCGGAGCAGGATTTATAGCTTCGATCAGCTGTCCAAGTATTTCGCTATGTATTGCTACTGACAGCAAAGGAAATGTCATTTATTCAACTGATCCGGCCGGTGGTCAGGCTAGTTGGCAGGTCGCAAGCGCCGACCCAGGAGAATCTATTTATTCAATATCGTGTCCAAATACAAGTATCTGCTTGGCCGGTGATGGAAACAATTCGATTGTTATAGGTACTTCTACCTCTTCACAATCGCCGCCAGGTCAAAGCGGAACAAATGAGGGATATTGGATGCTTTCTCAAGCAGGTCAAGTTTACAATTTTGGAACTGCAAAAAACTACGGATATCCTACATATGGCCCCGGCCAGGCACAGGCAGGCGCAATTGCTGGAATCCCGGGCGGTGGAGGGTATTGGGTTGTATCGACCCAAGGCCAAGTAAGCGCGTATGGGTCTGCTCCTAGCTTGACTCCAAGTTCAAGCCCAACTACTAACGTTGTTACAATTGCTTCGACTCATGACGGGAAGGGCTACTGGCTTGCAACTGGCGGGGGTCAGATTCTCACCGCTGGAGACGCTGTCAACTACGGTTCACCGTCTCAATCAGGAATTTCTCTCAACAAACCTATTGTGAATATGGTTCCAACTTCTGATGGTAAAGGATACTGGTTACTTGCAGGCGATGGAGGAGTGTTTGCCTATGGGGATGCGGTGTTCTATGGGTCAATGGGAGCGACTGGGCTAATATATCCCGCAATTGCGATGTTCCCGACGCAAGACTCTAAAGGATATTGGTTCGCAGGGACAGATGGAAATGTCTACACCTTTGGAGACGCTGTTTTTTACGGCTCTTCCAAGCAGATTTTGCCGTCGCAGCCCCCCGGAGGTGCGAATTCCTTCGTGCCGAATAAACCCATCAATGGAATAGTGGCTACAAGCGATTCGCAGGGCTATTGGCTGGTAGCTCAAGACGGAGGCGTATTTGCCTTTGGGGATGCTGGATTTGTGGGTTCCCTTGGTGGCAACCCGCCAAATTCTCCAATTGTAGGTTTTGCTCCGGATTAGCAAATCTGGCCCAAGTCAGGAATGTGGACCTTTAGAATCAGCAAATCTGGCCCAAGTTATTGATATGGCCTTTTAGAACATGCATTTGCCCTGAGCCCACGAAATAACGTAACATTTTCCGACGCCGGAAATTCCGGTCTCTGCCCTGGCGGGCAGGGACACTCTGTTAGTTGAAGTTGGAACCCACGAAGACTTAGATGTCAGTTGCTCGCTGCGAGTAAATATCTCTGCGACGGGTTGTCGTGACTGACAAGCGAAGAGTTTGGGAGAGATGGATCTAGAGTATAGACGTTTTTAGAAAGGTTTTTGAAAGATATAAAGTGCCCACAATTTCTCAACTAGTGCGCAAAGGTCGCACCGACAAGCGGACTAAGTCCAAGACTCCCGCATTGAAGTCCTCGCCACAACGACGAGGAGTGTGCACTCGCGTTTACACAACTACGCCCAAGAAGCCTAACTCTGCGCTGCGTAAGATAGCCAGGGTCAGACTTTCCTCAGGGGCCGAAGTGACTGCATATATTCCGGGGGTGGGACACAATCTTCAAGAGCACTCAATAGTTTTAGTCCGAGGTGGAAGGGTGAAAGATGTTCCGGGGGTACGTTACAAGATAGTACGAGGAGCGCTTGATACAGCTGGCGTTGGCAATAGAAAGCAAGCGCGCAGCCGTTATGGGGCCAAGAAGGAAGGCTCTTAGTAAGATATGCCTAGGAAAGGACCACCTGCTCGACGCGAACTGATTCCTGATCCAGTTTACAACTCAGTTCAAGTCACTCAACTGACCAACCGAGTTCTCTCGCGTGGCAAGAGAACTCTTGCCGAGCGAATTGTCTACGGAGCGATGGATATTATCCGCTCAAAGACAGAAGAAGATCCGTTGGCTGTCCTGAGGCGGGCAATTGAAAATACTCGTCCAGCTCTTGAGATAAGAAGTCGCAGGGTCGGTGGAGCAACCTATCAGGTTCCAATGGATGTGCGTCCAAAACGAGCTTCCACACTTTCAATCCGATGGCTGGTAACACATTCCAAGCAACGCAAAGAAAAGACTATGGCCGAAAGACTAGCCAACGAAGTTCTGGATGCATCTAACGGTGTTGGTTCGGCAGTCAAGCGCAAAGAAGATATGCACAAGATGGCAGAATCCAATAGAGCTTTTGCCCATTATCGTTGGTAGTTTAGAAGTTTTTGTTTAGGAATAATCGATGGGAGATATGAGCGCGCTTAGGGAATTTCCACTTGCCAAGACCCGAAACATTGGGATCATGGCCCATATCGACGCGGGAAAAACCACGACCACTGAGCGGATCCTGTTCTACACAGGCCGCAATTACAAGATCGGCGAAGTGCATGAGGGTGCCGCCACAATGGACTGGATGGCCCAAGAACAAGAGCGCGGAATAACGATTACTTCCGCCGCGACAACTTGCAAGTGGCGCGACACCTGGATCAATATTATTGATACTCCGGGACACGTTGATTTTACCGTTGAGGTTGAGAGATCGCTTCGAGTCCTGGATGGAGCAGTTGCTGTATTCGATGCCGTTGCAGGGGTTGAGCCACAAACCGAGACCGTTTGGCGCCAAGCTAATAAGTATGCGGTTCCTCGCATTTGCTTTGTCAACAAGATGGATAGGGTTGGGGCCAACTTTGAACGTACTGTCGAGATGATTCGTGATCGTCTTCAAGGTAATGTAGCAATAATTCAGCTTCCGATTGGCTCAGAAGGCGACTTTCGAGGAGTTGTAGATCTCGTTGAGATGAAAGCTATCGTATGGTCAGACGATGAATCGAAAGGTTCGCAGTTCGATACCCTAGACATTCCCGGTGATCTTCAAGCACAAGCTGACGAGGCGCGTCACCAACTTATTGATGTCATTTCTAACTATGACGATAACGTGATGGAAAAGTATATATCGGAAGAAGAGATTACTGCTGATGATATTAGGAAGGCTTTGCGCAAAGCTACAATAGCGTCACAAATAGTACCGATTCTGTGTGGATCTGCTTTCAAGAATAAAGGTGTACAGCCACTCTTGGACTCTGTGAGTGATTTTCTTCCATCTCCTCTGGATATTCCTGCAACCAAGGGAACTAATCCTAAGAATTCCGAGGAAGTGGTCGAGCGCCCCGCACAAGATGATGCTCCTTTTTCAGCACTTGCTTTCAAGATCATGACAGATCCTTACGTTGGCAAACTCACTTATCTGCGTGTTTATTCAGGTTCTTTGGACAAAGGTGCAACTGTGCTCAATACAACCAAGGACAAGAAAGAACGTATTGGACGTGTCCTACAGATGCATGCCAACCACCGAGAAGATAGGGACGCAGTTTTTACGGGAGATATCATTGCCTGCGTTGGCCTCAAGTCGACTACAACTGGGGATACTCTTAGTGATCCAAGCCATCCTATATTACTGGAGTCACTAACTTTCCCAGAGCCAGTTATCCACGTGGCAGTCGAGCCCAAAACCAAGGCAGATCAAGACAAGATGTCGAGAGCACTTTATGCTCTGTCAGAAGAAGATCCGACATTTCAGGTCCACTCTGACGAAGAGACCGGCCAAACTGTTATTTCAGGAATGGGAGAACTCCATCTTGAAGTTCTGGTGGACCGCATGCTTAGAGAGTTCTCCGTTGATGCAAACGTCGGCAAGCCTCAGGTAGCTTATCGTGAGACAATAAGATCAAATGCTCATAAAGTCGAAGGACGATATATTCGCCAAACAGGTGGACGTGGACAGTATGGACACGTATATCTTGACATTGAGCCGACTGGCCCTGGTGGAGGATATGAGTTCATCGACAAGATCACAGGTGGTGTGATTCCCAAGGAATATATCTCCTCGGTCGATGCAGGAATTCAGGAAGCGCTTACATCTGGGGTACTAGCGGGGTATCCAACGGTAGATGTAAGGGTATCCCTAATTGATGGCTCCTACCATGACGTTGACTCTTCGGAAATGGCTTTCAAGATTGCTGGTTCAATGGCGGTCAAGGATGCCTGTAAGAAGGCCTCGCCTGTACTACTAGAGCCCATCATGGCAGTCGAGGTTGTTACCCCTGAAGACTACATGGGAGATGTTGTGGGTGACTTAAACAAGCGTCGAGGCAGGATAGAAGGGATGGAGCAACGTGGTTCCGACCAGGTAATTACCTCCCAAGTACCGCTGTCCGAAATGTTCGGCTACGCTACTGACCTGAGGTCGCGTACGCAAGGCCGAGCTACATATACAATGCAGTTCCATTCATATAATGAAGTTCCCGATTCGATCTCCAAGGAGATAGTCGCTCGGGTTCGGGGCGAATAAAAGCGAAAAAACAATAGAAACGGAGTAATTGAACAAATGGCGAAGCAAAAGTTTGAGAGGAATAAGCCACACCTCAACGTTGGTACCATGGGACACATTGACCATGGTAAGACGACACTTACAGCGGCTATTACCAAGTCGTTGGCGGACAAGAACCCCAATGTACACTTCACGCCTTTCGAAGATATTGACAAGGCCCCCGAAGAGCGCCAGCGTGGTATTACGATCTCCATAGCACACGTGGAGTATGAGACTGATAACCGTCACTATGCGCACGTTGATATGCCGGGTCACGCTGACTACATCAAGAACATGATCACCGGAGCCGCTCAAGTTGATGGTGCAATTCTGGTAGTTGCTGCAACTGACGGTCCAATGGCGCAAACGCGTGAGCACGTTCTCTTAGCTCGCCAGGTAGGTGTTCCAAGCATCGTCGTTGCGCTAAATAAGTGCGATGCAGTTGATGATCCTGAGCTTCTTGATCTGGTCGAGTTGGAAGTAAGAGAGCTTCTGAACTTCTATGAGTTTCCAGGCGATGACACGCCAGTCGTGAGGATTTCTGCGTTGAAAGCTCTCGAAGGAGACGAAGCAGCGAAGGGCTGGATTTATGAGCTAATGGATGCAATCGATAGCTACATTCCCGAGCCAAAGAGAGATATCGACAAGCCATTCCTGATGCCGATTGAAGATGTATTTTCTATCACGGGACGAGGCACAGTTGTTACTGGTAAAGTTGAGCAGGGCAAAGTAAACACTGGTGATGAAGTTGAAATAGTTGGCTTGCGCACGACCCAGAAGACAGTTTGCACGGGGGTTGAAATGTTTAGAAAGATTCTCGATGAAGGCCAAGCCGGTGACAACATCGGAGCGCTCCTTCGAGGAACCAAGAAGGAAGATGTTGAGCGCGGTCAAGTACTTTGCAAGCCTGGTTCGATTACACCTCACACTAATTTTGAAGCAAATGTCTATATCTTGACTAAGGAAGAAGGAGGTCGACACAAGCCTTTCTTCCCCAACTATCGTCCTCAGTTCTATTTTAGAACTACTGACGTAACAGGAACGATTACCTTGCCAGAAGGTACCGAGATGATTATGCCTGGTGATAACACTGAGATGACTGTAGAGCTAGGTAAGCCAATTGCAATGGATGAAGGTCTGCGATTTGCTATCCGTGAAGGTGGTCGTACAGTGGGTGCCGGTCGAGTCACCAAGATCATCAAGTAACCGATTCGATACTTTTTGAGAAAAGTTATCAGGAAGAGATAGTAGATAGCAGATTATGGCAGACAGCAACAGGCAAAAAATACGGATTCGTCTGAAAGCATACGATCACGAGATCATAGATCAGTCGACCCGCAAGATTGTCGAGACTGTTTTGCGTACGCAGGCCAAGGTGCACGGGCCGATTCCTCTTCCCACCGAAAAGCATCGTTACACGGTTATCAGGTCGCCGCACAAGTATAAAGACTCTCGGGAGCACTTTGAGATGCGGGTTCACAAGCGTCTTATCGACATAGTTGACCATACTCCTAAGACAGTGGACTCGCTTCAACGTCTTGACCTGCCAGCTGGCGTTGATATCGAGATTAAGCTCAAGGTAAACGGATAGTAAGTCGGGGTAGATTTTTTCGGTCTTTTCGATGTGAAATTTTCGAAGAGGGCCGCTATAATATCACCTCACAACCTTCAATTTGGTGGAGTATTTTTGCCAAAAGAAGGTAAAATTAGAACTCGTAGTCAGACTAGGGTTTTGTTGCCTTATTGATAGGTGATCAAAGACGAGGCCCAATAATCTGGCTAACAGGATGTCTAGCATTGATGCAAGCCATCGAGATGTCCTTCATCGTCCGACAGGCCGATACGAATTTGCTGATTTGCAAGTTTGTTTTGAGGTGTTTTGGTCGGAGACATGAAGGCGCAACCTCGAAAGCGCTCCGCGCCGGGTTATCCGGGCGGAGCGTCTGCATGACTGAGCATCGATATTTCAGGCATCAACAGAGTTGGGAGTTGTAGAAGTTGGATTGGTTCGGGCAAGTATGTCGGAATCCAATCGTTAGTTAGAGATAAACGAGACTGAGGTTAGACCCGTGGCCGAGAAGGCAATTATCGGAGAAAAAATAGGAATGACGCAGATATGGGATGACCAAAATAGGGTCACCCCAGTAACAGTGCTTCGGGTGTCGCCGGTTCGGGTTGTATCGGTGAAAACCAATTCCACTGATGGCTATAGCGCCTTGCAGGTAACCTATGGAATTCGCAATGCTTCAAAGCTGACCAAGCCTGAGGCGGGTCACTTTGAGCGGGCTCAAGTTGAGCCAGGCAAGAAGTTGATGGAGCTACGGGTAGATGATATTTCGAACTATCAGGTAGGCCAAGAGATAGATGCGGGAATTTTTGAGAATGGTCAGAAAGTTGACGTTACTTCGATCTCGAAAGGCAAGGGTTTTGCTGGCGGGATGAAGCGACATAACTTCAAAGGGCAAGGCGCATCACACGGTAATCACAAGAAACATCGGTCACCTGGTTCCATCGGAGCCTGTGCAACGCCCGCACGAGTATTCAAAGGCACGCGCATGGCTGGTCAACTTGGGTCAGCAAAGGTAACAACTTTAGGTCTCTCTGTAGTTCTATCGGATCCGGATCGCCAAATCGTTTTAGTAAAGGGTGCTGTGCCAGGTCCGAAGGGTGGCGTGGTTATGATTCGAAACGCGGTGAAGGCATAATGGCAGTGGTCCAGGAGGCGTTCGAAAGCCAAACAGCTATGGAGATTGAACTGCGCAAGACGCGCAATGCTCAACGTATCTCTCACCAGGTCGCATTACGATCGATGAAAGGCCCTAAGCGAGGTAGTGTTGAACTAGATCCGGAGCTTTTTGGGGTGACCCCTAACATGGCTGTTCTACACCAAGTAGTTCAGGCACAAATGGCGGGGGCAAGATCTGGAACTCAATCTACTCTTACTCGGGCACAAGTCCGGGGAGGTGGCCGAAAGCCATGGCGCCAGAAAGGTACCGGACGTGCCCGCCAAGGATCGATTCGTTCGCCTCAGTGGGTGGGTGGCGGAGTTGCACTGGGACCTAAGCCTAGAGACTATAGTCAAGATACCCCTAAGAAGATGGTTCGACTTGCTCTTGCAAGCGCACTTTCAGATCGCGCTAATTCAAAGCGGGTTGTAGTAATAACTGGCTGGGAATTTGAAAAGCCAAGTACTAAGGCAGCCTTGGCATTTCTCAAAGCTTTTAAACTTCGGGGGAACGTACTTATCGTTCTCGGGGGTGGGGACGGAGACAGTGAAGCTGATTTTGTTGCTTATAAGTCTTTTGCAAATCTCCCTAACGTCGGGTTAGTTCCAGCCGGGGAGTTGACGGCATGGGACGTGCTAAGAAGTGACTGGTTAGTTTTTACTACTGAGTCGCTTCCAGGTAATACAGCGACTCAGCTAAGTACTCCGCAAGTAACTGCTGAGCCAGCAGAGCTTGTTGAGCTGGCAGACGCTGATGCTCCGCAAGTAACTGATGAGCCAGCAGACACGGATGCAACTCCCATAACAGACGCCGAAGCTAGCGAGGAGAACTAATCTATGGATGTACGACAGATAATTTACCGTCCGGTCGTTTCGGAGAAATCCTATTCACGTACCGATCAAGGGGTTTACACTTTCATCGTGCACCCTGAGGCCTCCAAGATCCAAATCCGTCAAGCAATCGAAGAAATCTTCCACGTAAAGGTCGCTAAGGTCAATACGCTTAATCGAATAGGCAAGAAGCGCAATAATCGTCGTAACAATACAGTTGGATCGAAACCTGATACCAAGCGAGCCATGGTGACCTTGGTTGGGGACGATCGCATAGAACTCTTCCAAGGATCATGAGGATTATCTAGTGGCACTAAGAAAAAGAAACCCAACTAGCGCCGGTCGACGTTTTCAAACATCGTCAGACTTTTCGGAGTTAACAACCGACAGACCAGAAAAATCGCTTTTGGTTTCCAAGCCACGAACCGGTGGCCGCAACAGCTATGGTCGTAAGACCGCCAGGCATCGTGGTGGAGGTCATAAACAGCGCTATCGCCTTGTAGATTTCAAGCGAGACAAAGACGGGATTCCGGCGAAAGTTGCTAGCATCGAATATGACCCTAATCGCAATGCCCGGATCGCACTTCTCAACTATTTCGATGGAGAGAAGCGCTATATTCTTGCACCTGAAGGCCTTGAAGTAGGCGACAAACTCCAATCGGGAAGAGGATCTGAAATCCGCGTCGGCAATTGCCTTCCATTGCGATATATGCCAGTTGGATCGGTTATCCATAACGTCGAGCTCAAACCTGGTGCGGGTGGCAAACTAGGCCGCGGAGCAGGATCCTCAATCCAGTTGGTTGCCAAAGAAGGAGCATACGCAACTCTGCGGTTACCCTCTACCGAAATGCGCAAAGTCCCTATTGACTGCAAAGGAACTCTTGGCGAGGTTGGTAACAAAGAAGCCGAGCTGATCAAGATTGGTAAAGCAGGTCGAAATCGTTGGAAGGGTGTTCGCCCGCAGACAAGAGGTGTTGCAATGAACCCGGTTGACCACCCCTTAGGTGGCGGTGAAGGCAAGTCCTCCGGTGGACGTCATCCAGTGTCGCCGTGGGGCAAACCCGAGGGCCGCACCAGAGATCGTAACAAGAAGTCTAACGATATGATAGTTCGTCGACGCAGGACTAGAGGTTCACGTCGATGAAAGTTCTACCTGTCAAGACCGGGCAAGTTGGGTTTTGCCCCACTAGTCCAATCTTTTCACTTATTTCAAGAAGGGTTCAGTTCTAATGCCACGTAGCCTAAAGAAAGGTCCATTTGTTGATCAACACCTTCTCAAGAAGGTTGATGTTCTAAACGTGGCCAACGACAAGCGAGTCATCAAGACATGGTCGAGACGCTCCACCATCATTCCAGATATGGTTGGCCACACTATTGCTGTTCATGATGGACGTAAGCACGTACCAGTTTTCATTACTGAGTCAATGGTTGGGCACAAACTTGGTGAGTTTGCTCCAACAAGGACTTTTCGTTATCACGCTGGGCAGGAGAAAGGTGCAAGACGATAGTTATGCCAAGACTTGCTGAGAAGACTAACGAACGACCTGGGACTCGTGCTGTTCTGCGAAATAGCCACATGTCACCTTACAAAGCTCGTGAGGTTCTTGGTCTCATTCGTAATTTACCCGTTGGTGAAGCGCTAGAAGTACTACGGTTGTGTGGTCGTGATGCAGCAATTCCGATTGCCAAGCTCCTGGCTTCTGCGGTTGCCAACGCTAGCTACAACGACCAACTCGATCCCGAAGAACTGTACGTAGCTAGTGCTTTTTGCGATGAGGCAACTACCATGAAGCGATGGAGACCACGAGCTAGGGGTCGTGCTACGAGGATTAGAAAGCGCGCAAGTCACGTGACGATTGTTGTTGCTCGCCTGCCTGAGGAGCAAATTTCCAGAATCGTTACTAAGCGCGAAACTATTGCAGCCCAGCGCAGATCGCGCAGAGTGAGTGCCTCAAGAAAGTCTTCAGAAAAGCAAGATTCACTAGCGGATGCCACTTTGTCTGAAGATGTGAACGACGATAACCACCCAAGTGATCTAGCAGGTGGTGACGGGGCAAGTAACGAAGCCCTAGTTAGTGGCGACGAAGAGATTGATGAGGCCCTAGCCGGTGGCGACGAAGAAATTAGCGAGGTTAATGCCAGCGCTGACGAAGAAGGCAATGAGCAGACAAGTGCTACGTCAGAAACTAAAGACGAGGAAACTAGTCAGGAAGAAAGTAGCGAGGGTCAGACCAATGACGAAGAAGGAGACGAGTCCTAATGGGGCAGAAAGTTAATCCATACGGGTTTCGTCTAGGGATTACAACCGAATGGAAGTCTCGGTGGTTCGATGATCGCGACTATCAGTCTTCGGTCATTCAAGACTGGAAGATTAGAGACTTTCTAATGACGCAGCTCGAGAGGGCTGCAGTTAGCAGAATTGAAGTTGAGAGGACTAGGGACCGTCTTAGGGTTGATCTTCACACATCTCGTCCCGGAATAGTTATTGGCAGGCGAGGGGCTGAAGCAGACCGCCTTCGACAAGAGCTTACTAAGATAACTGGCAATCCCAAGATTCAGCTAAACATTCAAGAGATAAAGCAGCCAGAGCTGGATGCTGCATTGATTGCACAAGGAATTGCCGATCAGCTAGCGGGGCGTGTGAGTTTTAGAAGGGCCATGAAGCGTGCATTGCAAACAGTTCAGAAGGCCGGTGGTTTAGGGATTAAAGTTCAGTGCTCTGGCCGACTTGGTGGAGCCGAAATGTCTCGGAGAGAGTCCTATCGCGAGGGAAGAGTTCCGTTGCACACTCTTAGAGCTGATATTGATTATGGTCAGCGCGAGGCCCGTACAACTTATGGTCGGATTGGCGTCAAGGTGTGGATTTACAAAGGCGACATCCTCCCATACAAAGTACAGCCTGAGGAAAAGACCACACGCGACCCAGGAATGGCGCAAGGAGACGCATCTGGGCTTGGCCGTCCTCGCAAGATTATTGTCGCTGGAGGTGGACGACGCAGGCCGGAGATGGGTGATCCCGGAACAGAAGGGGATTTCTCACTAATCCCAGGTGGTGAAGAGGACGTAGATCCAGAACTCGAGGAGTCAGTACCAGCGGTGATTTCTGCGCCTGAAGTAGATACCGAGCTTGAACGGCTTCTCTCTGAAGAAGAGGATATTGAGAGGCGTACTCGGGGCTCACATCATGAAACCCCACACTTTCGCAAGGAGATCGACTAATTATGTTAATGCCTCGTAAGGTAAAACATCGTAAACAACACCGAGGTCGAATGACCGGACAATCCAAGGGTGGCAACGATATAAATTTTGGAGACTACGCAATACAGGCTCTTGAACCTGGGTGGATTACGGCGCGCCAGATTGAAGCTGCTCGTATTGCGATGACTCGTCACATACGAAGAGGTGGAAAGGTATGGATACGAATCTTTCCAGATAAGCCAGTTTCCCAGAAGCCTGCTGAGACTCGAATGGGATCCGGTAAGGGAAATCCAGAATTTTGGGTCGCGGTTGTAAAGCCCGGGAGGATTATGTTTGAACTTTCTGGTGTAGGTGAAGAACTTGCCAAACCTGCTCTGGAGAAAGCAATCCAGAAACTTCCGATTAAAGCTAAATTTGTTTCACGAGCTTCTCTGGCTGATTTGTCCGAGGTATTGGTGTAATGACCAAGGCTTTGGAACTGCGCGAGCTGGAAGATACCGAATTAGACATGAGGCTAGATGAATCCAAGAAAGAGTTATTTAACTTGAGATTCCAATCGGTTACGGGCAAATTAGATAGTTACACGCGCCTTCGCGAGCTTCGCCATGAAATAGCTCGTATCGCAACAGTTATTAGAGAGCGAGAAATTGCGGATATGGAAGGCCGTCAAGCAGATGCAAGACCTCATCACACCGAGCTAAGGCCATCTAAATACGGTCCAGGTACGCTCACTATAGATCATTCGGCTCGGTCAAGAAAAGGTAGTTCTGATGGCCAACTTGCTGAGGACTCTACGGACGGCGCCGAGGACTCCACGGACGAATTCGATGAAAGTCAAGATGGTGAAGCTGATGATGCTAGCAAGGCTAATGTTGAGTTGAGTCCTGCTTCGCCCAGTTCGATTACGGAGTCAACCAGTGATTCCACCTCGAATTCGCCCAGTTCGATTACGGAGTCAACCAGTGATTCCACCTCGAATTCGCCCAGTTCGATTACGGAGTCAACCAGTGATTCCACCTCGCAAGAAGGAGAGGATAAGTAAATGGACGATCAGCCAACCAAAGAGGTTAGTTCCCGGGTCAACCGACGTAAAGTCCGGGAAGGTACGGTAACATCAGTTTCCATG
This sequence comes from Actinomycetes bacterium, assembly GCA_021827485.1. GTDB lineage: Bacteria > Actinomycetota > Acidimicrobiia > Acidimicrobiales > JAKAVM01 > JAKAVM01. The sequence continues at coordinate 18,804 of JAKAVM010000049.1, forward strand.
GATAAGACTGCAGTCGTGGAAGTTGTTGATCATGTGCCGCACCGTAAGTATGGAAAGATTATTCGTCGTACAAAGAAACTGTACGTACATGACGAAACTAATGATCTCAATCAAGGTGACAAGGTGAGAGTAACTGAAACTCGTCCCACGTCTAAGTTGAAGCGCTGGAGAGTTGAGCAAGTACTGGAGCGTGCAAAGTGATTCAGCAGGAAACGCGGCTCAAGGTAGCAGACAACTCGGGTGCAAAAGAAGTTCTGTGCATACGAGTACTCGGAGGATCCGGTAGGCGTTATGCATCTATTGGAGATGTTTTCGTAGCAAGTGTCAAGGATGCCCTACCAGGCAGCGGTGTCAAAAAGGGTGATGTGGTCAAGTGCGTAGTCGTACGTACCAAGAAAGAGAAGCGTCGTCCAGATGGTAGTTATATACGGTTCGATGAAAATGCAGCAGTATTAGTCAATGATCAACAACAACCCCGTGGGACGCGCATCTTCGGTCCAGTGGGGCGTGAACTGCGTGACAAGAAATTTATGCGAATAGTTTCGTTGGCGCCAGAGGTTCTCTGATTCATGGATGGTCTATTCTTTGAAGCTATCACTAGAGATTGCGAGGTAAAGTGAAAATTCAACGTGGTGATCGAGTCCGGGTCTTGACGGGTAAAGACCGTGGTAAGCAAGGTGAAGTAACTCGGGTTCTGCCTTCTAAGACCCAAGTCTTTGTTGACGGAGTAAATATTGCAAAGCGTCATACGAAACCACGCCAAGCAAATACCCAGGGAGGAATCATAGATAAGCGTATGCCGATAAATGTCTCTAATGTTGCCATAATCTGTTCTCAGTGTGGCCCAACAAGGATTGGCTACTCGCACAATAGCGATGGAATTAAAATTCGCATTTGCCGTAAGTGTGGGGGCGATCTATGAGTGTGGCGAAGGTGGACTCCAAGAGATCGGAACGACTCAAAGCGCACTATGTTTCTACGGTACGTCCGCAGCTCATGGAGCAACTGTCAATTACCAATGTCATGAGGGTGCCAACTCTTGAGAAAATCGTGATTAATATGGGTGTGGGACGGGCAACTCAGAGCCAGTCGCTTCTTGACGGAGCTGTTAGAGATCTACAAGTCATCTCAGGCCAGAAGCCAGTTGTAACTAAAGCCAAGAAATCTATAGCTGGATTCAAGTTGCGTGAGGGTAACCCGATTGGGGCCATGGTCACGCTTCGAGGTGATCGGATGTGGGAGTTTTTTGATCGGCTGGTTGCGTTGGCTATACCCAGGATAAGGGACTTTAGAGGATTGCCAGCAAATTCATTCGATGGGAAAGGCAACTATACCTTTGGGGTGTCAGAGCAACTTATATTTCCTGAGATTGATTATGACAAGATCGATTCAACCCGTGGAATGGACATCACAATTGTTACAAGCGCACAGAATAATGAAGAAGGTAGAGCACTTCTACTCGCCTTTGGGTTCCCATTCAGGCGCAATTAGAAGCATAGATTACGAAAATTTACAAGAAGTAAGTCATTTAGAGAGAAAGATAACCACTACCAAACAATGGCCAAAAAAGCACTCATCCAAAAGCAACAACGAACTCCGAAATTTCGCGTTAGAGGCTATACGCGCTGTCAGCGCTGTGGACGTCCCAAGGCGGTATATCGTAAGTTTGGGCTTTGCCGTATTTGCCTTCGCAATATGGTTCATGCAGGTGAGATCCCTGGTGTCACGAAGGCAAGTTGGTAAGGAGGTGGCAGTTTAATGACAATGACTGACCCGGTTGCAGACATGCTTACTCGAATTCGTAATGCAAATACTGCAATGCATACAACCGTGAGAGTTCCAGGTTCTAAGCTCAAAACCGAACTGGCAAAGATTCTTGAGCGCGAAGGCTATATTGAGTCTTTTACGGCAAATAACCTTGCTCCTAAGCCGGGAACCGAGCTAGAAATTCGGTTGAAGTATTCATCTGAGCGCGAGAGAACAATATCGGGTCTCCGGAGAATTTCAAAACCCGGTCGAAGAGTCTATTCAAGTTCAGAGAAACTACCGCGCGTACTCGGAGGTATGGGTATCGCAATAGTTTCCACCCCCAAAGGTCTTATGACCGATACTGAGGCCAAAAAGAAACGACTTGGCGGTGAGGTAATCTGCTATGTCTGGTGACCATAGGGGCTGCGTATATAAATTTACGCGCTTGTCAAGGTTGAATACGATAAGGAGAAGCCTGTGTCTAGAGTAGGTAATGCACCGATCCCTCTTCCCTCGAATGTCGACATAAACATTTCAGGTTCGCATGTGACAGTCAAGGGTCCCCAAGGGGTGCTTGAGCGTGACGTTCCATCCCCGATAAGCGTTATTACGGAAGAAGGAGTAATAAAAGTTGTGCGTCCGAACGACGAGCGACGTAATAAAGCACTTCATGGGCTGGTACGCGCTCTCGTCAATAATATGGTTGTTGGAGTAACCAACGGATTTGTGAAAGAGCTGGAGATCGTAGGTGTTGGATACCGTGCTACCCCGCAAGGGCCGAATCAGATTCAGTTAGCTCTTGGTTTTAGCCATCCGGTGAATGTAACTGCTCCCGATGGCGTCACATTTGAAGTACCACAGCCAACCAGGATAAACATCAAAGGGATCGATAAGGAGAAAGTTGGCCAAGTAGCGGCAAACATTCGCAAGATACGAAAGCCCGAACCCTATAAAGGCAAAGGCGTTAAATACGTTGGTGAGAGAATCGTTCGCAAGGCAGGAAAGGCTGGCAAATGACGGACGCTAATAAGCACAAACGAGAGTTGCGGCTTCGTCGGCACTATCGCGTACGCAAGAAAGTTGCTGGTACCCCTGATAGGCCAAGGCTCACAGTGTTTCGTTCTAACAAGCACATCTCGGTTCAGATTATTGATGATAGCGCTGGCCTCACCTTGGTCTCAGCATCAACAACTGAAAAGGAGCTCAAGAGTGCTAGTACTGCAACCGTAGATGCAGCGAAGACGGTTGGAAAACTAGTTGCCCAGCGAGCGATTGCCAAAGGGGTTAGTACAGTTGTGTTTGATAGATCGGGTTTTCGTTACCACGGCAGAGTGGCAGCGGTAGCCGATGGAGCCCGTGAAGGAGGACTCGTTTTATGAGTGAAGGACTAGACAGCTTTGAAGAGAGAACTATCAAAGTCAACCGAGTAGCTAAGGTGGTCCAAGGTGGCCGGCGGTTTTCATTTACTGCACTTATGGTGATTGGCGATGGAAATGGCCGCGTGGGTCTGGGTTATGGCAAAGCCAAAGAAGCTGGCTTAGCCGTCCAGAAAGGTATCGAAGCCGCAAAGAAAAACTTGATTGATGTTCCATTGACAGGATCGACTATTCCACATCCAACCATAGGTGAAGCGGGGGCAGGTAGAGTGCTTCTCAAGCCTGCAGCTCCCGGTACTGGAGTAATTGCCGGAGGAGCTGCTCGGGCTATTTTAGAGTTGGCAGGCATTCACGACATACTTGCCAAGTCCCTTGGCTCTTCGAATGGGATAAATGTTGCCCATGCAACAATTGCGGGGCTGAAGTCTCTACATAGACCCGATGATGTTGCACGACTACGTGGCAAGCCGGCAGATAGGGTAGTGCCCGCAAAGATCTTAGAGGCATACAATGCAAAAAGGGCAGAGAAGAAATTGGCTGCATTTACTTCTGGTGATGATTACTCCCTAGAAGACAATGTAGTTGAAGTAGAAGAAGCTGCTCCGTCTGGCGCAGGAGTCGCGTAGAATATGGCAACTAATAAAGCAATTGACAGTTCTAAGTACCCCGACGAAGTTTGTTTTAGGGTAACGCAAGTAAAGTCTCAGATTGGTTCTAAGCCAGTACATCGAGGTACTCTGAGGGCCCTTGGTTTGGGACGTATTGGCAAGTCTAGGGTACTTCCTGATCGACCCGAGATTAGGGGCATGCTCAATTTAGTTGCTCACCTGGTAGAGGTAGTACCTCTGTGAAACGTCAACAACTAGAAAAGGTCGTAATATGATAAAGTTACATGATCTGGTTCCACCACAAGGATCCAATAGAGATAGAAGACGTGTAGGACGCGGCATCGCTGGCAAGGGAGGTAAGACTGCTGGGCGTGGTACCAAGGGTCAAGGTGCCAGAGATACAATTCCAGCTGGCTTCGAAGGAGGCCAGCTGCCACTGACGCAACGAGTACCTAAGTTGCGCGGTTTTAAGAACCCTTTTCGTGTCGAGTATGTACCGATCAACCTGTCGCTTCTCAGCGATCTTGCTGAGGAAGGTAATAGTGCGATAACTCTAGAGTTATTACGAGGAAAAGGAATCGTTGCCAAGAAGGAATTAGTCAAGATCCTTGGGAAGGGTACGATTTCTAAGTCCCTGAGAGTTGAAGCTCATGCTTTCTCCAAGTCAGCGGTTCAGGCGATTGAAGCGGCGGGAGGTACTGTAATTAGTGTGCCTATGCCATTTGGCAATGGTCGTCCTCCGGTACGCGGAAACGCTTTAGCAAACAGGTAAAGTGTTCTCCGGTCTCAAAAACATTGTAAAAATTGCGGACCTTCGCAATAAGGTTCTGTTTACCTTTGCGATGATAGGGCTATATCTCTTTGGGACCAATATCCCGGGCCCAGGGGTCAACTATCATGTTGTCCAAAATCTCCTGTCAACTGCTAAGACATCTGGCGGCATACTTAGCTTTTTGAACTTGCTAACTGGTTCTGGGCTCTCTCGAATGGCTGTATTCGGGCTTGGGATCATGCCATATATCACCTCCACTATCATTGTTCAGCTGCTCGGTGTGGTGATACCTAAGTTCGAGGAGTGGCGCGACCAAGGTGCTGTCGGACAGAAGAAACTAACTCAGGCAAGCCGTTATCTCACTATAGCCTTGGCTATTATGCAGGCTACTGGCCTTGCGTTCTTGTTTCATGGAGGCGGTGGAGGACTTTTTGGCACTGGGAATAAGTACGATTTCATACCTGACTTCTCCGCTCCTCGGGTTATTTTCTTAGTGCTGACAATGACGGCCGGAACTGCAGTGGTTATGTGGTTAGCAGAACTGATAACCCAAAGAGGAATTGGTCAAGGAATGTCCATCTTGATTTTCGCAAGTGTCTTGGCTTCCATCCCGGGTTATGGAGCATCAGTCTTGTCGCAGGGAGGTAAGCTAAAACTCTTCATTATTATTCTAGTTGCAATTGCTATATTGACGGCGATTGTTTTTGTTGAACAGGGCCAGCGGCGTATTCCTGTAACCTATGCAAAAAGAATCCAAGGCCGCAAAATGTACGGGGGCCAGACCAACTTCATTCCGATGAAGGTAAATCAAGCTGGTGTCGTCCCAATAATATTTGCCTCTTCGATTCTGTACTTCCCGGCATTGCTCTCAAATATCATTCATTTCGGTGCATTTCAGAGATTTGTTCAGAATGACTTACTTAAGCCCACAAGTGGAGTTTATATTGCTCTCTATGGGATATTTATCTTGTTGTTTGCTTTCTTCTATGTTTCAATCGTATTCGACCCTCATCAGCAAGCAGATATCATAAAGAAACAAGGGGGATTCATCCCTGGAATTCGACCAGGCGTACAGACAGAGCGCTATCTTGCTAAGACTCTTAACAGGATTACTGGATTTGGCGCTGTGTTCTTGACATTTGTTGCGCTTCTTCCGTCAATAATTTTTGCTGCATGGGGAATAACTGGTTATCCATACGCTGGTACTACATTGCTAATTGCCGTGGGTGTCTTAATGGACACGCTGCGTCAAATTGATAGCCAACTTGCCATGCGTAACTATGAGGGTTTCCTCAAGCAGTAGGTTTGAGAGCGAGCAATAAGGTGATTCCAGGCGCCAGGCTCGTGATGTTAGGCAAACAAGGTGCGGGGAAAGGCACCCAATGTGTTCGCCTATCTCGTCACTATGTCGTTCCACATATCTCAACGGGAGATATGTTTAGAGCGTCCGTGCGCTCGGGAACGCAGTTGGGTAACAAAGTTCAAAGCTATATCGATGAAGGCAACTTGATACCTGATGATCTTGTAATCTCTGTAATTTCTGAGAGACTTTCCCATCCAGATACAGCTGGTAGAGGCTTCGTTCTTGATGGGTTTCCTCGTACTGTTCCACAAGCCGATCGTCTAAACGAGATCGTCAAACCTCACAAACTCGACCTAGTAGTAAATATTACAGTGCCTACTGATCTAGTACTCGAGAGATTGGCAACTCGGATGGTTTGTGTCGATTGTCAAACTAACTATTCGCCACAGCAAACGCCTAAGGTTCAAGGTGTTTGCGATGTATGTGGTGGCGAAGTTATTCATCGCAAAGATGATAATGAAGAGGCGATCCGCAGAAGGCTCAATCTCTACGATACTCAAACTCGACCGTTAATTGACTACTATCAGGAGCGCGGCATCCTTCTAGAGGTAGATGGTGTCGGTCCGGTCGATGATGTAACTTTACGCTTGATTCAAAGTGTAGACGAATTTCTATCGAAAATGGGGCAACTATGAACGGATGCTCAAGCAGTATTAGAGCTAGGTTAGTGAAGGCACTTGGCAAAGGAAGATTAGAGCTAGGTTAGTGAAGGCACTTGGCAAAGGATGATTAGAACAAAGTCAGAAATCGACAAAATGCGTAAAGCTGGCAAAGTTGTGGCTGAGATTATGTCTGAGGTACGAGCAGCCATCAAGCCAGGAGTGACAACCAAGGCACTTGATTCAATCGCACGAGAGGTAATTAGTCGTCGGGGGGCTACGTCAAACTTTTTGAATTATCCAGGTGCCCGAGGCCCTTTCCCTGCAGTGATATGTGCATCGCCAAACGACATGATAGTCCACGGGATCCCTGGATCCTATGTACTGAAGGACGGAGATATTATTTCGATTGATTGTGGAGCAATAGTTGAAGGTTATCATGGTGATGCTGCTTTCACTGCTCCCGTCGGCCACGTATCACCACTGGCTACGAAACTTATCGAAGTAACCGAGAAGTCACTTTGGGCTGGGATCGATCAGCTGGTTCGTGGCAACCACCTTTATGAGGTTGGCAGGGAGATACAGAAAGTAGCCGAAAAGGCTGGCTTCTCAGTTGTGAGAGAGTATGTTGGCCATGCCATCGGTACTCAAATGCACGAGGAACCCCAGGTGCCCAACTACTGGCCAGGTCACAAAGGGCCGAAGCTTCAAGTCGGAAATGTCTTCGCAATTGAACCCATGGTCAACGTAGGGGGCCCGGAGACCAAGACATTGTCCGACGGTTGGAGCGTGGTAACACAAGATGGTAAGTTATCCGCCCATTTTGAGCACACAATTGCAATTACTGACAGTGGGCCTGAAGTGCTGACCCAGATTGATATATAGGAGAGTACATATGATTCAATCCACGAAGTTCGCTAGGACATGTGTCGCCGCTGTGTTTTGTTTTACCTGCATTCTTGCTTGGGCTAACATGCCGATTAGTTCTTGGGCGAAAACCCTGAGTGCGAGCACCGCTAACTCGAATGGAAGTCTCTCGCCTCGGTCAGTGGAAGTTGGGTGGAGCACATCTAAGCTGCAATCTCCGACATTCAATGAAGAGTTGACGTCCATTTCATGTATTTCTAGTACTTTTTGCATGGCGATTGATTTGACTGGTGACGCCTTTGAGTTTACCGGCAGTTCATGGATTGCGTTTCATGGGATAGATCCTGGGGACCGATTGAATTCGGTTTCATGCTCTTCTGCAAGTTTTTGTGTAGCAGTTGATGAGCGAGGAGATGAGGTTACTTACAATGGGTCTAGTTGGTCTGCCCCTGTAGCTGTCGCGGCCGGCATTTGGCTTAACTCAGTTTCTTGTGTTTCCCAGACCTTCTGCATTATTGCTCCCAGTGAAGGCCAGTATGATGTCTACAATGGCTCCAAATGGAGTTCCTACTCTATTACATCAAGTCTTCCGCTCAACTCTTTCGTATATATATCGTGCTATTCTGCAAATGACTGCGAAGCAGTGAGTGGGTACGGAGCTATTACTTTCAATGGTTCCACTTGGTCGCAGTTCTCTCCAGTTGATTCTAATGTTGCAGATACTTCTGTTGGAGGGTTGGTAGGCGTTTCATGTCCAAGTGCAACAACTTGCTTTGCGGTTTCATCGAGTGGGTTGGCATATGAGTTGAATAATTCTACCTGGTCATCACCTAACCGGATCGACACTTATGATTTTGTTACAGAAATTGAGTCGCTTTCTTGTGGTTCTGTTGGCTATTGCGTAGCTGTCGACAGTTCCAATAGGGCGGTTATATTCCAGGGAAAGAGTTGGTCTCAGCCTGTGCATGTCGATGGTGCCGGATCTAGTCTACAGTCAACTTTACCAGGTGGACCTCTTGATGGGGTTTCGTGCAGCTCAGCCAATACCTGTATGGCAATTGACGGATCAGGTAACTCAATCGAGTTAGTCAATGGGGCGTGGGAAGCTGCAATGCCAGTAGGACTATCGCACGCACTCGGCATATCATGCGCGTCTGCTTCATTTTGTATGGCCTTGAACTACGAAGGCCAATACTATACATATAGCCCATCTAACGGCTGGAGTGGACAAGAACCAATAATGTCTTCGTCTACAAATTCAAATGGGTTTAACACAATTGAATGCGTACCGAGCCAAATAAGTCAGCTTTGCTTTACCGGTAATAATAGTGGAGAGATATTCACCTACAGTTCCAACCATTGGAGTAGTCCAACCGCTGTGGATTCTACCGGAGCGATTATGGCGATTTCATGTCCCAGCGCGGATTTTTGTGGTCTCGTTGATAGTAACGGTGGGTCAATGTTCTTCAATGGATCGACTTGGACAGCTCTTCAAGTTATAAACGCTAGTGACCCTTTCATTAGTATTGATTGCGTGTCTAACAACTTTTGCATAGCACTAGATAATCGTGGTAATATATCGCAATACAATGGAATAAGTTGGAGTTCGATGAAGGTGGTTGACGTAAATTTTGCACTTACATCACTTTCGTGTGCATCACCGACGATGTGTATGGCAGTTGATTCCGGCGGCTATGCTTTTGAATATAACGGAACATCTTGGATTAGCCCGATTAAGATAGATTCGACAGGCTTAACATCAATATCATGTTCAACTTCGACTTCGTGTTTAGCTGTAGATGGGCTTGGTCATACGATTCAGTTTTCAAACTCTCTGTGGGCACAGTATGGAACTATCCAATGGGAAGGTGCCGAGATCTATCAGGTTAGTTGCCCAACGGAACAATTTTGCGCTGTAGTCGATTCCAGTGGCGAAGCTCAAATAAACACTACCGTTTCATCTCAGGGATACTGGACAGTATCATCGACAGGAGGAGTATATTCCTATGGGGATGCGTTGTTCTATGGCAGTTTGGGGGAATCGACCAATAATGCTCCCATAGTGGCCATCGCAAGCACTTCAGATGGCAATGGCTATTGGCTGGCAGATTCTAAGGGCGATGTCTATTCTTACGGTGACGCAGCCTTTTGGGGATCTCTGGGAAATCAACTAATTCAATATCCAGTCGTGGGCTTTTCAGTAGTTCCTGATGGACAAGGTTATTTTATGGTTGACTCGGTTGGGGATATATTTGTTTTCGATTCATCTGGGACTCTCGCTTCAACAGTTGGGGTATCTTTCAATGCACCTATAGTAGGGATTGCGATTAGCGCGGACGATAGGGGGTTTTGGGAAGTTTCGGCTGACGGAGGAATTTTTGCATTTGGCGATGCGAAGTATTACGGTTCGGTGGAGCCATTACATCCCATATCTCCAGTAGTGGGGATGGCGGCGACTTCAGATGGTAAAGGGTACTGGGAAGTTTCGGCTGACGGAGGTGTTTTCCCATTTGGCGATGCGACGTACCTTGGATCATTAGGGGGCAAGCATCTAAATACTCCCGTAGCCGGGATGACTGTTACTCCTGATGCACGAGGCTATTGGCTAGTATCGTCCGACGGGGGGATTTTTGCATTTGGCGATGCTCGTTTTTATGGGTCGACATCAGGAATTGCCTTTAACGCCCCAATTGTTGGAGTGGCAGGTCGCTAGATCGTGATGGAAGAAATTGGAAGAATAATTCTTCCGCGGAAGAATTTTCATGAATCCTCCAATAGGCGTTGCCTGGCGAGACAGATAATGCTTCACCTGGCCAAAGATTATTCTCAAGTAGCTATTTTCTGGAGTGCAAGCTAAAATATCACGTTGGTTCGTGTCGCTTCGCGCGCTACGATGCCAGCTCACGTGGCAGGCCCAAACGATCTGGTTAGTCCAAGGACTTTACTTCGCTAGCTTTATCATAGCTTGCTCGATCGGTTCTCCACGTGATTTTTGTAAAAAAGTTAAATTTTTTTGAAGGAGAAGTAGCGCCAAAGCCCAGAGATGACGCAATAGTGATGGAGGGAACGGTGGTAGAGCCACTTCCAAACGCGATGTTCAAAGTAGAACTCGAAAATGGACATAAGGTTCTAGCCCATAGTTCAGGGAAGATGAGAATGCACAGGATTCGAATTCTTCCCGGAGACAAAGTCCAAGTCGAGATAACTCCATATGACCTTACCCGCGGCAGAATTACTTACCGATATAGATAATAAAGTGAGCCAGACAAACAAGAAATGAAAGTAAAGGCAAGCGTTAAGAAGATTTGCGATAAATGCCGAGTGATACGACGCGAGGGTCGTGTAATGGTTATTTGTCAGAATCCGAGACATAAGCAGAGGCAGGGCTAGAAGTTGGCAAGAATTGCAGGAGTGGATATTCCACGCGAAAAGCGCTTAGAGATATCTCTTACCTATATATTTGGGATTGGACTGACAAGTTCTCAACAAATCTGTCAAGCAACCGGAATCAATCCTAGCTCACGAGTCAGGGAGCTGACTGATGATGAAGTTACTAGGCTCAGGAACTATATCGACGCCAATTTCAAGGTGGAAGGCGATCTTCGACGAGATATCTCCGGAGATGTAAAGCGCAAGATGGAAATTGGCTGCTATCAAGGGGTGCGTCATCGTAAAGGCCTTCCGGTTCACGGACAGAGAACGCACACTAATGCTCGAACTCGTAAGGGTCCGAAGAAGACAGTAGCTGGCAAGAAGAAGGTGAGGAAGTAGTGGCCAAAGCTGGTCAGCGTCGTACGCGGCGTAAAGAGAAGAAGAATGTCCCTCACGGAGTTGCTCATATCAAGAGTTCCTTCAATAACACCATTATATCGATTACGGATAGGGAAGGAAATGTTATTGCATGGGCCTCAGCTGGAAATGTAGGTTTCAAAGGTTCACGTAAGTCGACTCCGTTTGCTGCTCAGATGGCTGCAGAAACTTGCGCCAAGCGAGCGGCAGAGCATGGCGTACGCCGAGTGGACGTACTTGTCAAGGGTCCAGGATCGGGTCGAGAGACGGCGATTAGGTCACTTTCGGCTGCAGGAATTGAGGTAACAGGAATTAAAGATGTAACGCCAATTCCGCACAATGGTTGTCGTCCCAAGAAGCGCCGCAGGGTATAAGGAAAGTCATGGCAAGATACACAGATGCAGTTTGTCGACTATGTCGACGTGAGAAAATGAAGCTCTATCTCAAAGGCGCAAAGTGCGATACCTTGAAGTGCCCGGTAGAGCGTAAACCGTATCCTCCAGGAGAGCATGGGAGAGACAGGTCAAGACAAGGTTCAGAGTACTTAGTACAGCTTCGCGAGAAACAGAAGACCCGTCGTATCTATGGTCTCATGGAGAAGCGATTTCAGAATCTGTATGAAGTTGCTTCACGAACTCCCGGCATTACAGGTGAGAATCTGCTGCAAATGCTTGAAATGCGACTTGATAACGTCGTATTTCGTACCTCTTGGGGCGCATCAAGATCTCAAGCTCGTCAATGGGTGCGTCATGGACACATCATGGTAAATGGTAAGCGAGTAACAATTCCAAGTTATCGAGTCTCAGTTGGTGATGTAGTTACTCTGTCAGCCAAGGCACGAGCTTTTATCGTGGTCCGTCACAATATGGACACTCTCGACCGTCAGTTGGTTCCATGGTTAGAGACCTCGGATGGCGGTTTTGAAGTGAAAATTCTTAACAAACCTTTGCGTGATCACATTGACATTCCCGTTCGCGAACAACTCATTGTTGAGTTGTATTCCAAGTAGCCCGGCAAAGAAAGGTATCTATTCGAAATGCTAATTATTCAAAGACCTAATGTAGAGGCTCTCGGAACAGAAGAAAATAATCGACAATCTTTTGCGATTTCGCCACTTGAGCCTGGATTTGGTCATACGCTAGGAAACTCTCTACGTAGGACCTTGCTTTCTTCGATTCCTGGAGCCGCAATCACCCAGGTTCGTTTTGATGATGCTCTCCATGAATTCACTACGATTCCTGGGATCAAGGAAGATGTAAGTGACATTATCTTGAACTTCAAAGACGTGGTGTTGAGGTCTGAGTCGGATGAGGGGATCATAATGAGGCTCGATGTCAGGGGTCCTGCTACGGTTACCGCCGCAGATTTTCAGCATTCGGCTGATATCGAGATCCTCAATCCCGAACTCCCAATAGCAACCATCAATGATAAAGGTCGCCTTGCCGCTGACGTTACCGTTGAAAGGGGCAGGGGGTACGTATCTGCGGAGATGAACAAGAGATCTTCAATTATCGGGGTTATTCCGATTGACTCGATCTTCTCTCCCGTAAGACGCGTCGCTTATACCGTTGAGCAAACGCGAGTCGAACAGTCAACTAATTTTGATCGCCTAATCCTTGATATTGAAACCGACAGCTCAATTAGCCCGCGCGAAGCCCTTGCCTCGGCAGGCGATACATTGCGCTCACTAGTTGGACTTGTAGCAGACATGAGCGACCAGCCTCTAGGGTTAGAACTTGGTGATATTGGAGTGACTTCATCGGGCTCTCCTGACCTTGATCTTCCTATCGAAGATCTTGATCTATCAGAACGTCCGAGAAACTGTCTGAAGCGTGCTCAGGTAAACACGATTGGTGAGCTCTTACAGCGCACCGAAGCAGAGTTGCTCAATATTACTAACTTTGGTCAGAAGTCGCTCGATGAGGTAATCGAAAGGCTTGACGAAAGAGGTCTAACGCTTAGAGGAAGAGGAGGCGTTCTTTAGAATGCCCGGTGCACCTAAGAAAGGTAAGCGTTTTGGAGGGAGCGCTTCGCATTCAAAAGCAATGATGGGGAATATGGTGGCTTCACTCATTGCAGCTGAAGCAATTGTGACTACCGAAGCTAGAGCAAAAGCTCTTAGGCCCATTGTCGAGAAGATGATTACCAAGGCGGTCAAAGGGGGTCTATCCAATCAGCGCCAAGTGATTGGTTATATACGTGACCCCGACATGGCTCACAAGCTCTTTAGCGAAATCGGCCCCCGCTATAGTGATCGTCCGGGGGGATATACACGCATCTTGAAGCTTGGACCGCGTCATGGTGATAATGCTCCCATGGCTAGGATCGAATTACTCTAAAAATCTAGGCCATCTGACTAGGAAACAAGGAATCCAGCTCCCTGGCTTTGATCTAGGAGAGGATGGGCCAAGGGAAGGCGCCAGGCTTTTCGATCCGTCAGAACAAGCTTCCGTGAAGTCTCTTTCGAGGCTGAGGTTACTCATTGCTTACGATGGCTCGGAGTTCCACGGTTTTGCCGACCAACCCGGTATTCGCACAGTTGCCGGTGAGCTAAAAAAAGCTATTAGGCAGATTTATGGTACAGAGATTGATTTAGTCTGTGCTGGCAGGACCGACAGAGGGGTTCATGCCCTAGGCCAAGTTGTCCACTTTGACCTGCCTGCAGAGTTAATATCGCGAACTCGATCATCAGAGCTAGTTCGATTTGCCAAGTCTCTCAATAGTCTGCTCAATCCAGAAATAGCCATTCGGGAAATATCAATAGTTGGTAACGACTTCGATGCTCGCCATAGTGCAAAATCACGGAAGTATCTTTACACTATTGTCAATAGTGATATTCGATCTCCGTTTATATATCGATATGCGTGGTATGTTGAAAAGCCGCTTGATATACGGGCGATGGTTCTGGGATGTGATGCTCTGATCGGTGAGCACGATTTTTCATCTTTCTGTCGACGACCTCCAGGGACTGGGTCCGAAGAGCCATTAGTTAGAAGAATCATTGATGCACGTTGGCACCAAGTATCGCAGGCGCTATCTCTAAGTCCGGTGGGGGCGGCTCCTTTTAGCCCGGTGGGTGCAGTCCCTCTAAGTCCGGTGGGGGCGGCTCCTTTTAGCCCGGTGGGTGCAACCCCTTGGTTTGCCAGCCAAGCCAACGTCATGCAATTTGAAATCGTTGCTGTAGCTTTCTGCCATCAGATGGTTAGATCGATTGTCGGGACACTTGTCGCAATGGGAATGGGCAAGCGTAAACCTGGTGAAATGGCTAGTATCCTTAGAGCTAGAGACCGATCTGTAGCTGAACCACCTGCTCCGCCAAATGGACTTTCGTTGGTCGAAGTAGTTTACTGACTGGCATTCCCAGTCTTTCGAATGGTAGTTTACGTGGGTTGGGCTCGGATGGGGAATATTCTGTCTGAGTTGCTGCAAGCGGAATGCAGGAGTGAGGCAGAATCATGAATAAGGTTTTGGGTTGGATTGTAGTTGGTATTATGGGTGTGACTTGCGTTGCAGCTAGTTTAGGGGTGATGCTGGGGGTATTCGAAGGGACCGCCCAAGCTGTTACCACTTGTACGTGGACTGGTGCGAGTGCAACTAGTTCGTATTTCAGTGATTCAGCAAACTGGAGTGGTTGTGGTGGTGCCCCGACATCTGGTGATGCCCTGGTCTTCCCAACTACAACGCATATTAGGCAACCAGTTGATAATTTGGGGACTTTTGCCTTTTATTCTGCTTCAATTACCGGCCTGGTAGCTGGTAGCACCCCCTATGATATCACCGCATCAGGAGCGAGTGTAGTTTACCTTACGGCTCCAGCGCCACAATTGGCCTTGAGTTTGAGCGGCGCTACTTCTGCAAAATGGGGAATACAAACGACGCCATTACTATCTTCTGGAACAAACTTTGAGATAGCCGCCGCAAGTGGTGACACTCTGACACTAACATCGACTGTTAGGCTGGGTACGGGTTTTGCCGATACCATCACTTTTGGAGACGGAACGAATACGGGAAACGTAGCCGATAATTCCGTAAATACTTATACTGAGCCAACTGCAGTTTCGGGTGGCACACTGGCTCTCGGCGCAACCAACGCAGTTCCATCGGGATCGGCGCTTTCGATAGCCTCGGGAGCAACTTTTGACATGGCGGGTTACAGCGACACAGTTGGCGGGTTGTCTGGTGCTGGAACAGTAGACAACTCAAGCGCCACCTCCGCAACTCTCACCGTAGGGGGGAGCACTTCATCAACTTTCTCTGGGGTGATCGAGAACACTGGTGGTGGAGGATTATCACTAACAGAGACTGATTCAGGGACACTTACTCTCTCGGGCGCAAACACCTACTCTGGGACAACCACGGTTTCTTCGGGCACACTGACTCTAGCCAATTCATCCGCTGCTGGAACAAGTGCGATTACAGATGATGCAGCACTATCTCTGACAGCGACTTCGGGCACATATTCTAATGTCATTTCGGGAACCGGTACTGTTACAGCCAGAT
>JAKAVM010000089.1 GCA_021827485.1 Actinomycetes bacterium
TCTTGCGACAATCACGTACATGATTGTCCCAATTGCGTATGATTTCTTTTCCCAAGGAAGACTTATTGATCTAGTCCTATTTGCACTATCACCGTGGATAATTGCCTCAATATTTCGGCGATGTGACATTCAACCCTACAGCGCAGCGCCAACGAGAAATGCGAAATCATTTTTCGAATTTACCTTTGTAGTTATCGTTGTAAGTTCTATCGCGCCAGGACTATTGATTGAGTTAGTTTTAATCTTGATTGCTCTGGGGCTTTATTCATTTCTAGATAACTCACGAGCTAGAATGCGTTCTGGTATCTTGCAGGTATTTGGAGCGCTAATAATCTCTATCGCGGTTGAACTGCCAACACTTTCATCATTACTAAGGGGAAGTAGTGGCCTTGCCAACCTTGTTGGCACCGCGGGCAGTCTTACCAATGGTACCTTGGGGGTTGGGGAGTTAGTTAGATTTCATATTGGGACATTGGGCTCTGGATGGGTGGGATATGTGCTCTTAGCCGGGGCGCTGGTCCCGATTGCTTTTGGAAAAGCTTGGAGGTTGGACTGGTCTATTAGGGCTTGGTTCTTGATGCTAGTGGGCTGGGTTGGAGCGTGGCTAGCTAGTCAAGGCTACTTAGGTCACCCAAGCGTTGATGTCGGACCGTTCTTAGTTATTGCACAGGTAGCTCTGGCACTAGCGATAGGGCTGGCTGCAAGTGCGTACGAAATGGATCTCACCTCAAATAAGTTTGGTTGGCGCCAAGCCCTGTCGGTTATTGCAGGGGTTGGGTTTGTCCTTTCAATCTTTCCGCCATTAGCCTTCCTTGCGGGTGGCCAGATGAATTTGGAATCTCAAGGTTGGGAGAGTGTCTTAGGAGGGCTAAGTCACACAACGAGCACAAATAAGGGCTATGACCTCTGGATAGGCGCTTCACAGGCCTTACCCACTAATAGTATTGTAGTGGACCATCGACTTAGCTTTGGACTCAGTCAATCAAGTCTTCCAACGGAGGTAGATCAGTACTCGGTCTTGACAAGTGGGGCCCAACATGAAATCGAAAGAGATTTAGCCCAGCTTGGAAACGGGCTTAATGTCAACATTGGAACTGAGCTAGCAAGAAGTGGAGTACAAAATATTGTGGTTCCTTTGCAACTAGGCCCCCTCGCTGCAAATACAGGATCTACACGCTCTAGTTACTCCACATATGCGCCTGCAAGCTGGATCATACCAGCGCTCGATTCTCAAACACAGCTGCGTAAAGTTGAAATGGATCCGCTATTAGACTTTTATGTGAACACAAAGTACGTGCCAGCTTCCAAGAAATATGCTGCGCATACACTTGTGTGGGTAATCGAACAAACCCTTGAATTGATAGTCCTTGTTCTTATTGGCTTGATGGCCATTTACTTGAAAAGGCCATCAAGCGACACTCTAGAACCCAAGGCACTCCAGTCGTGAAAGCTTCTAGCCCAATGGAGAGCCGTCGCATTGGCGTAGTTGCGTTGATACTTATTGTAATCAGTGCGCTTATAATTCGCGACTCGATGGTTTCCTCTCATCCAAGGGGATCGGTTGGCTACGCGACGGTCTCCTCTTCTTCAAAGAGTTCAAGCGCTTTGCCATATATATTCTCAAAGACTGAACCTATCTTAGCAAGTAACCATGCGATTTCTTCGCAGTGGTTTTGCGTAGCGCCGCGTCAACTTCAAGGAACGGTTCCCGGTGTTATTGACCTGGCTAATGTCACAAATAGACAGCTCTCAGGCCATGCCAAGTGGATCAATCTTTCGGGTTCAGTAGTTGCGGCAACCTCAATTATTGTCCCGCCTAGGACCCAGGTATCCCTAGCCTCTCCTCTGGCGTCCGGTTCCTACCAAGCTGTAACCATCACGGTTGCCGGAGGCGGACTAGGTGCTTGGGAGACCTCTGGCGGGCCAGGAGGCCAGTCGATCAACACCTGTTCAGACTTTACGTCAAAAACTTGGCTTTTTGCTGGAGGCGACACTTTGGGAAACGATCGCTTGGCATACATGATTTATAATCCCGGTGCGACACAAGCCTTAGTGCAAATGAACTTTTCTAACGCTAGTGGGACTCTGGACTCAACCCAGTTCCAGGCTATCGAAGTGCCTCCAATGCGCCTGGTTGTCGAAGATGTAACTCCAAGTCTTTTTGATGAATCAGCAATTGGTGCAACACTGACGTGTAGATTGGGTCAGGTGGTGGCCTTTCAACTAGAGCTCCATCCGCCAGCGCCCGCGAGTGTCTCAGCCGCCCTTGCTCCTGGCGGAAGCGGTGCTGTAAGTACCCTTTTGGGAGTTACCTCGACGGGAAATCTCTGGTACTTTCCCCAAGGAGTAACCTCTAGCCAAGAGTCCGAAGATCTCTATCTCTTCAATACGTCAACTATGCAGTCCGAAGTCCGGCTAAGTTTTTTCTTCAGCCAAGGAGCAGCGTCTCCGCAGGTAATTGAAGTCCCATCCCAATCGGTGCTAGACGTTGCAATGAATAGTGATTCAAGGGTACCTCCCGGGGTAAGTGAGTTTCTGACATTGAAAGTTATTAGTGGTCCACCGATTGCGGCTTTTCAATCGATTGGTACGACTCTGCCCTCGAATGCCACAACAGCAAATCAGGGCCAAAGCAAGGTGGTCCCTTGGCAAACGATAGTTGCTGGAACAAGAGAGCCAATGTTGAATTGGATAGTTGGCGGCACTCCAGAGTCGGTCTACTCACAATCTCCAAGCGGATCCTATGGCAATACAGTGATAGTTGCCAATCCAGCCCCCAGGGTTGCAAAAGTATCATTTTATTTTCTGGGGCGTGGATTCAAAGAAGAAATTAGGTCAGTGTCCAATATACGAGTCGCACCCAAGAGCCATGTCTATCTGGAAATCCCTCAACCTTCGTCTCGTCAAAGCGCGCTTGCAAACATTAATGGCTTTGAAATTCAAGCAACCGTTCCTGCGATCGTCGTTAGCTCAAACCAACCAGTTGTGATAACCCAGGAATTTACTTCACCGGGTTTGCCAGGATGGTCAGCTCAAGATGGTATCGGGGTGCGATAATGAGATTGACTAACTAGCCTGATTCACTATCGGTTGAGCTAGAGTTCGCTGTTAGGGCGCTTTGGCTGTCTTCAATTGATTGGGTGGGTTCAGCGCTCTTCAGCGAGAGCACAGACCCCTTATTGAGCGAGACAACCTTTCCAGTAGCTTGGTCGACCAAGCGACTAACTTCGTCTCCGTCGATGGTTTCTTTCTCCAAAAGAGCATTAGCTACTGCTTTGAGGCCCTTTGATAGCGAGGAGAGTACATCGAATGCCCGCTCTTCTTGCTCTCGCAAAATTCGCTCGACCTCTTCGTCAATTACTCGGGAGGTGTCTTCGCTGTAATCCCTAGAGTGCATGAGGTCTTCACCCAAAAAGACCATCCCCTGTGATCCCCAAGCCATCGGTCCGATCCTCTCGCTCATTCCCCACTCGCGAACCATCTTGTGGGCAAGTTCAGTCGCCGATACAAGATCGTTATTTGCCCCCGTTGAATAGTTCTTGTAGATAAGCATCTCGGCAACTCGCCCACCCATGCGAACAACCAGCGAATCCTCTATGTATTCGCGCGAATATATATGTCGTTCTTCGAGCGGAAGCTGCTGCGTAACACCTAGTGCCATACCGGACGGAAGAATTGTCACTTTGTGAACTGGGTCGGCATTATCTAAGGCATACGCCAGCACCGCATGACCTCCTTCGTGGTAGGCGATGCGTTCCTTCTCTTCGTCGGTAAGTACCAGAGAATCTCTCCGCTGTCCCATCAAGACTCGATCTCTAGCGGCCTCAAAATCTTCCATTTCAATTATGGATGACGACCTGCGTACTGCGTGGAGGGCCGCCTCATTGACTAAGTTTGCCAGATCAGCTCCACTCATACCCGGTGTACCTCGTGCCACGATGGAAAGATCAACATCTTCACTGATCCTCTTATCGCGACAGTGGACTTCAAGTATTGGAAGTCTCTCATCTAAATCAGGCAGTGGTACAACTACTTGACGATCAAATCGTCCTGGACGCAGTAGTGCCGGGTCCAAAATATCAGGGCGGTTAGTAGCTGCAATCATGACTATACCTTCGGTGGCCTCAAAGCCATCCATCTCTGAAAGCATCTGATTGAGAGTTTGTTCACGCTCATCGTGTCCTCCGCCAAGTCCTGCACCGCGCTTGCGACCAATGGAGTCAATCTCATCGACGAAGACAATCGCTGGAGCTTGCTTACGGGCAGTTTGGAACATGTCTCTAACTCTGGATGCACCTACTCCAACAAACATTTCCATGAAGTCAGATCCAGATACCGACAAAAACGGAACCCCGGCTTCACCCGCAACTGCTCGGGCAATCAGAGTCTTACCTGTACCAGGAGGACCTACCAATAAGATTCCTTTGGGAATTTTTGCCCCGATGTCCGCAAAGCGTCCAGGATTCTTGAGAAAGTCGACAACCTCTGCAATTTCAGTTTTAACGCCTGTGTATCCGGCGACGTCATCAAAGGTTGTGCGAGGCCGCTCGGTCGAATAGAGGCGCGCGCGCGATCTGCCGATAGAACTTATTGCTGACATCTGACCTTGAGCAGACTTTCTCATCCAGAACCAAACAGCTCCAAAAACAATCAAGAAAAAGACATAGGGCAAAAGATTACTAAGCAGCGATGTCGAGGTTGTTATGAAGCTTAGACTTACGTGCTTGGATGTTATTGCCGTTACCTCTTGAGAAGTCACAGGATTAGGTCCTGATACGACAAAGGGGATACCCGACTTGAGTTTTCCTGTAATATCTCCGGTAGCGTTATCGATAATGGCGTTGCCAATCTTATGGGTACCTATTTGTGACTGAAATTGAGAATACGACAGTGAAATTGAAGGAGTTTTTGGTGCTAGCTTTGACCAGACAAATGAAGCGACGAGAAAAAGCAGAAGTACTCCAAAAAGTATCCGTACCCAGTTTTGGTTCGTACCCATCGCGCCAGGGCGTTGGTTGGGATCATTCTTCATTCGTGGATCAGGTGGTTGCATACTCATTACCCTTCTATGCTAGGCCAGGATTGTGACCGACTTGGAACGCGAGCCAAAATGGGGCCTTGGCGATTGCATAGTGGGGATTTTTGCCGGGTTCGCCATTAGCTTTTTTGTCCAGATTATGGCAATTATTGGGTGGAGTGGAACCAGCTTCTTTACTACCGGGATCAAAAATGTTTCCAATGGGGAGAAGCTTTTTGTCACGATTGTCGGGCTTGTTGGTCTGTGGATAGGTTTGGCTGGGGCGGTGTTGCTAGCGAGCCGCAACAAATCCTCGATTGAAAAGCCGACCTTTGAAAAGCCAGCCTTGAGCCAAGGACTTAGGACAAATTTCGGATTCGCATTCAAGTGGAGCGACCTGCCACTTGGCTTGGCAGTTGGAGTTGGGTGCCAGATCGTATTAGTTCCTCTGCTGTACCTGCCCTTTATCTACACGAACAAGCATCTAAGTTCTGAACTGGCCAAGCCCGCAAAAGCGCTTGTGGGCAGCTACCACGGGTTCGACCTTTTGCTTATTGCGCTTTTTGTAGCAGTTGGAGCACCAATTGTAGAGGAGCTTTTCTTTCGGGGGCTTCTTTTTCGAAGCCTGCTTAAGACCCTACTTCCCAAGCTGGGTGGAGCCTGGGGGCTGGTGATGTCGGTTTTGTTCAGCTCCCTTATTTTTGCATTGGCTCACTATGAGGCCCTTCAATTTGGAGGACTTGCGGCAACTGGCGCAGTTTTTGCAGTTGTAGCGTATAAAACAGGCCGAATTGGGCCGACAATAATTGCACATGCGACCTTCAATGGCTTAGCAGTTGTCGCCTTGGCACTAAAGATTTGAAAAATTTATGAGACAAATGCCGAATCAGAGCGTTGAGTTCGTGGCATGATCGAAGGTTGAATGTCTGCCGTACACGCTAAAAAGTCAAAAGTCGCTTTTTCGACGCAATTGATGCAAAAAGCCCGCCAAAGTGGGTGGTCAGGTCTCGTGACGGCCGTAACTCTGTTGGGAATAACCATTTTTGTATTCCTACAGCTTTCACCGAAGCTGATCTTCTCTACTCACTTACCTGACGGCGGAGATATGGGAGCCCACGTGTATCTCCCTTATTACATGAAGCACTATCTGCTTGGTCAGGCAAGGCTTACCGGTTGGAGTCCGGGGTGGTACTCGGGTTTTCCAATATTCACTTTCTATTTTCCTTTACCGTCTTTGATGATTGCCTTGACAAGCTACGTAATCAACTATGCGATTGCCTTCAAGTTAATTGTCGTTTTAGGACTATTGATGATGCCAATTTCTGCTTGGGCTATGGCCAAGTTGGCAGGTTGGGACCCTCCGATTCCAGTCGCAATGGCTGGCGCTACACTTCCCTTTCTCTTTGAGAGATCTTTTACGATTGACGGTGGAAATATCGCATCAACCATGGCAGGAGAGTATTCCTTTGCCTTAAGTTTGTCAATTGGCTTAATCCTCATTGGGTTGGTAACAAGAGGATTAGATACAGGCAAGTACAGGGGAATAAGTGCTCTGCTATTCGCAGTCGTTGCCATGTGTCACGTTTTGCCAGCGTTTTTCATAGGCGGTATTTGCCTGGTATTACTGCTAACCCAACTTGGAAAAAAACGAATCTGGTGGGCCTTGTCGGCTGGAGCGGTTGGCATGGCTATTACCGCCTTCTGGCTGCTTCCCTTCTACGTAAATCTGAACTATTCGACAAATATGGGCTGGCAAAAAGTCACTAACTACATGACTAGCCTGTTCCCTTCTTCGCCAACGGTTGAAAGTATTCCGTTCGGATATATCTTTGTAGTAGCGATGATAGGAGGGGCTATCTCGACTGCTCGATGGATTGTAGAAGTTAGACGTAAAGGTTGGGGTGCTGGTGGGGCGCACAGGCTGGGATTTGCCCTTCTCGTGATGGTGGGAGCATCAGCTGGTATTTTTATTTTGGCACCAACTTCTGCAGTATATAACGCTAGAGCACTCCCTTTTTGGTTCCTGGCGAACTACCTGTTAGTTGGGGTAGCACTAGGCGAGATCGCTAGTTTTATCGGAATCGGATGGAGGAAGTCACCAATTGGCAGGAGAGCGGCTTGGTGGTGGCTAGGGGCAGACTTCTCTATCAGTGACGAAGATGACCCTGCTGCTGTACTCAGTCCAAGTTCTATGCTCGGCTCAAGTTCAGCTCCTCTGAGCGTGGCCGATTCAGGTGCACTTGATGAAGGGTTGGCCGATTCGGGTGCACTTGGTGGAGGGTTCGCCGATTCGGGATCGATCCAGTTCCACGAGGGCGCAGGCTCTATTGGCTTAGAAGATCAAAGTCAGTTCTATGAGTCTCAGACTTCAACCATGATGATCAAGCCGGGCCAACTTGAATCCTCACCTAGCGGTTCTGGCTCAGCGGGTTCTGGCTCTGGCGTATCTGGCGATAGCGATAGCGAACTAATCAACACTCAAGAAACCGACCAAGTGGGGTCGCGGTCTCCGCTAGAGTCGACCTCTTCCAAGAAGAAAAGAGAGTTTCTAGCGAAGTATCCGAAGAAGCCTTGGAAACCCGCAGCAATTCTCGGATCCATAATACTTACTCTTGGCATGATCTATTTTGTTTCACTGCCACTTTCATTTTTCAGTTCCTTTCCAGGGGCGAGTGCAAAAACTAACGAAAGTTTTGTGCCTGGTTGGGTAAAATGGAATTTCACAGGATACCAAGGGCAGAAGGCCTGGCCCGAGTATCACTCAATCATGCAGACAATGGCACGCGTAGGTTCCAAGTATGGTTGCGGACGAGCGATGTGGGAGTATGATCCTTCCGAGAATCGGTTTGGGACTCCTATGGCTCTGATGCTTCTCCCATATTGGACTAAAGGTTGTGTGGATTCAATGGAAGGTCTCCTTTTCGAATCGTCGGCGACTACTCCGTATCATTTCATAAATCAAGCTGAGTTATCCGATAGTCCGTCAGAGGCTATGCGCAATATACCTTATGCCGGGATGAATGTAGCTGAAGGTATCCAGCACTTACAAATGCTCGGAGTAAGATATTTCATTGCATTTTCACCAGATGTAGAGCAGGCAGCGTTAGCTAATCCCAACCTCACGCTGATTTCCCGTACTGGACCTTGGAATGGTATATACAATGGGACCAGTTACTCCGATACCTGGGATGTATTTCTCATCCATAACAGCGCCCAAGTTACTCCACTTAGGTATGCACCCGTGGTGATGAAGGGTGTTGGAAGTTCCGAAACCGATTGGTTGAGTGCTTCTATGGCTTGGTATATAAATCCGTCGGCTTGGAACGTGGAGTTGACTGCAAACGGACCAAGTAGCTGGAAGACAACTTCAGTTCAGAAAATCGACGTTAGTCCAACGGCAACCCAGATTCCTCCGCCGCAGATCAACCCTGTCAATTATCCGGCAACACCACTACCAGCCGTATCGGTTAGCGATATTCATGAGTCGTCCGATTCAATAAGCTTTAGGGTGAGTCGAATTGGTGTGCCCGTCATGGTACGCACTTCATACTTCCCTAATTGGAGTGCAACGGGGGCCCAAGGTCCATACAGGGCCGTTCCTAATATGATGATTGTCGTTCCAACGTCCAAATATGTTTCCCTGCATTACGGGTATAGTTCATCAGACATCCTTGGTTGGCTGCTTACTATATTGGGTCTTGTCTTTGTAGTTATATTCTGGAGGAGACCTGCGCTAGCGGTCCCCAGTCCAGCGAAAAGCAAGCAGGTGAGGATCTCTGGAGCAGAGGAGTCCCTATTCCAAGAAAATTCCGCTGGAAGCTTGGCTGCTGGCGAGGGCTCTGCCTTACCGGTCCGAGTTGATCCCAGTGATCTCTGCGCGCTCGATGTCATTTTCAAGGCATATGACGTTAGGGGCACGGTCCCTGATCAGCTTGATTTTGATATATGTAAAGCAATTGGAGTTTCATACACTATCTTTTTGCGTTTGAACGGACACCTCGGTAAAGAAAATCGCGTAATTGTCTGCAGGGATATGCGGGATTCAGGAGTAGAATTAGCCGGAGCATTCATTGCTGGAGTTCGCTCACAAGGTGTTGATGTTGTTGATTTAGGCTTGGCTTCAACAGACATGGGTTATTTTGCAGCTGGAAATCTAGATTCTCCTTGCGCAATATTTACTGCTTCCCACAATCCGGCCAAATACAATGGGATCAAGTTCTGCCTTGCTGGAGCAAGTCCAATTGGAGTTGAAACCGGCCTGGAGGAGATAAAGAGGATAGCCAATGGAATTCTCGGACCTAACTATTCTAGATCGGGCCAGAGGAAGAGTTCTTCGCCAACCACCATTGGATCGAGCGAATCTGTGATTGGGTCGGGTCCCAGGGTATTGCAAGGATCACTCGTGTCCATGGATATTTTGGACGCGTATGCTAATCATGTTCGGTCATTTGTCAATCTGGATTATATAACAAATATGAAAGTAATTGCTGATACCGCAAATGGGATGGGGGGATTAGTCGTACCTAATGTTTTCAAGCCCCTAGGAATTGATCTCGAAATACTCTATCCAGAACTCGATGGTAACTTCCCTAATCACCCGGCTGATCCAATCCAACCGGAAAATCTACATGATCTAATCGAGCTAGTTATCTCACGTAAAGCAGATGTCGGCCTGGCTTTTGACGGGGATGCCGATCGCGTTTTCTTAGTTGACGAGAAGGGTATTGCCGTCCCCGGATCGACGACTACGGCAATGGTTGCTGCCGCAATGCTAGATAAATATCCTGGAGCGATAGTATTGTATAACTTGATCTGTTCTAAGTCGGTCCCCGAAGTAATCAAGGAACGTGGTGGCACAGCGATACGCACTAAGGTTGGCCATTCCTTTATCAAGGCAGTTATGGCTGAGTCGGGAGCGATTTTTGGAGGAGAGCACTCTGGCCACTACTATTTCAGGGATAATTACAGAGCTGATTCTGGCATGATAGCCGCCATGATTATATTGGAAATGATGGGCAAAGCTTCTCAACCCTTATCAGAGTTGCGTAAGCCATTTGAACGCTACGTAGCTTCAGGCGAGATCAATACGCAGGTTGCCGATACCAAGGCAGCGATTGAGCAGGTTGAAAGGTATTTTGCTCGCCAGTATCCGAGCGCAAATTTGGATTATTTAGACGGTCTAACCGTTGATCTTGGTGACTGGTGGTTTAATCTGCGGCCTTCCAATACAGAGCCATTGCTGCGCCTGAATGTCGAAGCGCCCGACCAAGAGTCACTCCAGACGCACGTGGATTCTGTTCTAGAGATCTTTAGTTCAAGTACGCCAAAGAAACCTACTATATTTACACGTAAGAAAAATGATTAATTGTGGAGTCGTACTTGACACTTGATAAGAAACTATTAGAGATCTTGGCATGTCCTATCGACAAGGGTCCGCTGTATTATTTTGAGGATGAAGACCTTCTTTATAATCCACGGTTACACAAGGTCTATAAAATTGAAGATGAAATCCCGATCATGCTAGTCGAAAGTGCCCAAGATGCGGATCAAGCTGAGCATGATAGATTATTGGCAAAAGCAAGCTCAAATGGGGTTGAGCTGAATTTTTCTACGCAAGAATGAAACTTACTATTGATTCGCTCAATATGGTTGAGGCAACACTTGGGCTGCCCGAGCAGATTGAGAAGGCAGCCAAACAGGCATTGCAAATTTCAGAACTGCCCGATCATGAGGACATTCAAAATGTAGTGGTGCTTGGGATGGGAGGAAGTGGAATTGCTGGAGATGTGATGGTCGCAGCAGCTGGTCCTCTTATGCCCGTTCCGGTAACAGTCTGCAAAGACTATGGGGCTCCAGCCTTCGTAGATTCGACAACATTAGTTTTTGCAATATCGTTTTCGGGCAATACCGAAGAAACCCTTGAAGCTGCGACCGAGGCCTATGAGGACGGTGCACGAATGGTGGCAGTCACAAGTGGCGGCGAGCTTGCTAAATTGGCTTCGCAATGGTCGGTGCCTCTCGTAGAAGTACCTAGAACCATACCGCAACCAAGGGCAGCCATCGGGGCGTTATCGATTCCACCTCTCGTAATCTTGGAGAAAGTGGGGCTTTTTGCAGGTTCCAGTAGATGGATTGAGCTTTGTATTGAGCAACTAATCGCAAGGCGAGCTGAAATCGATTCAGACGACGGGATATGCAACAGGGTTGCAGCCAAAATTGGTGGTGGGATTCCTCTGATCTATGGTGCCGACTCGATTGGGCAAGTTGCCGGTCTTAGATGGAAAAATCAAATAAATGAGAACGCAAAGTTGCTTTCCTTTACTGCCACTTATCCAGAACTTTGCCATAACGAGTTAGCGGGATGGGGCCAGCTTGGAGATGTATCTCGCCAGTTATTTACACTGATAAATTTGCGTAATCCAGAGGAACATCCTCAAATTGCTCGACGCGTAGATTTGGTAACTCAAATACTTGGAGAGGTGACTGCCGGTTCGGCTGAGGTGTTTGGTCAAGGAGAAGGAGAGCTATCTCAGCTTTTTGACCTGATGTTTGTCGGCGATATTGTTTCGCTTCTACTTGCCCAGGCTCATGGTGTTGATCCGGGTCCAATTCCGGTACTAGTTGACCTCAAGGAGGAGCTGGCTAAACCTACCGCCGAGTAGTTGTCTGTTTCTTATTACCGCTATTTAGCTGTAAAATCGCTTCTCGAATCTAGTATAGACTAACATCTTTGATCTACCCCCCGAAACCTTATGTGGGGCGACGGGACCTAATAACTTGAGAGGAAATAGTAAAGCAAAGTGGAATTTGATATCGCAGACCCGAAATTATCGGGCCTAGGACGACAGCGCATTGCGTGGGCTGACTCAAATATGGGTGTGCTCGCCTCGATCAAAGAGCGCTTTGCTAAAGAGAAGCCTCTGGATGGGATCACCGTTGCAGCATGTCTTCACATAACAACCGAAACCGCTAATTTACTGCGCACGCTAAAGGCTGGTGGGGCAACGGTATTGGCTTGTGCTTCAAATCCGCTGTCAACCCAGGACGACGTAGCGGCCTCTCTGGTAGAACACGAAGAGATTTCGGTTTTTGCTATCAAGGGAGAGAGTTCCGAGGTCTACTATCAACATATTGACTCTGTTTTGGACATGATGCCACAGATGACTATGGATGACGGATGCGACTTAGTCTCAAGGCTGCACACATTGAGGTCAGATCAAACTTCAAGTGTAATTGCAGGTACCGAAGAGACCACCACCGGAGTGATAAGACTTCGGGCAATGGAGGCCGAGAACGCGCTTAGATTCCCAATAGTCGCAGTCAACGATGCCGATACCAAGCACATGTTCGACAATCGTTATGGTACGGGTCAATCAACGCTGGATGGAATTATAAGGGCAACCAATATCCTTCTAGCAGGTAAGATATTTGTCGTAGCAGGATATGGATACTGCGGTAAAGGACTTGCAAGTAGGGCCAGAGGGATGGGAGCACAAGTGATAGTTACCGAGATTGATCCACTCCGTGCCTTAGAAGCTGTCATGGATGGTTTCAGGGTCGAGCCAATGGATCAAGCAGCAAGTGAAGGTGACATTTTTGTCACGGTTACAGGCAATCGAGATGTATTGCGTTCCGAGCATTTCAAGGTTATGAAGGATGGAGCAATTCTTGCGAACTCTGGTCACTTTGATATCGAAATTGACTTGAAGTCTCTAAGCGACATCTCGGAAGGTAACTCTAACGAGATTCGTCCATTCGTCCAAGAGCATCGTGTTGGCGGCAAGAGGATTTTAGTAATTGCGCAAGGCAGGCTGGTAAACCTAGCTGCTGCTGAAGGACATCCTGCTTCAGTTATGGATATGAGTTTTGCAAACCAGGCATTGGCCGCCGAATGGGTTGCTAAGAACGCTTCGAATCTGAAGCCTAAGGTGTACAACGTTCCAGCTGAAATCGACCGGGAAATAGCCAGACTCAAGCTTGAATCAATTGGAACACAGATTGACAGGCTCACCCCTGCCCAGGAGGAGTACTTGGCCTCCTGGACAACCGGGACCTAGATTCTGGTGCAAACCTCCAGCATATTGGGGCCAAAGGTGGCTGTAGGTCAACAGAGTCGGCCTTTTTGCTAGTTTGACTCACAATCGCAACAATTTTCTTGGCCTATTCTAAGCAAAAAGGGCGTAGAATAAGTGCTAATGAGTTGCGTACGGGTCTGTGGTTGCAAGTTGATGCTAGTCGCGGGCGAAACGACCCACGTAAGGCAACCTTGGTTGCTGAGCATGGCGCGATTTAGAAGTAAGTCCTGCCGTTTAGGGATGCGCAAAGGCGCGCTTTTGGCGAGAAGAAGGGAAACTTGTTTTAGAAGCTCTCTGTTGGCCAGATCATCTAGCAAGAACTTTTTGATGGATGGTTTTTCTGGCGCCGGGGAGGTACGAGTGAAGTTCTCTGCAGGCGAGTGTGGGGTCAAAGACCAGGTCAGCCGCACGCAACTCACTATCAGATGCAGGTGAAATAGTTCAAGGAGGTACATGTTGTGAACGTATTGGTTAGCTCAAAGAATGTTGAGGTACCAGAGTCGTTGGTTAGAAGTGCCGAAGAGAAGATAAATCATTTGGGAAAGTTAATTGGGGGCGTTGAGCGTGCAGAGTTGCGTTTTACGGAGGAGAAGAACCCTCGGATATCTCAGAAGGATCTATGTAATCTGAAAGTAGTGGGCAAGAATAAAGTTGTCAGAGCAAGGGCTTGTGCACATGATCCAGCCGCTGCTCTAGAGGTCGTCGTCAATAAAGCAATTCATCGTTTGGAAAAGCCCAAAGCACACTAGGAGCTTTTTCCAAGCGCCACATTGGGTCCGGTGCCACGCAATCCGGTCCGGTGCCAGCTTGTGAAGGCTTTTTTGCAAACTATTTACCTGCGTAGGCGCTAGATATCTCCCAGCCGATAGGATATTTGGAGAGATGAGTATTTTCCAAAAAGTTCTGCGGGCCGGTGAGGGCAAGAAGGTGCGGCGCCTCGCAGAGTTAGTTGTGCCTATAAATGACCTTGAGCGCGAGTTCGAGGTGCTTAGCGATGATGATCTTGCGCATAAAACCGTCGAGTTCAGAGAGCGACTGGATAACGGTGAGACCCTAGACGACTTGTTGGTCGAGTCTTTTGCCCTAGTGCGTGAAGCGGCAAAACGTAAGATTGGTCAGCGTCACTTTGATGTCCAGCTTATGGGTGGAATGGCTTTGCACTTTGGGTGGATTGCCGAGATGAAAACAGGGGAGGGCAAGACTTTGGTTTCTACCCTTCCGGCGTATCTAAATGGGCTCTCAGGTGAAGGTGTCCACATGGTGACGGTAAACGACTATTTAGCAGAACGGGATGCGAACTGGATGGGCCAGATACATCGTTTCCTAGGACTGACCGTTGGGTTGATTGTACCAGGCTTGGAGGAATCTGAAGTTCGCAGAGCCGCATACGACTGTGACATAACCTATGGAACCAATACCGAGTTTGGTTTTGATTATTTGCGTGACAACATGGTGCGTACCCTGGATGCGATGGTCCAAAGAGGCCACAACTTCGCAATTGTTGACGAAGTTGACTCAATTCTGATCGATGAAGCCAGAACACCTCTGATAATAAGTGGCCCGTCAAGTGATTCGGCTCAGCTCTATTATAAATTTTCGTCTATTGTAAATACCCTAAAACGAGACATTGATTATGAAGTCGATGAAGAAAAGCGTATTGTTTTCCCACTTGAGCCCGGCATTGAGAAAGTTGAACGCCAGTTGGGGGTTGAGAACATGTTCGATGAAGTCTCCGTTAACTATGTACATCATTTGAACCAGGCACTTAGAGCTAAGGAACTCTACAAACTTGACAAGGATTACATCGTTGTTGGTGGTGAAGTAAAGATCGTTGATGAATTTACGGGTCGAACCCTTGAAGGCCGGCGTTGGAGTGAGGGGCTTCACCAAGCGGTAGAGGCCAAAGAGCGAGTAAAGATTAAGGAAGAAAACCACACTTGGGCGACCGTAACTCTTCAGAACTATTTTCGAATGTACGAGAAGATAGCTGGAATGACTGGTACCGCTGAAACCGAGGCAGCTGAGTTTGCTAATACTTATGGCATGTCGGTCGTTCCGATCCCTACAAATCGTAATATGATACGTATTGACAAATCGGATTTAGTTTTCAAGAGCGAGCAGGCAAAATTCAATGCCGTAATCGAGGACTTGGATGAGAGATATAGTCGAGGTCAACCGGTCTTGGTTGGAACAGCATCCGTAGAGAAGTCCGAGCTTCTTTCCAAGCTGCTCGAACGTAAAGGAATAACTCACAATGTCCTAAATGCAAAGCAGCATGCACGAGAAGCAGTTGTCGTGGCGCAGGCCGGGCGGCTGCATGCTATTACTGTAGCTACAAATATGGCTGGTCGAGGTGTAGACATTATTCTAGGTGGCAATCCGGAGTATCTTGTACAAGATGCTATAGCAGCGCAAGAGTTGGACCCGGATTCCGACGGCTATGAGGCGGCTAAGAAGCAATTACTTGAGACCATCTCATCAAAATGCGAAGCTGAGGCCGCAAAAGTGCGTGAGTTGGGTGGCCTTTATGTTTTAGGAAGTGAACGTCATGAGTCGAGACGTATAGACAATCAGCTACGAGGTCGTTCAGGACGACAGGGTGATCCTGGTGAGAGTAGATTTTATTTATCTCTAGAAGATGAGTTGATGAGCCGGTTTGCCACTGGTGCAATGAATTGGATAATGGATAAGACTCTTCCAGAGGATATTCCGATTGAGGCAAAAATGGTTACTAAAGCAGTGGAGCGCGCCCAAGGTACTGTCGAGGCTTACAACTCAGAGGTTCGTAAAGATGTTCTCAAGTATGACGAGGTAATGAATGAGCAGAGAAAGGTCATCTATGCTCTGCGTGTTCAAATTCTTGAAGGTCTTGATCTAAGGGAGAAAACACTTGAATTATTAGATCAAGCGGTTAGGTCCTGTGTCGCCGCAGCTTGCCCCTCAGATTTCCATGAAGAGTGGAACCTTGAAGCTTTGATCGCTGAACTGACTCAGTACTTTCCGACCAAGTTTACCGAAAGTGAGCTCGAGAGCGCTGATAATACCGAGCATATTATCGAATCTGTAGTTGCGGAGGCGACACTCTATTATGAGGAGCGCGAGTCAACTCTACTGCCCGGTGGTATTGAAGATTTTCGGACAATCGAGCGTGAAGTCATGATCCAGATCATTGATCAAAGATGGAGAGAACATCTTTCTGAGATGGATTATTT
The DNA here is from genome assembly GCA_021827485.1 of Actinomycetes bacterium. Classification (GTDB taxonomy): domain Bacteria; phylum Actinomycetota; class Acidimicrobiia; order Acidimicrobiales; family JAKAVM01; genus JAKAVM01. The sequence continues at coordinate 16,305 of JAKAVM010000089.1, forward strand.
ACGTGAGGGAATAAACTTGCGGGCAATGGGCCAGCAAGATCCATTAGTAGCCTGGCAGCGTGAAGGTTTTGAAATGTTCAGTAAATTGGTAGCCGCAATTGATGACGACTACCTAAAGTATGTGATGCATATCGAGGCAATCCAGCAAGTGGGAACGCAAGCCGATTTTGAGCAAGCAAACTATATAGCTCAAACAGATCCATTAGCATTTGAATCATCTGGTATGGCCAATCCTGCAGTATATGCTGCAAATCAGGGGGCTATGGCTAATCAATCAGGTGGTACCTACCAAGGGCCTGGTTCTGAGTCTCGTTCCGGCGGCGCGCCTGGTTCTGGGTTGGGAGGGCCCGGTTCGGGTTCGGGTGGCCCGGAGTCGCAAGGGCAAGCTAATTATTCAGGTGACCTTCAGGTCACGCAACAACCTCTGGTAAAAGACTCTCGGGAGAAAATTGGTCGCAATGATCCCTGTTGGTGCGAGTCTGGCAAAAAATTCAAAATGTGTCACGGACGCTGAACTCAAGAACTGGTCAGTTATGCAAGATTTTAGTGATTCACTTGGGGGTCTGGACAAGCGCATTTGCGAAGCAGCAATCTATCTAGGGGTTGAAAAGCTTAGACTACGCCTCGTCGAGCTTGAAGCGGAGATTTCAAGACCAGACCTATGGGACGATCCGGACAATGCCAGACAGCTAACTACAGCTTATGGAAGAGACAAGGAAGATGTTAGCTTGATAGAACAGCTGCAGTCGAAGCTTGCGGATGCGCAAGCGCTCTATGAGCTAGGGGTTGAAGAAGGCGATGATTCAGTGGAATCAGAGATCTGTGATCTGGTTGATGATCTGTCCTACCGCCTTGACTCCCTTGAACTACGGGCACTTTTCTCTGGTGAGTTTGACGAGTCTGATGCGGTATGTGAGATACATTCAGGCGAAGGAGGTACCGATGCGCAAGATTGGGCAGAGATGATGCTGAGAATGTACTTGCGTTGGGCCGAGCGAAGAGGATTTGAAGTTGAGTTAGATGAGGTGTCGGCCGGTCAAGAGGCTGGGATCCAGTCTGCAACGTTTATCGTAAAAGGACGGTTTGCATACGGTCTTCTCTCGGCTGAAAGAGGCGTACACCGCCTTGTAAGAATGTCACCTTTCGACTCTCAGCATCGGAGACAGACAAGTTTTTCGTCTCTAGACGTCGTACCTTTTGTGGTGGATAGCTCAGATGAGGTAGAGATAGACGAAAAGGAACTTCGTGTAGATACATATCGTTCCTCGGGAGCAGGTGGTCAGCATGTCAATGTAACTGATTCGGCAGTACGACTTACCCATTTGCCTTCTGGCATTGTCGTTTCCTGCCAGAATGAGCGCAGTCAGCACCAAAATAAAGCGCGAGCAATGCAAATACTCAAGGCCAAACTTGCCGAGCTGGCCCGCGAAGAGCATAAGGACACGATGAATTCCATCTCAGGTCCCAAGTCTGATATATCGTGGGGCAGCCAGATACGTTCCTACGTGTTAGCACCATATCGTATGGTCAAGGATCTAAGAACAGAGTTTCAAGTTGGAAATGTGGATGCAGTGTTAGACGGGGACTTGGACGAGTTTATGAACTCATTTATCCGTTGGCAGCGTGAACGAATGGCTGGTAATCGGAACTAGATCGCCTCATCCGTGGTGGAAGGCCGATCATCAGCGCTGGTAACGAACTGACACTCCAGGGAGGTTGTCGAAGCCGGATTTATCAGCGCTGACAACTGTGCGTCTAGTTGCTCGGGCAGTTGCGGCAATTATCAGATCGTGCGCACCTCGGGGGCGTCCTTGCTGTCGAACGGCGACCAGCAGATCCGCGTGCTCTCTGGCCACGTGGGCGTTGTAGTCAAGAGCCGGAATCGTAGCCTCGACGTCAGCCAGAAATGCTTCGCGAAGTCTGCGCGACCTCCCTATTGACAATGCCACTCCGACTCGGAGTTCAGCGATGGTGACAGCAGCGATGGCCACGTCATCCTCATCATTTATCACATCATCGAGAGCCGAGCCGGATCGGTCCGCTTCAATTAGGAATGTCGTGTCGAAGAGCAACTGGGTCAGGATCGGTCCGCTTCAATTAGGAATGTCGTGTCGAAGAGCAACTGGGTCAGGATCGGTCCGCTTCAATTAGGAATGTCGTGTCGAAGAGCAACTGGGTCAGGTTCGTTCCTCGACCTCGAGAAGCGCCCGAACAGTTGCGAGGTCGTTTCCCCAAGTGGAATCCAGGCGGTGGCGGCGGAGCATTGCCTTTACCTCGCCGCCCTGGCTGGCTTGAATTGGACGTATCTCGGCTATAGTCCGCCCTCGGCGAACGACAGTGAACTTCTCGCCGTTGTGCTCCACCTTGTCGAGGAGGTCTGCAAAGTTCCTGGCGGCGTCGGTAGCGCTTATATCCGGCATAAAATCAGAATATCAGATATTGTTACCGACCTCAAGAGTTGACACCCCGGATGTGTTCGGCTCTCCTAGACTTTAGTCATTGGGGGAAAGCAACTTTTTCATCGCCAAATAAAGGGAAAAATTGGCAAAAAGCTTGATCGGGCGGACCTTCACCGATTTTAGGAGTGAAGCTGGTAAGCTAAAGGCTTAACTCTTGGTGTTTGCAGTCCAGCGTTTGCAGTCCAGCGTTTGCAGTCCAGCGTTACCAGTCGAACGTCCGCTGTATGCGAGCAGGCCGGGAGTAGGGAAGATAAGAATCTTCTTGTTAGACCTTGGAATATTTTATGATTCGTTTTGAAAATGTCACTAAAACATACAAAGAGGGCGCTGTAACTGCCCTGGAAGCTTGCACCACTGAAATACAAAAAGGTGAGTTTGTATTTTTGGTCGGTTCATCTGGTTCGGGCAAGACTACTTTTTTGAAGTTAGTGCTGCGAGATGAAATGCCCGATTCAGGAAAGATATGGGTAGCTGGCAAGCAGATAGGAAAACTATCGCATTGGAAAGTTCCATATCTCAGAAGAAATATAGGTTGTGTGTTCCAAGATTTTCGCCTGCTTCCAAATAGGACCGTTCACGAAAATGTTGCTTTTGCCTTAGAAGTGATTGGCCGACCTCGACATGTTATAGATGCACAGGTTCCACAGGTACTTGAGTTGGTTGGCCTCCTCAAGAAGAGAGAAAGATTTCCGGAGGAACTTTCAGGTGGCGAACAACAAAGAGTTGCAATTGCGAGGGCATTTGTTAATCGTCCTTTAGTGCTGCTGGCCGACGAACCAACAGGCAACTTAGATCCAGCTACCACTCGCGGAATTATGAGATTACTAGATCGAATCAATAAGACTGGAACTACTGTTGTTATGGCCACTCATGATTTTGTAATTGTGGATTCAATGCGCCGTAGGGTGATTGAGCTATCGCAAGGTCGAGTTATGCGTGATCAGGTCAGAGGTATCTATGGATACGGGACTGGGACTTAGAGTTCAGAAGTATTTGAATACGATATAATGGCTATTTCAGTTGAATATGTAGTTAAAGAGACCACGAATAACCTGTGGCGCAATTGGATGGTTAGTCTGGCGGCAGTGGTTACGGTGGCCTTTTCGTTGTCGTTTGTAGGAGTTGCTCTACTGTTTAGACAAGAGGTTGATAACGCGACTGCTCGATGGCAAAGTGGGGTAACGCTAGCCATTTTCATGGATCAGAGTGTTCAATCGATTCACAATCCCCAGGCCAAAGCAGTTGCGGATCAGCTTGGTAACATGTCTCAAGTTGCTAAGGCATCTTTTTGCAATCAAAAATGTGCTTATAATGAGTATCGGCAGATGTTTCGGGGCGATCCCACCATGGAAAGTGCCATTACCAGCCCGTCTCAATTGCCAGTGTCTTTCAGGATAAAGCTAAAAAATGCTTCTCAAGCAAGTTCGGTGGGTGCGATATTCAATAACCAACCGGCGGTCCAAGCAGTGGAGTATGCCAAGGGCGAGGTAGAGCAACTATTGAAAATCTCTAATTTCTTACAAGTAGCCTCGTTGGTGGCAGCCGCCGCCTTACTTGTTTCATCTATTGTATTGATATTGAATTCAATCAGGCTGGCTATCTTTGCGCGCCGCAAAGAAGTGGAAGTTATGAAGTTGGTTGGGGCAACCAACTGGTTTATTCGAATTCCTTTTATGGCAGAGGGGCTTATCCAAGGTCTAATCGGGGCCGTTATTGGTTGCGGACTTACGGCGTTTTTTGTTGACGAATTTAGAAAGCTTATTTCTCAGAATAAGATTCAATTGCTGCAGCCCATGACTGCAACTGCAGGTGAAACGCTGGTCGTCTACATCCTGCTGCTGATATTTGGAAGTCTTGTTGGCGCTGGTGGGTCTGCAATTGCGCTTCGAAGATTCTTAGACGTCTAAATCTATATTGTAGTGCCGCTTTGCTAATTGGAGCTCATAGTTCACTATTGGCAGTGCCGCTTTGCTAATTGGAGCTCATAGTTCACTATTGGCAGTGCCGCTTTGCTAATTGGAGCTCATACTTCATCGGCGGGCGGTCCGGCAAAAGCTATTGAGCGCGCAGAGAAGATGGGCGCGCAGGTAGTACAGGTATTTACTCAAAGTCCAAGAGCGTGGCGACCGACCCCGATCTCCGACGACCAGGCAGCGAAATGCCGTTTAGCTCTTTGTGAATCAGAGACGGTGGAACGGATATATTGCCATGCTACTTATTTGATCAATCTGGCATCCCCGGAAAAGGAGTTGTTCAAGCGCTCAGTTGAGTGTTTTGCTTCTAATTTGCTGGCTTGTGAGTCCATTACATCTTCTGGACTCATTTTCCACCCAGGAAGTCATAGGGCTTCCGGGCTTCAAGCTGGGCTAGTCTCGATTGCTCAAGGAATAGCTAGTGCAGTTGAGATAGCTTCTAGGGATTTTGGCAAGAACTTTCGAACATCGGTCTTGTTCGAAAATACGGCTGGCGCAGGCGATACCATTGGTCGCACCTTCGAGGACTTAGCTCAATTGATCGAGCGGACTGAGTCAATCCTGGCAGGCAAATACTCAATTAATTTTGGTGTTTGCATTGACACACAACACCTTTGGGCCTCAGGGATAGATTATTCGTCGGCATCTAAAGTGGAGTCAGTAATTGCTCAGTTCGATTCCGTAATTGGTTTAGGACGGCTCAAGGCAATTCATCTCAACGATTCAAAAGTAGCTCTTGGCTCAAATCGAGATCGGCATGCGAACCTAGGAGTGGGTTCGATTGGAGCTGACTGTTTAGGGTTGTTGATTGCCCATAATGCATTCAATGCAGCCGACTGCATTCTAGAAGTACCCGGGCCAAATGGTAAAGGTCCGGAGGCGATAGATATTGAGCAAGCACGGAAGATCTATAGTGATGGATTGAAAGTATGGGAAAGCAACCATTAGGGTAAATAGAAAAATAGATATCTCGTACTGATTTATCTAAGGCTTCGGGGTGCTTTTATATGCTGAGCTGTTGGGACGAACGAGCGAGGTTATGCAGACTTACTCTTATCATGGACGCTCTTACTTTTGTCTTGAACGCTAAAGAGAGCATCCAGAGTACAAACTAGATCCAGACTCTCACCCGACCAGCTCGGCGAAATGCTCGCGTTTGAAATATTGGAAAATGCTTCAGATCCTAGATAGGTATTGTTAAAGTGAATATTCTTCTCATAAAGTCGATCGATCACCTGGGAATGGTTTTCGACTTCCCTGCCGGTTCTGTTGTAAAAGTGCAAGTATCCTTGACTATCTTTTTCCATTTTAATCCCACCTTCGTGGACCTGGTGATGGTGGAAGGAACAAAGTAGAACAAGATTGTCTAGGTCGCTATTGCCACCGTGCGACCAGTGAATAATGTGGTGGGCATTTACGTATCGCGTCTGTTTACAGTCTGGAAATCTACATCCCTTGTCTCGGGCTACCAAGGCTCGTTTCTGTCGCTGGGTAACTAAACGTCTCTTTCTACCAAAGTTGAGGTTATAGATATTAGAAGGGTCTTGGTCTTGGTAGCGCACTAGTTTCGCATCGCAACTTAGTCTTCTTGCTAATTCTCCTGAAATCAAAGGACCATTTTGAATTGTTGCCTGATCATTGGCCTCGTTCATATGTATAACGACAGAGGTTTGTGGTCTAACAAATATGTTCTTACTAGTGAGTTCTTGCAATTTGGCAAGTGAAAGCTCACTCATAAGGGCTAGCCCGTCACAGTTGGAAGCCCCATATGGATTGTCAGCATTACTTGGATCAAGGGGAGAAGTGTTACAGGTGTCTGAAGTATCGGAGAAATAATCGTAAGTACTATTTGCTGATTCTTCCGCGGGAGAGTCATTATTGGCTTCAGATTCACCCGAGCCGACGAACTGATCTGATTCTTCCGCGGGAGAGTCATTATTGGCTTCAGATTCGCCCGAGCCGACGAACTGATCTGATTCTTCCGCGGGAGAGTCGCCATGGTCATCAGAGTCAGAGTTACGAAATACTTCCGCGGGAGAGTCATAGTTGCGCGAATCTTGACCCTTTGAAGCTCTCTTGTCGGCTCGTTGTTGCTTTTGAATCTCAGCTTTGGCACCTTCAAGGGCGTGGACAAAAAGTGCACCAGTTTCTGGTGGAAGTCTAAAAAAACCAACGAGCGAACCATCGTCATCGTATCTATAGGTTAGATAGCGTTTTTTATAACGAACTTCTTCGAGTTGAGTGTCTTGACTCTGCAAGGCACCCGAGAAAGCTCCTACGATTTGGGCAAGTTGGCTTCCGGTTGCGATTTTTGCCAATTGAACCAAAAATTCCTGATTATCTTGATTCACAACTCTCGTGATGGCTCGGAGTTTCGAATATGAAATCTCTCCGTCGGAAAAACTTTTGTGTACATCGGTATGGGATACCATCGATTTGGCGACTCGCACGTGTTCATAACCCGTTGAAAGCGAAATACCACACTTGAGAGAGAGCCAGTGAGCGCTAGAGCGACATCCCCATTGCTCATATAGCTTGCGTTTATCAAACTCGGCAACAAGCTCCAACCACTTTGAATTCAGGGATGAAATATGTGCACAAAGTTCAATAATGCACTCCTCGATAACTTCATTATCGAGACCATTGAGCTCAATTGGCCCCTTAGATCCCACCAGGAGATCAAGAAAAGATTCGTTGTCGTCAGTCAAGAACATATGTTCTACTATAGTTCGCCGAAAAATGATTGGCAAGAGAAACGAAGTTTTTTGCTCATAAGCAACACAAGCACAATGATGAGTAGGCTCCCTGGACTTCAATTTGTGGGAGTGCGGCCTATGGATCGGGCACCGAAGTAGGATCACGATTAGCTTGCCTGGAAATCAGCGGCGTGAGACTCCTAAATTGTGGAATCCCACTCTGCCAAAGGAGTGAATCAGTTTGCAGGCATCGCCACCATCTGTAGTTTGCGAGAGAACCGTGGGGCCTTGGTCTGCCCCTCCGTCGGATGTACCAATGTTATCTATCGGATCAGGTGGAAAGTTGATACGTCGTCCGGTACTGAAAAAGTAGGCGGTATCTGGCTTTACTGCGACAAGTCCGGTTGGCGTCAAACCCTGCGGTGACGTAATCCCTTGGGGATTTGAGTTATCACCGGGGAAAGCTGGTGCATAGCCACCTTCTCTGGAGAGAGACTATTCAATACTGGATGCTAGTGGTTTCGGTTACGAGATGTTGCAAAGTCCGAGTAACTAGGAGGGAAAACCGGTCCCGGACCGCCTCCTTGGCTGGAAACGAGTAGCCACCCATTTGACGGAGAGGAACAAGAAAGTTAAGCGGCGACGTTACCCCCGTTGTTGGTTAGATAGAGCATGCCGACAAGGCCTTGCTGTGAAGCAAGCTCATGATAAACAAGTGCAATGGCATCATTCTTGTTCAACAGCTGGGTGCTGATAACTTGAGATGGGGATGGGTGTTTCTTTGTGGGGTTTAACAATGGAACCGGGCCCTGAAGTGTAGACCAGTTCGTTCCACCATTCAACGTGGCTAAAATCGCTCCACGAAGATCAGTTGCCCAACCATCATTCTTGTTTACAAAATCTAGACTCTCGAAAGTATCGAGGGGCGATACAACAAGCTATTGGTTCCAAGTTTTGCCGCTGGTGGTTGTCTTGAAGATAGTGTTTCCGCCAGCTGCCCACCCTTCATTTGAGTTCACAAAAAATATGACTTGTGGTGCAAAAGGGAATATATCTACTACTGCAGGCGGGTGGCTGTCGTAATTAGTACTGCAGCTTGCTAGCATCAAAATAGAAACGACAATGGAAGCCTGTCTCCGTACTGCCCCCAAGAGTTCATCAAACAATTTTACTCTCTTGGCTCGGCCTTAGCGTCCTATGCTTCCGAGAAACCTTTAGAGGTAAATGCCTAGTTGATTGTTGCCTATATTTCCTTGAAGTTATACTCCTACTAGAGTAGGATTTATTCAATGGGTATGACCAAGTTGTCCGTAACCGTCGAAGACGAGCTTGCTGAAGAGATGCGTGAGCGGGCCGGGAGCAGAGGTATCAGCGCGTTCGTGAACCAAGCTGTTCGACATGAACTTCAAATGGGTCGCCTCGGGGCCCTACTTGGTGATCTTGAAAAGGAGATCGGCCCCCCAGACGAAGCCATGGTCGCCCAAGCACTCGCTTCTTTAGACCGATTGGATAGGCAGCGTCGAAAAACTACTAAGCGTCAGTCGCAGCGTCGATAGACCGTGGCTGTCATTATGCTTGATACTGAGGCACTTAGCGTACTCGGTTCGCCAAAAGAACGTGGTGTATCTGCTCGTAGGGCCCAAGCAGTACTTTACGCTGCCGCAGCCCGGAAGGCACCTATTCGTACTTCAGCTGCAGTTCTAGTCGAGGCCTATCAGGGTAAAGCACGAGATGCTGCAGTCGACCGAATTCTGAATCAAGGCATTGAAGTACTTCCCGTAGATCGAGGAACCGCTCGCGTTGCGGCCAGGCTGATTGGTTCTAACAATCTCAACTCATGTTCGGCAGTAGACGCAATCGTTGTGGCAACGGCTATTCGTCTAGGTGAAGCGCTCATTCTAACCTCCGATCCGAAAGACTTGGAAAGGCTTGCGATGGGCTATTCTGGGGTAGTGATACAGGCTCTGCGCTAATTCAATTCGCTCTGAGCGCATCATAGGCAATGAACAACTCTTGACGTTTTCTCTTGGTTGGTTCGGCAATCCATAGGGCCTAAAGCCCCTACATAACCTTTGTGGGGCCTGTAAAGAATAAGGTAGTGGTCAATTTCGGTTGCAATGAACTATAGGGTACATTCAGGTGGCGTCTGATAGCGTGTCCTAGAGTAATCCCTTACATTGAAAAAGTTGCAAGCTATGTTCCCCATGAATTTAGCTGAACTTAATGGGACGGCAAGATATATTACGAAGGAAGTAGGTATTAATTGTAATGCAAGAATCGATAAGTGAAATGTTTGGGATTGAGTTTCCTATATTCGCATTTAGTCACTGTCGCGACGTTGTAGCTGCGGTTAGCAAGAGTGGTGGTCTTGGTGTATTGGGTGCGGTGTCATTGACTCCCGAACAGCTCGACGTTGAACTATCGTGGATAGATAATGAAACAGATGGGAAGCCCTATGGTGTGGATGTAATAGTTCCAGCTAAGTACGTAGGATCAGATACCGATGGATTGGGTGTCGACGATCTTCAAGGTTTTATACCTGACGAGCTACGTAGCTTCGTAGATGAACTAATGGAGAGATATGGTGTCCCAGCTTTACCCAAAGATCAAACTTCCCCATCAGGTCTACTTGGATGGTCAAAAGAACGTGCAGCAGGTCTACTGGACGTTGTATTCGCTCATAAGGTCTCTCTAGTGGCTAATGCCCTGGGACCTCCGCCGACCGAAATGGTGGAGAGGGCACACTCCAAGGGTGTCCTCGTGGCTGCCTTAGCCGGAAGTGCCAAGCATGCCCTTCAGCACAGAGATGTGGGTGTAGATCTTGTGGTGGCTCAAGGTTATGAAGCAGGAGGACATACTGGCGAAGTATCTACAATGGTACTTGTTCCTGAAGTGGTTGATGCAGTGGCACCTCTCCCGGTACTTGCCGCCGGAGGTATCGCTAGTGGGAGGCAGATGGCTGCAGCGATGGCTCTTGGTGCAAAAGGAGTGTGGACTGGATCGGTATGGCTAACCACTGAGGAAGCTGAAACTCATCCAGTCGTGAAGGAAAAATTCTTACAAGCATCGTCACACGATACTGTGCGGTCGCGCTGCTCTACGGGCAAGCCGGCCCGTCAGTTGCGCTCCGCATGGACGCAGGAGTGGGATTCTCCCGAGACTCCGAGCCCTCTGGGAATGCCCCTACAGACTATGTTAGTTGCAGAAGCGCAACTTCGAATCGCCCGAGCTGCCGCAACCAAAGGTTCGGGTGCAGAGCAACTTATCACTTATTTTGTCGGCCAAGTAGTCGGATCGCTCAAACAAGTAAGACCGGTTCGCAAAGTTGTATTGGATATGGTGGAGGAGTACCTTGATACCGTCAGCAAGATGGCTGGCGAGTTTGCCGAGAGCACTTGAATAAGCTAGCCGATGGCCTTGGCCAAGTTACTTTTGCCGACAGTGGTCCCTGCAGTGGCCGATGGCCTTGGCCAAGTTACTTTTGCCGACAGTGGTCCCTGCAGTGGCCGATGGCCTTGGCCAAGTTACTCAGCAAAGTGTAACGCGCAAAAAGCCCCGATTTCATCTACCGCCTGAGCGGATTCAGGGGCTAAGGCGGCGAACGCCTGAAAGACATGTATTAGACCCTCGAACTCATGCAGGGTTACTTGTACTCCTTGCTCTAATGCTTTCTTAGCGAGCCGTCGTGAGTCGTCGAGAAGAACTTCGGCGGTACCGACCTGTATAAGCAAAGGAGGAAACCCGGAGAAATCACCGTAAAGAGGAGATATTAATGGGTTTTTCGAATCTTCTGGGCCAATATAAAGTTGTGCCATCATCTTGAGCGATTCCTCGGAGACCACCGGGTCAAGGCTGGCATGAGATTTCATAGTATCACCCGACATAGTCAAGTCGACCCAAGGAGATAAGCAAATAGCGCAACTTGGCAGCTCTACACTTAGTTCCCTGAGACGCAACAACAGAGCTAGCGTCAGGCCGCCACCCGCTGAATCTCCAATAATCGCTAGACGAGATGCCCTGTATCCTTCCTCAAGCAAGAACTTAAAAGAGCTAACTGCATCGTCGAGAGCAGCGGGAAAGAGATGTTCTGGTGCAAGACGATATTCTACGATCAAGACCTTTGAATTAGTGGCATTTGCTATCCGGCACGCAAACTCACGGTGAGTTGAGATGGAGCCGATAACGTATCCGCCTCCATGAAGGTAGAGGACCGCTCGACCTTCGATGGCATTCTCAGGAGTTATCCATTCAGCACGCATCTTACCGATAGTTAGTTCATCAATACTGATTCCTACTGGAAGCGGGTAAGCTGCACCTGCCAATTCATAGGATGCCCTTTGGTCTTCAATCGGAGTGTCGACTTTATCTTTGACACCGAAAGCTCTAAGGACCTCGACGACTTGATCGTGCTCAGGACTCGGCATGTTACCCCCTTCTAAGGTTAGATGATGGATGGGACTTGCTCTTTTTGAAGAAAGTAGCAAAAAGTCCCCCTTCATAACTTATTCTTAGAGAAATCTAGCACGAAATTCCCATCATCCCAGGTGCGGGCGAGTTCGCTGCAATTTATCCGATCAGCTAGTAGTCTCGTTATAAATGAATGCAAAAAGCCTAATATTTTTGATGATTCAAATCCATCCAAGGCGAACCGAGATTCGTTAGTGGAAGCAGGAGGAGATAGCTACTTAGTAGATAAGTTTCTCGATGAAGCCGGGATCACCAAGCATCGCAATATTTTCGGATCAATGTTTGCGACGATTTTGGAGATGGCTGGCGAGGAGTTCGATGGAGGCAATCTCAAGATCACTCGCGCTGCTTTAGAAGAGATGGCTGACGCTTTTCGCATGTTTCGCCCCTATAGAGAAAGACGTAAAGTTACAATCTTTGGCTCAGCTCGGATTGGACAGGACCATCCTTCTTATCATCAAGCTCAAGATTTAGCAGGACAAATTGCTCAAGGCGGGTGGATGGTCGTAACTGGGGCAGGCCCGGGAATAATGGAGGCGGGGATGGCAGGCGCAGGACCCGAGAATGCTATCGGCGTACTTATCAGACTTCCGTTTGAGAGCGCTAACCGATTTATTGCATCAGATCCTAAATTAGTCGAGATGAGATATTTCTTTACGAGAAAACTAATGTTGATGAAGGAATCTCATGCTTTCGCTGTATTACCCGGTGGTTTCGGAACCATGGATGAGACTTATGAAGTTATGACTTTGATGCAGACTGGCAAGTCACAACCCGCACCAATTGTTTTGATAGATGAGCCTGGTGGCGGTTATTGGGATCACTGGACGAAATTTGTTACAGAGCAGCTAATAGGCCAGGGGCTAGTTGCGCCAGAGGATCGCTCGTTATTCACTATAACCGATGATGTCAATATGGCGGTCCAAGAAATAATGAACTTCTATTCCAATTACCATTCTTGTAGGTGGGTTGGGGATCTGCTTGTGATTAGATTGACGAAAGTTCCCTCCAAGGCACAATTAAGAGAACTCAATGAGGAGTACTCGGCTATTCTGGCAAGCGGAGAGATAAGGATAACTGATGCACTGCCACCCGAGAGAGCAAGCAACGACTACGTAGACCTACCTCGGATCGCAATGCGATTTGACCGAAAACACTACGGGCGTCTCAGAGAGTTTATCGGCTCGCTCAACAGGCTCGACTAGGAGCGCAACCTTTGAGCTACTGATCTTACCAAACTCGGTTTATTCCAAAATCGTCCATCGCTTTATCGGCACTGATCAGAGTAATTGATTCCAATTGAGCCTGAGCAGCTAGCATTCGGTCAAATGGATCGCGATGAGCAATTGGCCAGGACCCTGCTTTGAGAGCATGTGCGTCGGTTATTGGCAGAGAGTGCGCTCCTAGTTGAGCGAGTACTTGTCCATAACGGCGGATTAGGGATTTGGCATGCGGCAACCTACCGAGTCGAAACTTAGTAGAGATTTCCCATGCGCTAGCTGTACTAACCAATAGACGGTTTTCAAGATTTTCAAGTAGCTCTATTGCGGGAACAGAAAGTTTTTCTGGCTCGATAGCCGCCCAGAGTAGGACATGCGTATCAAGTAAGGCCGTTATTCCCAAGAACTCAGTTCGTTCTCGGGGAGCGGATCAAAGAAAGTTGCATCAACGGTTCCCTTCATAAAACCAAGCTGTCGTTTCGGTGGAGTTTCAAGAGGAACAAGTCTGGCATAAGGCTTCCCGTTCTTGGCCAGAATAATTTCCTCTCCAGCTCGCACGCGCTCCAAAAGCTGCGAGAGATGCGTCTTGGCCTCGAAGATATTGACGATCTTACTCATACTGCTTAGTCTACATGACTAAGTCTATACTGTCAATACCCAGTAAAGTTAGCTGTTCGGAGCCAATCTTCTGGCTAGGGGGTCAGGTATATAAATCCGTAGGCTTCATCTCGGAATGCAATATTTGCCTGCTCTAGATAAGGGTTCCAGCTTTCTGTGATCTGTGGGTCAGATTCCTCCATGCCATGGTCTGCAACTAGGAAAATAGCGGTTTCGTCAAGCAGTCCTCGCCTCGCAATTACACTGAGAATTTCACCTATGCGAGCATCGGTTTCCTCTAGGGCCAGACGAGATAGCTCGGAGTGTGGTCCTGTGTCATGGAAAACAGAATCAATAAGCGGCATATTGATCCAACAAAAATCAGGAACCTCCATCTTCGTATCATACAGTTCTCCACCCCACAGCCCACACCCGTGATTGAGTACCATAGTGTCGGCCACAACCCCGAATCGAGTGTGCGGCGAAAAATCCGCGACCTCAGGGTGTGCTAAAGGAAACGGACCCGCAAGATCTGGCATTATGTCCATCTGCTTGCCTTGACGGAAAAACTCAAAAGTTGACCAATCTGCTCCGGTGTCTGCCGGTTCATTGACCGAATAACTAATTACATCGGGTCGGGAGCGTTTGAGCGCTTGGTGGATCGTCTCGGTACCAGGGGAGAGCCACTGCATTGCGGTATGCCAGGTGGTAATGGATTCTGTAACTATTTGTGTTTGGGTCTCTCTGTCCCACCAAGCATTGTGCAGTACACCGTGATGTGCTGGAAAGCAACCGGTCATTAGGGAAGTATGGTTGGCTAGCGTAACAGTAGGTAGAGTTGAGATTGCTCCATAGCGAAAAGCCATACCTCGGTTTATCAATCCAGTTATCGTTGGGACTTGACCCAGTTTAGATGCATCATAAAGCACATTTGCATTGCATCCATCAAGGAGAAACACCAATACCCTCTTGGGAAGATAATCGTGATCGATAATCGACTCAATAACCGTACCATCCTGCCGGGATAGATAAAGACCATTTGGGCAATGGAGACCGTTCGGACCAATACCGGCGCCCTTTTTGCTGTTCATTAGTTCCAGAATGGTCGGTGCAACATCAATCAACCTACAGTGGCCATCAATTAGACCTAGGTTTCTGATTCCGGGTCCGCAGGCGATAAAGGGTGCACGAGCCTGTATTACACTTAGCGATCCATGATTGCCAATGTTGGTGTCGTACTTATGCTGGGCGGTGTGAAGAGCCACTATATCAGGCGCGCATGGGTGATCGAATACTTGAGATATGTGTTCAAACGCATAGGGATAGCTGTTAATTTGCCTATTGGGAAATTTGTTTTCCAATTCAGCCTTCAATGGGGAAAAGTGATCAACAGCCTGAATACCTATCGGATTACGACCATCTAGTGATTCGATACTAAAGTCTATTTTGTCTCCATCCATTCCTCGTCGAAAGGCGACGGATCCATCTTGGGATTGAACTATAAATAGGTTAGGCTCAGGATTCCACGCAACCAACTCAACGAGGTGAGAAAGTTTGTCACTTGTTAGAATACCAAGAGAGTTATTCAGCGCAGCTTTATCTAGTACGGTGTTCTTTGCGTGTTTGTATGCATAGTTGGAAGGCATGTCCTGCAACATTTTCATGACCTATCGTATCTCGAAAATGCTAGGTAAGGTTATCTCCGTGGAATACATACGCTTTTGTAGTGCGGCCTCTGGTAAACCAGGCAAAGGCGAAACCGAGGCCGAGCAATGCTCCGATAGTTTCGTCAATACCATTTCCAATAGCTCTGGGACCATATACAAAAAATGCTACCAGTAAGATGCCCATTAGTAGGGTGGATAGCGCCGATGCAACCGCCAAAGCCCGGTGGGAATGGGGTTGAATTTGAACATCAGGTAAACGCTTGTGGCCAATGGTCAAGAAAACTAGTGCGGTGAGCGAGTCAAAGAAAAACTCAGCCAGCAAGAAGAAACCTGCGCTAGAAAGTACAAGTGTGAAAAATGAACTAAGTGAACCGACAAAAAGTTGCAGAGTAACAATCACGAGAGCTAGTCCCAAGCTGACTATGATTGCAAAAAATGGGACTGCATTTCTATTGAGGGTTGCAAATCTTGGTGGAATGAGGTTTTCTCGCCCCATAGCAAAAAGAGCTCTAGTCAAGATAAAGGTGGTGAGCCAAAGACCACCAGCGGTTGAAAGAAGTATCGGGATAAGAATTAGCCAAGGTTCCCCCGGGACTAACCGCTGAGACCATATCGCTAGAGGATCTTGAGCGTTGGCCAAGCTGTGGAGAGGAGTTTCTGCCAACATCAACGGATACAGGATAGCATAGAACATTAGCGCTCCAAGCGCCCCAATAATGCCACCTAGCCCAGGATGTTCTCTGGGTTTGATAGATTCTTCAGCAGCGTAACTGTCGATCTCCCAGCCATCAAGGATAGTTGCCGCTATTACTGCGACTATAAGTATTCCGCCAATCGGAGGAGGGCCAAAGTGAATCGGGACCGCAATGGTCGGAAGTTTGGCAAGTCCAACAATTGCAAAGCTAACGAGAGCAATCATTTCAACAGCGAAGAAAATTTGGGTAATCCTAGCGGTTGGCTTGGCTCCAAGCAGTAAGGGTATGGCTGCGAATACAATCCAGAAAATTGTAACCAACAACTCAATGATCTGGGTTGGATGGTAGTGCGGCGCAACAATTGCTAGCGTATAGGTGCCTGCTGGTATCGCAATAGGAGGTATGGATATAAAGTACGCAAGAATGAGTATCCATGCTTGATAGCGAGAGATGCTCTTGCCAAGGACTCGTGCTGACCAGTGATAGGATGCTCCTGAATTGGGAAAGTGCCGATTGAGTAACCGAAAAACAAAGCTCGACACGATAAAAGGAACCGCTAGGATTGCAATAGCTGGTAACGTCCACCAGCCAGCAATGGCTGCCATCACTCCTCCGGTTGCGGCCACCGAGAACATTGGACCGACACTGGACACCGACAACGGAATTAGGTCGTGGAGTCGGAAAGACTGAGCAAGTTTCCCACTTTGGTCCAGAGTCTTGTTATCGACCAATACGTTGGCTGAGTCTGGGGCAACTTGATCATCCGGCCGCACGGTCTCAAGCTAACACTTTCTAGGTGTTATTGCAATCTGTTAGCAATAACGCTAGGGCCTATAGGAGGATTTCCATCAGCCTTAGGTTACGGCGTGCCCGCCCCGGTCGGCGGGCGCTGGGTTGCTAACACTTTAGGAGGTTTCTAAGAAATTTTGTCGTGCAAGAACTTTGTAAGAAAAGTGAAAGGTATCCAGCAAGATAGGCAGGTGATAATAAGCCTTGGGACATCTACTTTTTAGCCAACTTTTTGGTGTGAATAGATAAGTTGTTCTCAAGTAAAGCAGCGATAAGGAAGGAGTTTTGTGAATGCGAAACTTCTTTATGAAAGGAATGTATGTCACTAGCACTAGCAGAAAAAACGGAAATGTACGATACGGATTTAGGTACCGAGGCGGCGGATCTACTCCTATCTAGAATGCGATTTCCGCAACAAGTAAAGCTTTCTTTGGAGGAAATCTTCGATATTTCATCGGCAATCGATGCGGTTCGTGCATCCATTGTCGGGATAGGACTTGATGTTCAGGTTAAAGTTCTAAAGGAGGTGGTCGAGAAGATAGAAGCGAAACTCACCCTATAACAAACACAACTAGTATTTCATCAAACTATATATTGCCTAAGGAGCCAATTACCGGCAGTACAAGCGTACAAGGCGGCTTGTAATTAGGGTCGTTGGCTCCAAGGGCATTCACGACGAGCCCGAGCGTTACAGGGTCGTAAACAATCCCAGCATGCTCAGTAAAGTCAATAGCGCAGTCGTTTTGTAGCGTTATATTTTGGACGTTAGATGCTGTAGGGAGGAAAGCGTTTGTATAAGGCGTGATTACTTCGTCATATATTGACTCGATATTTATATAAGAGACCTGCGGCGAGGTTCCACCTCCAGCGTTGAGCGCGGTTATAAAGCTAGAACCTTGCTCTTGCTGACCAAAAGACACTGGAAGTTGCGAATTAATCCCCGTTAGTAAGGGGACTCCGAGAAGGCTAGAAAAGTCATTTCCCAACGTTACCAGTCCGTCAAAGGTTGTTCCTTTGTTTGGAGGAGCTATCGCGATAAGCGTGTGCACCTCCGAAGCCCCTCCTAGGTTTTGGATGAAATACCTTGGCATCATACCACCTTGAGAGTGACCAACAATATCGACTTGGGATGCACCTGTAGATTTCAGCACTTTAGAAATAAAAGTCGCTAGCGTTTGAGCAGATGTTGCAATATCGCCGAGTCCATAAAAGGGGCCAATATTGCCTCCGTAGTCTAGTGCATATACGCAGTAACCTGCATTGGCCAACATCGGGGAGAGTGCTTGCCAGGTAAATGCAGCATTGAGTATCGTACCATGGACGAGCACTACCGGATATGGGTGTTGAGCGCTTGGTTTGCAGGACCAATTGTTAGATCCCGGTGGCATTGAAGAGGGGTCCGCCAAATCTTCTTTCAGGCCAGTAGCAATCGTACCTATTGGAAGTTGCGGTGAAGATGAATTCTGAGATCGGA
>JAKAVM010000002.1 GCA_021827485.1 Actinomycetes bacterium
TTGCGATCATGGCATGATCGCAACTCTTGGGGATACTTGGGAGTGGAATGGGCAAACTTGGACAAAAATGAATCCAGCAAATAGTCCTTCGCCGCGCGCAGGGTCGGCAATCTCTTACGACGAGAGTACGAGAACTGTATTACTCTTTGGAGGAATTGAAATTCAGGATGGAACCCTTCACACTTTGAACGATACTTGGGAGTGGAACGGAAGTAATTGGAATCAGCAATATCCTACGAAGAGTCCGGTCAGCAGAGCTGGTGCATCAATGGCGTATGACCCAATAACTAGAACTGATGTTTTGTATGGAGGAATGACATCCAATTCATACGTTCTTGATGATACCTGGGAGTGGGACGGAAGCAACTGGAGGCAAGACGCCCCCCGAACAATTCCAGGTGGAAGAGCGGAATCGGCAATGGTTTATGATCCAGTATCACGCACGATAGTTATGTTCGGTGGACTTGCAAACAATTGGACAGGTTCAGTTGCTCTATCTGATACCTGGGTGTGGGACGGTACTAATTGGGTAGAACAGTATCCCACTAATAGTCCTACAGCTCGCTTTGGAATGAGCGCAGTCTTCGATTCTGCACTCGGAGAGATTATTGTCAATGGAGGTAGCACTTCCTTTGGCGCTCTTCCTGGCTTGTCTGATACTTGGGCTTACGATTCACGGGCAAATTCATGGTCTTTGATCGCAGGAGCGAATCCGGCGATATACAAATCAAGTGGTATTGCTCCGCATGCAACTAGTATTTTCCCGCCAGCTAGAACTGCTGCATCTATGGCATACGATGGTTCCTCGAGTCAGATTGTTCTCTTTACCGGATATGACGCAAATGGAGTTACGTTGATTCATGGCTTTCAGAGTTTCCTAGCTCCTTCAGTGAAGGTAGAAGCTTCTGTCCTCGCTCAAGTAGCTGGTGAGCAGATTCAAAATCCAACTGAAGGTGTACCTGAAACATGGACCTGGAACGGACAGTGGAGTTCACATACACCTATCTCACCAGTTGCTCGAAGTTCTGCATCTTTAGTTTCTATGCCAAGCACTCCGGAGTCGGCGACTATTTTATTGTTTGGAGGTGAGTCGATTTTTGGATCAGCATTGGGCGACACTTGGACTTGGGGAAAAGATCATTGGTCAGAAATTACGCCAGCAGATTCTCCGCCGCCTAGGTTCGGTGCATCATCGTTTTATGACTATGTTACTCACCAAGTTATTATGTTTGGCGGGACTTCATCGTCTGGCAGGGTGCTAAATGACACGTGGGCTTGGACCGGGACAAATTGGGAACAGCTTCATCCTGGATCAAGTCCCCCAGCACGAACTGGTGCAGTTGCAACAAGCATTTCTTCGTCGCCTACACCTTTTTACCTGCAGCCATCCGACGGTTTCGATAATTTCCACGAGATTCAAGAGGGAATCCTATTCGGCGGGACTTCATCGTCTGGCAGGGTGCTAAATGACACGTGGGCTTGGACTGGGGCCAACTGGGTACCGCTTAATCCGTCCATTAGCCCGCCCGCCCGTACTGGCGCTGCATTATCAAGTACTAATGAGCCATTCGATCGCAATAAAAGCGCTAGCGAAACAAATAGGGCTCTTGGTGGTCATAGGCAGGTATACAACGTGGGTTCTGTCGCTAATCCGGTGGTCGGAGTATCTAAGTTAAAGAATCTCGCAATTTTGTTCGGCGGGACTTCATCGTCTGGCAGGGTGCTAAATGACACGTGGGCTTGGACTGGGACCAATTGGGAACAGCTTCATCCGTCCATTAGCCCGCCCGCCCGTACTGGCGCTGCTGAGGCGAATTTGACATTCCATAAACCACGGATGGGACACGATTGGAATCAAGTTAGCTCTAACTGTTCAATGTTGCTTATGGGAGGAATAGGTGCCACTGGGGTGCCACTGGATGATGCGTGGTTCTGGGACGGGAGCGATTGGCGGCTGTTTTCGGTTGCGGGAATACCAGCTCTATCCTTCGCATCAGCTGTAACGGACCGGAAGCAAGGAGGAGTGCTTCTCTTCGGAGGATTGATTAGCTCGTCCAAGTTGAGTGCTCAGAACTCAACTTGGCTCATAACCCAGGCACCAGTAGTGACACCTGCAAAGCCTCATTGATATGTTGATATGAGGAATTTACCTAAAATCATGATAGGCGCATTGGTTATTTGCTTTACCATCGCTTCATGCACCTCGCCAAATCGGCCCAAGATCCAGCAAAGCTTTACAATTTCAAAGGAAGTTGGACCATGTAAGGCCAATGAATTAAGCCTTTCAATTGCAAAGGTTCAACATGGGGGATTCCAATTGATGTCGATTACTGGTAACCAACTTATCGGTCTCTTGATCCAGATCCGAACCAAGAGATCAGTCAGCTGTACTTTGGATACATTTCTTTTTCCACAGTTCATTGGCAATAACCATAAAGTAAACAAGATGTTGGTTCAGCAAGATGCTCCATGGCAACCATTAGGACTCAAACCGATACGAATCAACCATTCTGGGGAGGCGTCATTCCTTCTAGCGTACCTTGATTTTTCAGTTCCTCCGCCCGTGACTAATCATACTTTATGGGCAAAGATACCCTGTCCAGCGGTAAATCATATCCAATTCGAGGGTCCGCCTTCTCAAGTGAATGGGCCCAATAAACCCAATATACTTTCTATCGGTGTTCGACCCAAAGATGTACTTAACTATACGGCTTGCCCGCCTATAGCTCTTGCCAGTGCTCCAGCCGAAGGTTTGACGGCAGGAGGGGTATGGCCACCACGCTACACTCCACGCCCACTAGTTCCGACGACTACGGTGCCACCACCACCTAGACCTGGGACACTTGCATGTGCGGCCTCACAAATTAAGGCTACAGCCGCATACCCGTCGGCTGGCACGGGCATGCTTCACATATACTTCAACTTCGAGAACATCTCTAACACTCCGTGTTCCGTTGGCGGCTATCCTGTTATGACTTTTCTTGATGCGTCTGGAAACGTTATTCCCATAGAACAAGGAAACAGTCTACCTAGCGGTACCACTGATACCGTCTTTGGAGTCAAACCAGGGGGATCGTTTATTAGCTACATGGCGATAGCGGGCCACGAGCCGCAAAGCCTAGCCAACTGCCCCGTTTCAGCATCCATGCTGTACTCAATCCCTGGGGGTACTGGAACTGTAACTGTGCGACCAGTGTCAGCTCCTTTCATACCAATTTGCGGAGCATCCTTTGGTACATCTCCAGTTGCACCGGGTCAGTACCCCGCATCAACTGGTAACAATTGGCTCTCTTAAATATCGTAATATGACCAGCGAATAAATATAGAAAGTAGGTAAGTTGTACGTGAAAATACGTTATCAAATGCAGAATATTGCGTGGGTTGGTGTAATTCTAATTAGTTTATTTGCGTCATCGTGCTCGGCCCCTGGACCTTATATCGCCCTTGATGGTGCAAGCCAAGTCCCACCTAGCAGCGGAGGCGTGGCGGGTTACATTCTCCCAATCTGTTCCGGAGAACAAGGTATTACAGATCAGTTTGGTGGATATATTGGCAAGATCGGAGGAGCTGATTTGATGGGTGCTAACAACCCAGATGGCCTTATCAACACTAATTCGACTAGCTCAGCATTCAACGTGACTGATGCCCAAGAAGCGAACTATAACGACGTAACAGCTGGATTGAATGCAGGAGTAGGTGCGGGAGGATACTGGATGTTAGGAGGGCCTCAGCCATATGACAATCTCAATCTCAACGATATGCCAACTCCCATCGCGGATCAGTTTAGCGTACTACCTGCCTTTGCACAGTCAATGACGTTAGCTTGGAAGTGGGGGTACATCCAAGGTCTGGACGCGATAGACGATTGGATAGCCAATATTTCATCTGTGGTCCCGCTCAATTTTCCGTTCATCTGGGCCGATGTTGAAAAAAATGTTATGCAGTTCATATGGAAAGATGGATCCACTCACACTAGTACCGATAACTATTGGGATCTGGGAACCGCAGCTTCAGACTACCAAGCCAACAGAGATGTTTGGGATGGATTCTATTCTGGGGTGTACGGAGTTGTTCAAAGCCAAAGAGTCGTGGAATTACAGGGAATGTACTCTTCGCCTGGGTGGTGGGATGCAATTACAGGGAATCTCAACGGAATAAGCAATCCCGAATGGACATCCGAGAGCGAATTTGCAGCTGGAAATCCTACTCAGGGAACATGTCCAACGTCATTCTCAAGTTCGCCGGGTGCCCAGTTCTTTGGCGGCCAGCCATCTTCAGGCGGGGGTGCGGATGCGATTGCATGGCAGTGGATAGAAGGTAAAGGGACCCAACCACAGAGCGATTACGATTACATTCAATATAACAACGTAATAAGTTGTGAAGTGAGTTCATCGAATTTGCAAGATTGCACTTAGATTGTAAATATGCCGACCGTAGCAACTCCCAATTGCAAGAGGTATTTCTTCGTAGTCGCTGACGGTGGAGTGTTCGCTTTCGGCGATGCAACAGTTGAATATTCCAGTAATTCTTTACCACCCATTCCGCTAATTCTTTACCACCTATTCCAGTAATTCTTTTCCAGCTCCAACAGGCTGGAAAAGAATGTGAAAACCTTGTTCCAAAGTTGGATAATCCAACCAGGGATAAGGAGATAGCAGTGTGTAAGAAAGGAAGATGGTCATTGGAACCATATGTAATTAGAAAGATTGTGGCGATGAAAGAATCATCGCCACAGACATCAAATCGGGAGGTGGCAAGGGTTCTTAGAATCTCTCACCCATCAGTTGGCAAAGTACTAAGTCAAGCAACCACCTTGAACCTTGATGCAAAAGGGCTAGAAACTATGAGCGATAGTGAGATTTACAATAGCTTCTATCCCAAGACTGCTGGACGCCACAGTAGTACAACCAAAATAGAACCTAACTTTGCAGCTTTGCTTGAAGAACTCAAGAAGGACGAGAAGAATGGTTTGACCAAATACCTGCTCTGGATGGAGTATCGCCAAGAGATAGGAGCTGATCGCGCCTATGGATATTCGAGTTTTTGCGAGAAGCTTCGCTGTCTTGATGCGGCCAAGGAGATCTCCATGGTTCTCTATCATGCACCAGGACAAGTGGCAATGGTTGACCACGCTGGCCCAACAGTTCCTATCTATGACTCAACAAGTGGTGAAGTATCTTTTGAGGCACAGATCTTTGTCATGGCTCTTGGCTATTCGGGATATTGTTACGTAGAAGCCCAGAGATCCCAGGACATACGCAGTGTCGTCGAAGGACATTGTCGAGGTTTTGAGTTCTTTGGTGGTGTTCCGTGTGGCTTGATCGGTGACAATCTACGTGCCTGTGTTGTCAAAAATACCAAGGACGATACGATACTTACCCACAGCTATTTAGAGATGTGTGAGCACTACAACGTGATTCCGGCTCCAGCTCGGCCATACCATCCGCGAGACAAGGCCAAGGTAGAGGCATCGGTGCGTTTGGTTGAGACCCAAATACTTGCGCCGCTTCGAAAGTGTAAGTTCTTTTCGTTAGCCCAACTAAACGAGGCGATCAGACCCTATCTTGATGCAATGAATCAGCTAAGCTTTCAAAAGATGGATGGTAGTCGCCAGGAGAGGTATCTAAATGAGGAAAAACAAGCTCTTGGCTCTATCACCCTCGGTTCTTACGAGTACGCCTCCTGGCAACCAGCTCAAGTGGGGTCTAACTACCACTTCTCACACAAGGGAGTCTACTACTCGGTACCCTTTCATTTCAGATCTACTCAGGTTATGGTCAAGGCAACTAATAATATTATTTGTGCATATTCCAACAATCTCCATATAGCGACCCATAAGCGCTGCTCAAAGCCAGGAACCTATGTAACTGATAGCTTGCATATGCCAGAAGCCCATCTAAGCTATTTGCAAGATAGAACTAAAGAGATCACTTTGCGCGCACAAGCTATCGGGGATTCATGTGAAAAAGTGGTTTCGATAGTTTTGACTTCGCATCGCCCCCCACAGGCGGCACACAAGCAAGCTCGGGCACTGCTTCGCCTTGTAAATACCTATGGCGAGATTGAACTCGAACAAGCTTGTTCAATTGCCCTCGAGATATGTTCTCCAACTTTGTCTAGCGTCAGCTCAATACTGGCTAATTCAATTCATAAGCATAAAGCTAAACTGATAGAGCCAGTATCTTCACCTACCTTAGATCATTGCAATATCCGTGGAAGCAAGTTCTATGCCGAGGCGGCTTCTAAGTGACGAGTGCCAATCTAATCTCATCTCAACTTTCTGAGCTATCTCTTAGACATGCAATCAAGGAGTACCGCCGACAGGTAGGTGATGCAAGCTCGGCTATGTTGTCATTTGAGGACCGCCTTGAACTAATGCTCAATGTAGAACTCTCTGAACGCCACCATCGACGCATTGAACGTCGAATCAAAGAAGCAAAACTTAGAATACGAGCTATGCCTGAAGAGATAGACACTAAGAGTGCAAGAGGACTTCCCCAAGCGCTCTTATCCCAACTCTTATCACTTAGCTGGTTGAAAAACCATCATCATGTTCTTCTAACAGGTCCGACCGGGATAGGAAAGACATATCTTGGCTGTGGCCTAGCAATGGCTGCAATAAGGGCCAACTTCACCGTTCGTTACTTCAAGTGCTCAAGCCTACTTGAGAAAATAGGAACTTGCCGCCTTGATGGAAGTTACAGATTATTTGTAACTAGACTATCTCGTATCGATCTTTTGGTTCTAGATGATTGGGGGCTTTCACCAATTACGGTAAATGGAGCAAGAGAACTCCTTGATATAATTGATGACCGCGTAGGCACTTCCTCTCTAGTTATTTGCTCACAACTACCACTATCAAATTGGTATCAGGCCCTAGAAGAGGGAACTGTTGCCGATGCAATACTTGATCGTGTAATTCACAATGCGATCAAGGTGGAACTCTCAGGCGAGTCGATGCGCAAGATAGAAAGCATGGGCCTCCAAGAATCACTAGATTCAATCTAACTTGCCCAAATACCGCACATAATTATCAATTTACCGAGCCAGCAATGACATCGAAAGGAGGTGCAAATACATCCAAGACGACACCCCAGGCAATCAAAGCTTGAGCGCAACATCGGCTTTCAGCCGGGGTCTGTGGTAGTCTAAAATTAGGTGGTAAAGAATTACTGGATCACCTGGTAAAGAGTTGTGGAATAGTCAGCGGGAGACGGGTGGGAGCGAGTGGAACCTACAGAAGGCCGGCGAAAGCCTGATTGAGGACTGACACCCGGAGAGCAGACAATAGGGATGTCACTCGCGAATGTCTCATCCTGACCTCGCCCGCCGAGCGTTCAATGCGATCGAGAACGTCGGCGATCCTTGATTGTTCTCGAAGATCGGGAACCCGAACCGGCTGCTCCAGAAATGCATCACGACGAAGATGCATCATCCCGATGCCTACTTGCTGTTCACGCATCTTGTCGAACAGAGCCTCGATAAGGTGACGAATGTAGCGGCGATCATTACCAGCCGCTTCGGTAACCCGGAAAATGTGCTGATTGAGAACGGATTTCGGGCCGGGCCAGATTATCGACTTGAACGATGCGGACCACGATACGAGGAGATCTCCGGGCGAAACGATGAAACGGGAATCGAACTCCTGGGTTGTATAGAGAAACGGTGAGGATGGGTCCGTTATGTTGCTGATTCGAATGATGGGGAGTCCATTGGACGTGAGCTGGCCTGTATCGTAACTCGTGCCATTCACAAAATCCGCAAGCTCACCAAGCACCATGTCCCGGTATTTCGTTGGAGCTCTTCGGCTATCGGCATCACCCGCGACGCCGATCACATACTTACGCGCTGATGCAAGCACTGCATCCGGATATTGCCTCCCGAAACTGCCCAGTTGACTTAGACGGTTGTCGAATGCAGAGAGATGCTCGATGCGTCCAGCGACGCGGCGCTGTTCGTCGATGTCGGGGAGGGGGATTTTAAGGGCGAGAAATCGGTCGGGATGGACGCGCTCGCGGCGAGCACCAATACCCTTCGACGTACTCTGAAGGAGAGTCCAGAATTCGGGCCATTTGCAGAGGAAGGTGAGGTACAAAGGATCGACCTTGTCGCCGATATGAGAGAACGTCGGAAATTCTGGAGAGAGCACGAAGGAATCAAGTTCTTGAGGAACGACGGCAACTGCCCCCTCGAATGCCTTAAGGCGGCTTAGGACAAGTTGTCCTCGGTGAAGGCGGTTCAGCACCTTGTAACTGGTCTCAGAACCAGAGAGTGGACCACGCGTAAAGAGTCCCCTACCAAAGCTGTAGACGCCGCCAAGTTCAAACGTGGATTCCGGTTCGACCTGTACCTGATCGAGATCGAGAGTCAGCACTTCCCCGAGTGGCACGAGCGGATACGTACTCATGCACCACTCCCCAGCTCCGTCTGGATCTCCTCCAGAAGTCCGATGATCTCGTGCTCGGTCTTGAGCAGCTCGGCGACCAGTTCCTCGGGAGGGCGGTGCGCCAGGTCGTCAGCCCGGTTCGGGTTCTTGAGGTCGAGGTTGTAGCCGTTGGTTTCGATGGTGGCCATGGGGACCCGCCAGGCATACTCGGTCTCCCCCCGGCCCGTGCGGGTCTTGCCGCCCCACCATGCCTGGCAGTCGGCGAACTCCTCGAAGCGCAGCGGCTTGGTCTTCGAGTAGTTCTTCCTTCCTTCGGGGACGGGGATCTCGTAGAACCAGACCTCCCTGGTGCGGCCGGTCTTCTCGAAGAACATCAGGTTGGAGGGGATCGCCGTGTAGGGAGCGAACACACCGGGCGGTAAGCGCACGATGGTGTGCACGTTGCACTCGGTGAGCAAGTTCTTCTTGATCTTCGCACCGACTCCGTCGGCGAAAAGGATGCCGTTGGGTACGACGATGCCGCAGCGTCCACCGTCTTTCAGTTGGCGCATGACGAGCTGGAGGAAGAGCCAGGCGGTCTCGGCGGTGCGGGTGTCCGTCGGGAAATTGGTGAGCACCGTCTTCTCCTCCTCACCGCCAAAGGGAGGATTGGTGAGTACAACGTCCACCTTTTCACTGCGGGGAATCTGGGTGATCGGCCGGGCGAGGGCGTTGCCACGGACCACGTTGGGCTGGCCGATCCCGTGGAGCACCAGGTTCATCATGCCGAGCAGGTAGGGCATCGGCTTCTTCTCGATCCCGTGCAGGTTGTCGCACAGATCCCGGAACTGCTCGGCCGTCTTGAGGGTGGGATGCAGCTCGTCCAGGGCTTCGACCAGGAAGCCACCGGTGCCGCAGGCGGGGTCGAGGATCACCTCACCGAGCTTGGGGGCGACCTGCTGGACCATGAATCGGATCACCGGACGAGGTGTGTAGAACTCACCGGAGTCTCCGGCGGCGTCACGCATCTCCCGCAGCATGGACTCGTAGAGGAGCGCCATGGTGTGCACGTCGTCGGAGGAGGCGAAGTTGATCTCGTTGATCTTGTTGACCACGTCGCGCAGGAGATAGCCCGACAACATCCGGTTATGGGTCTCCTTGAAGACGGCGGCGAGCACGTCCCGGGGATCGTGGCTTCCAGTACCGGTGAGGTCCCTGAGATACGGGAGAAGTTCGTCGTTGACGAACTTCATCAAGTCCTCGCCTGTCTTCCCGTCGGGATCCGCAGCCCAGTCACGCCAGCGGTAGGGCTCCTCGATAGAAGGACGGAAGCGCTTCCCCTCGGTGACCGCGCGGTTCTCCTCGTTCCCGTCGAATGCTCGGAGGAAGAGGAGCCAGGCGAGCTGCGGTATGCGGTCGAGGTCGCCGTTGAGGCCGGCGTCCTTTCGCATGATGTCCCGGGCCGACTTGATGGCACCGGTGAGCTTGGCTCGCGAGGTGGTGGGCATGTCCTTCTTCTTGCGCGGTGGCATTGTCAGGTCTCCTTGGTCGAGGCGAGGGTGATGTTCCAGAAGTTTCGGAGGGTGTCCATGGCGTTGGCGACAGTCGGCGCCGACAGATTCAGCTCGGACGCCAACTCTGCGTAGCGATCGTTCCAGCCGACCGGTGGATCGGGCAGTGTGGCGGGTGCAGCAGCACCATCGCGCTCTGTGAACACCTCCCCGGTGGCGGCGAGGAGGTCGCCACCGGGCTCCAGTCCCATGTCGATCACGAGGATCAGATCGGCAAGATCCTTGACGCGGCTACTCGGGCGTCCTCCATAGTCACGGAGCATTGCGTGCAGCTTCTCGGCGAAGTGGCGGCGGAGGTCCACGGCAAGGATGGTGGCGGGCGCGAGATCGGCGAATCCCAGAAGTCCGGGGAGCCGCAGAGGCTCGACACGCTGGTGGGGAGAGTCGCCGATCGAGATGTCGACAGTGACCCGGTCGAAGGTGCGTCCGTCGAGACGGCACTCGACCTTGGCACGCAGTACCCGCCCCGGGTCACTAGCGACGGTAACCGGACCGAAGGTGTCAAGCCGGAAGCCGAAGAGGTCGCCGTCCGGATCGGAGAGAAGCGCTTCGACGAGCAGGTCGCGCACCGTCTCGTCGGTGGGCGCCGCATGGCGTACTTCGACATCCACGTCTTTGGTGGCTCGCGCCCGATCGGAGAGACGGAACTCGAGCGCGGCGCCGCCCTTGAGGACCCACACGTCCCCTTTTCCCGGAGATTCGGAGGGTGACGTAGGAGCGGCGAAGCGGACCAGGAGACGTTCGAAGGCGATCCGCCTGCGCAACCGGGCGATGTCGGTACCGGACTCGTTGGCCTGGGTAACGAGACGCTGGTCGATGGCGGCTCGCAGGGCGCCCGGCGTCGAGTACCTCACGGGCGGGCCTCCACTAGGTGCAGAGCCCTTTCGACGCCGAGGGCCGCGGGGGGCCCGAATTCGTCGATACGGCCGAGAAGCATTGAGCGGGTGAACAGGCCAGCGTCCAGCGCGTCCCGAACGGCGGCGGCGAGGTCCTCGACGCTGGCCCCCGACGCCGCTGTGTCGCAGATCGTCCGGAGGGGCGTGGTGACCCGGAAGCCCCCGTGGCTCTCGAAGTCCCCGGAGTCCACCTCGCCCCTATGGATCCGGACACCGGGTGCACGGCTGCGGAAGTTGGGGGGCACGGTCAGATGGACCACCGCGGGGTTGAAGTCGCCGAGGCCATGGACCGACATGGCGGTGTCGTGGCTGACGACAGCCCGGCCACGGGCCCACAGTGACCAGCGGATGAGGCTGTCGTTTTCACCAACGGGCCACTCGGGCAGCCGGTAGATACCCCGATCGACCCGGACCCAGTTCCCGTGATCGGCGTGGAATTTCTGCGAAGCGTAGGAGTAGCCGATCTCCCCGGCCTGGGCGGCGGTGAAATATCCGGACTGGCTGGCAGCGACCCCCATGAGGGCGCGGCGCATATCCTGACGGGGTCCTGGCATCTCTTAATACTATATTGAACATTAAGTACTATGCAAGTAATTAAGCATAAAACTTAGAATAAGTGAGAGGGGGTTAAGCTACATAGAGACACTTTTGGAGCTCCACCAGCGCATCTTCCAAGGTCTCTGCTCCACCGAAGCGGCTGGCGATCTCGGCGGGAGACCCCAACCCGCTCAGGGGTGGTACCGCCAGAACTGCCAGGTCGTCGAGCTCATCGACGCCGTGGCTGGCGTACTTGGCGAGCAGCTCGTCGAGGACCTCCCGCGCTTCGGGACGGAACTGCTCAAAGAAATCGGCGTGGTCCCGGCGGACACGGCGTACCCGTTCGTGGCGGGTGGCGAGCGGTTGGTTCCAGGCGACGTGCACGAGGATGTCCAGAGTGTCTATTCCCACCAGACCAGTCTTTTCTTCCAGGTCGCCAGCATCGATCCCCAGATTGGCGAGATCTTCGGTCAGCTCCTTGCGCGTCGCTGGATCCGCCCATTTGGCGCGGAGCTGGGAGGAGGCGCCGGGAAAGAGGCTGCGGACGGTGTCGGCAACGAAATCCCTGTACTCCATCAGCTTCGGCTTCCGGGTCACCGGATCGAGCTCGTAGAGGGCCTCGCCGACCACCCACACCTTTTCGTCTCCCACGTAGAAACGGTTATCCGCTCGGCTCTCGATGTCAGCCTCATCGGGATTACTATCCGTAACGGTGTCCCCGTATTCAGGTTCCGGCTCGGCGATCACCAGCTCCTCGACTACTTCACCCTCCTCGTTGATGGTCTCCCTGTCGATGCGCTCAGGAGGGCCGTCGAACTCGGGATCGGCGAAGATGATGGTCGCCCCGGAGTAGTCGATGATGTCAAAGGAGAACTTGTCCGCGTCTTCGTAGACGCGCGTCCCACGCCCGATGATCTGTTTGAACATCGTCATTGACCCGATGGGTTTGAAGATGACTACGTTCTTGACGGTCGGAAGATCAACTCCGGTGGAGAGGAGATGTGAGGTGACAGCGATGACCGGGTAGTCCTTTTCGGTGTCGGCGAAGTTATCCAGGTGTGCCTGACCGACGGCTCCCTGATCGGAGGTGATCTGGACCACGTAGTTCGGGTGGGCTTTGACCAGATCGTTGTTCTCGTTGATCAGTGCGGTCCGCATTCGCTCGGCGTGATCCTGATTGACACAGAAGACGACGGTTTTGGCCAGGCTATCTGTCTTCTTGAGATAGTCAGTCAGGTGCTTGGCCGCGGTCTCGGTGCGGTCGAGGAGAGCTACCACCCTCTCGAAATCGTTGGTATCATAGAGTTTAGGCGGGATTTCCTTGCCATAGAGATCCAGGGTCCCCTGCTCTGGGGCGTACCCGTAGGCGTCGGAACTCAGCACCACCCGGCGGACTCGATAGGGAGCGAGATAGCCGTCCTCGATACCCTGGGCAAGGCTGTACTCGTAGATGGAGTCGCCGAAGTACTCGTAGGTGTCGACGGTGTCGTCGCAGCGCGGCGTCGCGGTCATGCCGAGCTGGGTTGCGCCGGAGAAGTAGTCGAGAATCTCACGCCAGGCCGACTCGTCTCGTGCACTGCCGCGGTGGCACTCGTCGACGATGACAAGATCGAAGTAGTCCGGGTCGTACTCGCGAAAGATGCCGTTCGGGTCCTCGCCAGCGTCGGCGATGGACTGGTAGAGGGCGAAGTAGACGTCCCGCCCGGTCTTGTGTCCGCCCTCGATTTTCCAGATCGGACCGTCTCCGAAGGCGGGCTGGAACTCACGCTTCATGGGATCGTTGACGAGAATCTTGCGGTCTGCAAGGTAGAGGAAGCGGTGACTCGCCTTTCCACCCCACGCGCTCTTCCAGAGCTTCCAGACAATCTGCATGGCGACAAAGGTCTTGCCGGATCCGGTGGCCATGGTGACGAGAAGGCGCTTGTCTCCCCGGGTAATGGCCTCGACGGCGCGATTGATGGCGACCTGCTGGTAGTAGCGGGGCTCCTTGACTGAACCATCCCCAAGGCGCACCGCGCGGTTGAATGGCTGAAGGAGGTCGGCAGCCGCGGTGTCGTCAATGATTCCCTTGGATGCTCGGTAGCGCCGCCACAGCTCTTCCGGCGAGGGGAATCCGGGGACATCGTGAAGTATGCCCTCGGAGAGGTCATTCTCGACGATGCCCTTGCCGTTGGTGGAGTAGGCGAAGGGGACGTCGATTAGGCCCGCGTAGTTCTCCGCTTGCTGCATTCCAAGGCCGGGACGCTTGTACTCACGTTTTGCTTCGACTACGGCTACCGGTATCCCGGGCCTGTACTGGAGGACGTAGTCAGCCTTGAGGTCAGCGCAGCGGCGATGGCGCTTGCCGGCCTTGACGATGCGGCCTGGGGCGATCCGGAACTGCTCGACGATCTGGTCGTTTGTCCACCCAGCGGCGGCGAGGGCGGGGAGGACGTAGTCGCTACACGTGTCCTTCTCGAGGGGGCCTGGGAAGGTAGCCATCATCATTGGGTCAGGCTACCAGGGGTATTCTTGCATTGTCAACGGTTGTCTAAATTCCCTCAACACGATACTTCTAGGGCTCTCAAGCATTCACCGACTCTTGACACGTACTTCAACGACACCATTCGCTCACCCAAGCGCATCTTTGGAGCGTTCAGAATTTAGCATTCAGGGACCTTGCGGCCCACTGGAGCTTAGGGAAATGTGTTGAGTTTTCTCTTATTTTACTACGGTTAGTTTATTAAACTAGCGTGAATCTGTTCCTCGAAGAGGAGCGCTGCAAGATTTTATCACCCTGGAGAAGT
The DNA here is from genome assembly GCA_021827485.1 of Actinomycetes bacterium. Taxonomy (GTDB): domain Bacteria; phylum Actinomycetota; class Acidimicrobiia; order Acidimicrobiales; family JAKAVM01; genus JAKAVM01. The sequence continues at coordinate 14,156 of JAKAVM010000002.1, forward strand.
TGTTCAATCGAACAAGCATGTAGGACTACTTCAATAGTCGTATCGGTTCCTTTGAAAGTTCCAGTCGTTTCGCGAGAGATATGGGCACGCGTTGTACCAGGCAAATCGTGTTCACCAGAGCTTGTTGCATCGCGCACGTTAGCATAGGTCTCTCGAAGTTGAGGATAGTTATGATCATCGACTTGAATATCCGACGTAAAAGTAAAATTATCTAATACATATTCACCGTATCCTTCCCCACTATCTCTATAGAGTGATCCGAATGCCTTGCCACTGGAGTCAGGAAAAACATGCAGTTCTATCTGGTCAAGGACGTTCTGAGTAGTCTGGTAGTGCCCCTCTCGGACCAGTGGGATAATCGAGCCAGCACGTGCTAGAACGGGTATCTCGGAAAGTGATGCCGAAAAACCAGCAGAGCGATTACCAATTAGAGCGGACTCCTTGAAGGAGCTTGATGGGCTTTGAAGCTCGGGAAATAGCTCATACCAATGGCCAGAAGGCAGATATATTACCTTGTTTACATGGTGTTCAGTGACGATTGGAGCTACCAAGAGATCGTTTCCTAACAAGAAACTATCCTCCAACTGCCAGAGTTCAGGATTTTCAGAATCGATCCACCAGGTCGGTCTAAGTAGCGGCTGACCATTTTGGGAGGCTTCAAAGGCAAGTGTATAAAAGTAGGGGAGGAGTCGATAACGAAATTTGATAGTCTCTGTAATAATATTTCGACTATTTTCGTCAAAGGTCCATGGCTCTCGATTCTTGGTCGTTACCGAAGAATGGGTCCTGAAAAAGGGCATATAAGAAGCCATTTGCAGCCATCGAATATAAAGTTCGCTTGATGGATTTGCAGAAAAGCCTCCAATATCAGAACCCGAATACTGCACTCCACTTAAGCTTAAACCTAAGATTGTTGGGATTTGTTGGGCCAGGCCATCCCAGGAAGTATCTACATCGGCTGTCCAGTGCCAAGCGTGTTGCGAAACGCCAGCCCATCCAGATCGCGTAAGAATAAATGGTCTTTGCTCGGGTCGTAAAGATCTAATAGCGTCAAAAGCAGCTGAGTTTTCAAACAAAGCATAACGATTATGGGCTTCAAGATGACTTGTCTGTCTTCCGTTGCAATTATGGACTGTCTCTTTGGGCAAACTTCGATCTCCCCAAAGAGCTAGTGAGGTTGGTTCGTTCATATCGTGCCAGATACCATCTATTCCAAGATCGCATAACCGTGAGTAGTAAGAGCCCCACCAATCACGCACTTTTTCATCGAGAAAGTCAGGAAATACACAGTCGCCGGGCCATACAAGACCATGCGCAAGCTTGCCATTGCCAAGTTTGCAAAACATACCACCTTGAAGCCCCTGTTTGTATATATCATAATTGTCATCAACTTTTACTCCGCAATCGACTATGGCAACGGTATGGATTTGGGACTTCTTGAGTTGTGAGGTCATCGCGGACATCTCGGGAAACTTAGATCTATCAACAGTAAAGACTCTGAATCCATCCATGTAATCCAGATCCAAATGAATCGCACTTAACGGGATTTCAAGCTCATGGAATCTTCTTGCAATTTCGGTTACTTCTTGTTGAGAGGCATATCCCCATTTGGATTGGTGATAGCCTAAGGCCCACAGAGGTGGGAGAGGCGGCTTAGCTGTCAATGAGCAATAGTCTTCTAAGAGCTTGGGTGGTGATCCAATTATCAAGTAGCTCCGGAGTCTTCCTCCTGAAAATCGCGCTTCTAGGCGATCACCTATAGTGATCGTCGAACGATATGAATTATCGTGAAACACCAAGTAACTACCACCTGAATGTAACCCTAAGTATGTCGGAATTGACATATAAATAGGATTCTGACCGGGGCCATACGATCCTCCAGGATCCCGATTCCACAGTTCAAATGAGCTTCCGCGCAAATTGAGCGATCTTGCTTGCTCACCTAGTCCGTAAATACACTCTTCCTTGCGCAAAGTTGCACTATGTATCCAACCTGGTCCAAGCCGATTAGGAGGCCTTGCCTCCCAGACGATTTGGCTATATTGTCCTTGAGTTCGAGCAACAACCGATTTCTTGGCTTTATATGAACCTCTATGATAGGCCCGAATAGTGCCGTCAGTCGATAATACAATATCTATATCAGAACTAGATATATACCAGCGATCCTCGCCTGCAAGGAAGTAAACAGAGGTCTTATGGTCTTGCCCGAGCAAGTTAGATGAGTAGATCGGAGGTTCTCCAGGAGACCAATCCAAAGACACTATTGTTGGCGATATAAAGGAAATCTCAACACTAGCATTCTCAAATTGGGCTTCAAGACCGGATTGCAATTTGATGACACTTTTTAGCGAGCCAATCGAAATCCTCTGAGTCGATGGGGATTTGAGTCGTGCTCCAAGCTGGCTATAGGAATCAGTGATAGAGGATTTTGCTACTCGAAGTGAAGTATCAAGTCCGATCGCTGTAATGCCTTTGATGGCATTGGATGCCTTCCTGGTTAGGGCACCTAAAGTCTTGGCCACACTTGATGATTTATTGGAGTTAGGGGATAAATTATGTTCTGTCATAGAATCAATCTTCAGAAAGTGGGTATTCTAGCTCAAGATGACTTATCCTTCGAAGTTGCTCAGCCAAGACGAGAGTGTGATATTAGAACTGCATCCGCACTGGTCGATACTTACTCTGCCTTTTGTGGCACTTTTGGCTAGTTTTGTGATTCTAGGGTTGGTTGCCTTTGCCTTCCCGGGCTCTCCAACGTGGCTAATCGAAGCAATTGGCGTTTTATGCGGATTGCCTCTCATATGGTTTGGAGCCAGGCAATTACAGCGGCAAACTACCAGTTTGGTTGTTACCGATCAAAGAGTTGCTCTCCGCACGGGAGTGGTCGTGAAGAAGGGCTGGGATGTTCGGCTAGAACGAATAAATGACGTAAGTTATGACCAGTCTCTTTGGGGTCGAATTTTTCGAGTTGGCGATATTGTTTTGGATACGGGTGGTGAGGCAGGTGACAAATCCATGGAAAGGGTGCCGCATCCAGATGGGCTGAAGGTACTTATTTTTGAACGCCAAAGTGCCCGTATTGATTACTTGAGGTCTAATGTTGAAGGTATCATAACTGGTCCTACCCAAGCAGTCCGGTCCAATTATGGTATTCCTGGCTCAGGCACAACTGGTCTTGACTCGACTGGCTCAGGCACAACTGGTTTCGACATGACTGGTGTCGACCCAGCAAGGGCTCCGTTGAATTCGCCAATCGTTATAAGTGGCTCAGGACTTTCAGTCGCAGAGCAAATTGAGAAGCTTGATGAAATGCGCAACCGTGGAGTAATTACCGACCGGGAGTTTGAACTTGAGAAAAAGAGGCTATTTGGAAGTTGAATCGGGGTTGTTGACCTCCTCCCGACGTCTTTGAGTCATCGGCTTGGAAGCTCGACTTCATTCATGCCCAAGCTGTTTTGTGAATTCTAGTTTACTTGCTAGAGCGTTAGACAGGCCCTCCATAGAAATCTAGTGCCGCCCGTACTCGGTGATTGAACCTCAAAAGATCCCATGTGCGACTCTGCTCTGGCTTTAGCGTTGCGTAAGCCATTGCCGGATTCATGTGTCTGCGCAATTCCTATTCCGTTGTCTGAAATATCAAGGCATAAATAACTCCCGTCAAGATATATCGAAAGATTGCATTCAGTGGCTTGGGAGTGACGTACTGTATTCGATAAAAGCTCTTTTGCAACGGAGATGATATCAAAGTAGCAATCATCTGAAACTGACTCTAAATTGCAGCGAATATCCAACACTGGGGTTATGCCGGATGACCTGGTAAACTCTGAGGCTAATGCGAGTATGTTATTATGGCGTTTCCCTGCGACTTTATGACCATACTCTAGTCCGAAGATAACACCACGTAGCTCTCGTATTGCAGTATTTAGGTATTCAATACATGTTTCGAGCTTGGTTAGTAGTTTGGCAGACGGTTTATAGTTCTTGGAGTTCTGGAGAAGGATCAGGGTAGAAAAAAGTCTCTGGAGCACCGTGTCGTGAAGTTCTCTTGCTAAATCCTCCATCGAAAGGACGGATTCGAGCTTAGTGTGCGCAATTGCTCCCTTATATTCGGAAGGAACATCTCCTGGATGATCCGAGGAATGTGGCACGGGATCTATCGGTGCTTTGTCGATGCCGATTCGCAAGAGCGTCTGTGCGGTCATTTTGGCAAGTGTCTCTAGAACCATAACTTGCTCCGGGGAAGCAACATGTTGATCCGCCCAGTAGACTCCTATGGCGCCGAGCGGCGACTCTATATTGATTGGAACCATGAGCAAGCTTCGTACGAAGGTCGGTCTGTACGCGTCGATTGGGATTCGAGGATCTTCGAAGATATTTGAAACTGCGGTGGATTGCTTATTCAGCATTGACCAACCGCTAATGCAGTTCGTAATTGGAAATCGCTGTCCTTTCCACAAGGGACTAATAGCATCTTCGTCGACGTAAAAGCACTGCTCCCCATCTTTCATCACAAAGGCGGCTCCATCAGAATTACAAAGCTTGCGAGCAACTGTCCTGACTATTTCATGAATCTCGGAGTGGCTGGTAGCTTTCGACAAACGTTGCTTACCATCCTCCAACGTGACACCCGACTCTGTATCTAACATCGTTTCCAGGATGGCATCAAAAGTACAAGAGGCTTCTTGTTGAGGTTTATCCTTCAAGGCGTCTCAATTATGCGCTCTCGAATTGCAATAGAGACCGCTTCAAGCTGTGAATGCGCTTGAAGTTTCATCAGTATATTTTGGATATGGTTCCTAACAGTATGCAGGCTGAGAAAAAGCTTATCGGCAATTTGGCTGGTGGTATTTCCGTTTGAAAGCTGGATCAGTATTTCTCTCTCTCGCTCGGTCAAGTCTCCTCCAATACTCTTGTAACCCTTTTTCATTCGCGGTAGCAAAGTTCCCAAGAGGTCGGGCGGCATATGCGCTCCTCCCGAGTGTACAGTTCGAACGGCGCTGAGCAAATCATCTACTGCCATATCCTTGGTTATAAATCCGGTGAAACCAATATCGACAGCGTCTCCGAACACTCGTCTCTCGGCAGATCCTGTTAGCATCAACAATTTGATATTAGGATTATCTCTAGCAATTATTTTTGCGAGACTTATTCCATCCCCGTCAGGTAGATGATAATCAATTATTGCTACATCGGGTGACGAGTTTTTTGCTAATGTAGCTGCTTCTGCTACAGTTCCAGCAGTACCAAGTAGTTCAAAGCCATCTTTATCTTTGAACATTTCAGCCAACGTCTCGGCTACAAGCGAGTGGTCGTCAACAATGATAACCCGGATTGCGTGTCCAATCTCGCTAGTTGACACCTAGCCTGCCTTTCCGGTCGAGATAACCCGTTTGCGGGTGTCGGCCTGAAACTTCAACTTGCTTTCTCCTACAACTTCATGCGATAACCATAGCTAATTGGAATATTGCACTTGGCGAATATTATAGCCCTAATCAGGATTTATGCAAACATTTTTTGGCAAGGAGCCTAATTTACGACAGAGAGATCTCCATTGCGTAAGCCTTCGATGATCTTTTTGTAGGCGCCAGCCGAATTGTTGCCCATTGAATCGGTATCGAGCCACTTGTTTGAGCGTTCGCGATCAATCCCGAAGATCCCAAATCTAGGTTCGTAGGATCCCCATTCGTAGTTATCACACAGCGTCCAGTGCCAGTACCCAGTAATGGGAGTTCCCTTTTCGATAGCCTTGACCGTCGCACCAAGACTTGCTTTCATGTGCGAAGGACGATCCCAGCCATCGAGCCTTGGATATGAGCACCCCTTCTTTACCCGCGATCCAAGTCCATTCTCAACTATCCATAACTGGCTTCCCGCAATGGTATTTAACGATGAGTAGGAAGCAAGTCTGGAAGGGTCTTGTATGTGGTCCCATAGGAGACGACCTGGGAGCCAATTTCGCCCCCCTGACGTCTTGTGGCCAGGGAGCCTTAGATGGTGTGAGGTAACAGGATCGTAATAGTCGATTTGGGATACATCAAGAGTTAAATCATAAGGACTTGCATAGACTGCCGCTATTGCTCGAGATAACCCCTTCTCTATTCTTGTGTTAGAGCGGACAAACTTCGCCAGTATGGCATCTCGTCTACGGTATGGGTTAGGTGTCATAGCGCTAACGTGATTCATATAGGTAAATCTTCTCTCTTCCAGCCACAAAAAGAGATCTTCGCGAGCTACGCCCTGTGAGCGACCATACAAAACATCGGACAGCAATCGATCAATATCATAGAGAGAAAAGCAAAAATTATTGGTTCCTACAACAGCATTTGGTTGGACACTATGAATTACTTCATAGGCACCAATATGGGCAGTTAGCAAATGGTCCAGAGTTCGTATCATTGAGGTGACATCTCCATATTTCCCAGGAGGAAATGTACCAATAATAAAAGTCTCGATAGCGTATATATTTAGCTCATTGATTGTTACCCATTGGTGACAGTATGGATGAAAGCTTTCAATCGCTTTCTTGACCCAGACCAGATATCGCTCGGGAGCACTTACGTCAACCCAAAACTTGTCTCCGAGATAGTGAGGATGGGTAAAGTGATGAAGGGTGACCAACGGTTCGAGGCCTCGCGCTCGACATGCCTGAAGAATCTTGATGTAACCATCGATTGCCTGTTGGTCAAAAACTCCGTCTTCGGGTTCGCACCTGGCCCATTCAATCCCGATCCGTATGGAGTTGCATCCCATCTCAACAACACGATCGAGTTGGTCTTCATAATCCGTCCAGAAGGAAACAGCTGATCCAGATGGCTCAACTCGACCCGCTCTTTCCCAGGATAACCAGTTATTTGCCGGCTCACCCGGCCCATTTATCCCGCCTTCGACCTGGAAACCTGCCGTGGCTACACCAAATTGGAAGTTGTCAGGCAGAGTAAAGTCACTGTCCTTTGGCCGTTTAGTATTTCTATTGCCGTTACTCATAACCTACTTATGCTAGCCCAATTAGCACTAGATACCTCATGTGTAAGAAATTGAGCAGGTGGGTCCTGTTCTCCTTATTTGACTTATCCTAAGATTACTGGGCACGATTCTAAAGTGCCGATTGCCCAGATAAATTCCATCGAACTTTGCTATGAGATAATTCATCCGAAACCTCCGCCAGGGGAAAATTCACCACTTCTAGTAGAGTCGGGAACAAAATTACTCTTGATCCAGGGCCTAGGAGGTCAGTTGATATCGTGGGACAGCCAGTTTGTAGACGAACTCGTTAGTCGTGGGTTTGAGGTCATTGTTTTTGATAACCGAGACAGCGGCTTATCGACAAAATTTGCAGATAGCACTGTTCAGCCAGCGTACTCGATCGAAGATATGGCAGATGATGCTCTTGAGCTTTGCGCGTATCTGTCCTTGGACCCCTTTCATGTCTTAGGTATCTCCATGGGCGGGATGATTGCTCAAGCTTTAGCGATCAAGGCACCTTCATCGCTCTTGTCGCTGTGTTCCATAATGTCGACAACGGGTAATCGCCACGTTGGTATGCCAACACCCGAGGGGATTAAGGCAATTATGACAAAGCCCGGAGAAGACCTAGAGAGTATTATTGAAACTGGATTGAAGACTTGGCGAGTTATTTGGGGAAGCGGTTTTCCTATAGAAGAAGATCGGATCAAAGCAAAGCTTGAAGCAGAGTACGAACGATCCTATTATCCTGAAGGGGTAATGCGACAAGTGATGGCAATAATATCGGCAAAGGATAGAACAGAGCAGCTAGGCAAATTGAGAATCCCCGTTTTGGTTATTCACGGCCAAGACGATCCTTTGATTGCAGTTTCAGGGGGTCAAGCATGTGCCAATGCAATTGCTCAATCAAAGTTTGTTAGTTATGCTGGTATGGGACACTCGATGCCTAGCCCTATTATTGCAACCATGGTGGATGAAATAGTTGCTAATGTATCAAGAAGCTAACTTTCTCAAAAGGGGGTATTTCCATTGCCAGGTCCACTTGATGGCATAAAGATAATTGAACTTGCGGGTTTAGGGCCATGCCCATTTGGGGCAATGGTTCTGGCTGACATGGGAGCACAGGTTATTACCGTTGTTCGTGCTGAATCTGTTGTCGGGTCAGGACCACCAAGGCCCTCGATGGAACTAACCAATCGCGGTAAGGCTTCCATCGGGGTGGACCTCAAAAGCCCACAAGGAGCGGAAGTTGTTCTGAAGCTTGTCGAAAAGTGCGACGCTCTTGTAGAGGGATTTAGACCCGGAGTAGCTGAGCGCCTTGGTCTTGGCCCTGAGGTATGTATAGCCCGAAACGAGAGATTGATCTATGGCAGAATGACCGGATGGGGTCAATCAGGACCTTATGCCGATATGGCTGGGCATGACATTAATTACATTGCGCTAGCTGGTGCCCTTCATGGGATTGGACGCAAAGGCGATAATCCGGTTCCCCCAATGAATCTCGTTGGTGACTTCGGGGGAGGTGGGATGTTGCTTGCCTTTGGTGTAGTGTGCGGATTATTTGAGGCGGCCAAATCAGGCAAAGGTCAAGTGGTAGACGTAGCGATGGTCGATGGAGCAGCGCTTCTCACCACGATGATTCACTCGATGATGGCCATTGGTTTCTGGAATGATGAGAAGGCAACAAACGTTTTAGATGGTGCTGCTCATTTTTATGATACCTATGAGACCAAGGACGGTAAATGGATTTCGATTGGCTCGATCGAAAAACAGTTTTATGCCGAACTTCTTAGGCTCACTGGCCTTGAGGGTATGGAGCTTAGTCACCAGATGGATAGGAGTAAGTGGCCTGAGATGAAAGACAATCTTGCAAAGATATTCAAGACTAAGACTCGCGATGAGTGGTGTAATGTAATGGACGGTACTGACGTATGTTTTGCGCCGGTACTGTCTCTCAAGGAAGCGCCAAATCATCCTCACCTTGTTCACAGACAAACTTTCGTTGAAGTAGAAGGTATAGCTCAACCTGCACCAGCACCAAGGTTTTCTCGCACCCCGGGAACTCTAAGCAGCCCCCCTCCTTTGGCAGGACAAAATACGCGAGAAATACTTGGCGAATTCGGCTTCAAAGATAGCGAAATTGATACTCTTGCTAGTGCTCAAATAATAGCGTGAATTTTGATGAAGTTGATGCTAGTGTTAGGCAAGCACTGGATGAGCAGAAGCTATACTATAAATGTCGGGCACAAGACTACGACATTAATTTAGCCACAATAGTAGACTCCTCATTCGATCCTGACATACCAGGAGGTTTGTATTCTGGAGACCGAGGCTCCCAACCGAAAGGTACTGGCTTAACTTCACAAACTAGTCAAGAGATAGATGCTCTGGCCAACCAACTGGCTATGGAAATTGATCAAGTTCTCACGGTTTTTGATCAAGTTCAACTTGGCGAGCATGTACTGGAGCTTGCAAGTGGAACTGGGAATTGGACGCAGCGTATCGTCAAACGAGTAGACCGAGTAACTGCGATTGAATCTTCGGTTGAGATGGTCGCTGTTGCAATAGCAAAGCTGGGGGAAGAATCGAACAAAGTGAGATTTGTCATCAAAGATATCTTTGATTCAGAGATGGATGCCACGTATGACTCAGTTGTTTTTGGATTTTGGATTTCTCATGTGCCCAGAAATCGGATGGCACATTTCTGCTCAATGGTTTCCAAGTGGCTCAAGCCAGGAGGCCAACTCTTCTTTATTGACGATAAAGCTCCCATGGAAGTGGCCTCAATGGTGCAAGATGAATCCAGTCAAATTGATCGTTATGAACTGCGTGACACAGCACAAGGCGGAAACTACAGGATCATAAAGAACTACTACACTTCAAATGTTCTAGAAAAGTTATTTTCCGATCAAGGCATGGCAATCTCAGTGTCGAGTACCAATAAATTTTTTCAGTACGCAACCGGTTTCAAGCCAAACCCATAAGTTCTGGATGATTTGAATCCTCCCCACGGATAAATCTAAGGGGCTTCCCGCCCCGAACCCCATTTTTGGTGAACCTTCGCGTCAAAATGCGACGGGAAACGGCGGAGTCCCGCTGGACCTAGAGCCAAAAAGCGCATCTTTGTTGTCATGGAGTTCTTTTATCGACCAGCGATCATCTTTCTTGATAGTTCCAACTGCACTAAACGGTGCAATCAGCTGAACCGTCCCGCCAAACACTACAAAAATTTGTCCATTGATCGAAGCAGATTCGTCTGTGGCCAACCAAGCCACGATAGGGGCAACATTGCCAGGTGCCCAGACATCAAAACCATCTTTGGCCGATAGATCTCCGAAAGTTGACTCAGTCATCCTGGTGCGAGCCCTTGGAGCAATCGCATTTGCGGTAACGCCATATCGCTCAAGCTCTCGGGCCATAACCCAAGTAAGGGCGGCAATTCCAGCTTTGGCTGCTGAATAGTTTGCTTGTCCGGCGTTGCCGTAGAGTCCTGCTTCGGACGAAGTGTTGATGATACGTCCTGATAGCTGATTACCTGCTTTGGCTTGTTCTCTCCAATAGATTGAAGCGAAGTGGGTAGCGCTAAAATGCCCCTTCAAGTGAACCCGCATAACGTCATCCCAGTCGGACTCTTCCATATTGAAGCTCATCTTGTCCCGAAGTATGCCTGCGTTATTTACAAGAATATTAAGTTGGCCATAAGTGTCAACAGCTTGCTTGACGATCTTTTCTCCTCCGGTCCAGCTTGATATATCGTCATAGTTAGCGATTGCTTCGCCTCCGTTGGCCTTTATTTCGTCTACGACTTTCTGTGCTGGTGTTGCATCCGATCCTTGGCCTTGTAGAGAGCCGCCTATATCATTGACTACAACCTTTGCGCCTTCAGATGCTAGGAGGAGCGCTTCTTCACGCCCAATACCCCCACCAGCTCCGGTTACGATAGCTACTTTGCCCTCAAGTGATCCCACAATGCCTCCTGTGATGTAATTCCAATTTTAATAATTGCTCGTCTTATACTGCTTAGGATTTACTCTAAGCTCATACGGCGAGCAAGCAGATTACTTGAAATGCTAGATCGTCTTGCGGGTTTAGGACAACCTAGAGCCCAGATCAGCGCACTCTGGGCAGTTGGCATCAGATATCACACCTTTATTGGCCAAAAAGCCATAGATTTTGCACCCAATGCACAGGCCGAAAAAAGCTTCGAGACTTGCAGCCCCAATAAGTCCGACCAATACAACCATTGCTGCTACTTTAAGTCCTAAGACAACCCAAAGAATAAGAGCAGTTGTCGAGAAGAGGGTGCCGATTGCCTGAGCAAAGCGTTTCGGTGAACCAGAAACAACCCTAGCTTTATCTGCCAGCTTTGGCGCTACAACTCGGGTTGCAATCAATCCTGCCGGACTTATCTTTGGGCCTGACAGAACTCTTGCCCAAAAGCCATAGGCAAGCAAGATGAGCAGGTACTTTTGGTCAAGCAAAATTGTAGTCAGACTCAGAAGCACTACAAAGAGCGCAACGGTACGTGCTGCAATCTCATTTACGGTCTCAGGAAAGGAAAAAAATTTCTCTTTACCTTTGGAAATCTCAATTGCGGTCATTGGGTCTCCTTAGCCGCTAGAAGTATTATTCACGATAAATCCTATCAAATTAGTCAGGTTTTAGCAAGCATGAATTCATACGGGGTCGGGGTTACTGAGGTATACGATGCGTTGACCTCCTCCCAACAACTAAAGTCGTCGGCTTGCGGCTCGATTTCGGTCATCGAGACATTTGTTGCCAACACTGCAGATTGCACTTAGGAGCTTGCTGATTCCACCTGGTCGTCGTGTGAAACGGGAAGAAAGAGCGAAAAGTATGCCTGAATGATGACAAGCAGCAGATATGTGATCAGCCGAGATTCGCGCAAAATCGGCTATATTCTCGCTAAGTATTGTGTATCCCTTTCCGACTGCTTGGTTGATTACGAGGATAATAGAATTCTTGAGCTTGCATTGGCCAGCGGATCATTCTTGATTATCTTGACCGATAAGCACTTACTCGACATGTCACCGTGGCGCGGAACACTGATTATAACCCCAGCGGATTTTGTTTTTCGAGTAAGCGCAATGCGTCAGGCCAAGCGCTCGTCGCACTTAGAACAGGCGTTAGGGATTAGAGATTCACAACAGGGCAGGTGAGTGTCCTGGTTATCCCTTCAATTGCTTGAATCTTGGATACTACCAACTTACCTAACTCGTCCATTGATTGTGACTCGGCCCGGACTATAACATCATAGGGTCCAGTCACGTCTTCGGCTGATACTACACCACCTATTGAGCTAACTTCTCCTGCAACTCTCTTTGCTTTGCCAACTTGTGTTTGGATCAGAATGTAGGCAGCAACCATAATTGAAGCTAGACCTTGTCTGCCAGACGTTTTTCAAGTCCACTGAGTTCGTCAAGCAATACTTCGGGAAGACGATCTCCAAAGCGTGAGTAGTGTTCATGGATAAGAGGAACTTCTGCCCTCCAATCATTGTCATCGACTCTAAGTAGTAACTCCATATCTTGTTCCGATACATTGAGACCATCTCTAGCAATACTCGATACACTCGGAACAAGTCCAATTGCAGTTTCTTGAGCTTCGCCTTCTCCGTTGCATCGTTTAAAGATCCACTCTAGGATTCGACTATTCTCTCCGTAACCTGGCCAGAGCCAACGCCCATTTTCATCTTTGCGGAACCAGTTGACGTAAAACATCTTAGGTAGTTTCGATGGTTCTGACATTGTACCGATGTCAAGCCAGTGCCCAAAATAGTCTGCCATGTTATACCCGCAAAAAGGAAGCATTGCAAAAGGATCCCTTCTCAACTTACCTACTTGGCCGGTTGCTGCGGCAGTAGTTTCCGAGGCCATAATCGACCCAAGGAAAACTCCGTGTTGCCAAGAGAATGCCTCGGTCACCAAGGGCACAACGCTTGAGCGACGACCTCCAAAAAGTATCGCTGATATAGGTACTCCTGCTTGATCTTCCCACTCTGAAGCTATTGCAGGATCCTGGGAGGCTGGAACTGTGAATCTTGAGTTAGGATGAGCTGCCACTTTGCCGCTAGAAGGGTCGTAAGGTTGACCTGTCCAGTCAGTTAGTCCTAATGGGGGCTCTGGCGTTAGGTCTTCCCACCAAACGTCACCATCGCTAGTAAGGGCAGTGTTGGTAAAGATGGTATTAGCCGCAAGGGTCAAAATTGCATTTGGATTTGTTTTCATATTTGTCCCAGGTGCTACGCCAAAAAAACCTGCCTCTGGGTTAATCGCATAGAGACGTCCATCACTTCCAAATTTCATCCAACAGATATCGTCGCCGACTGTTTCGACTTTCCAACCCGGTAGTGTTGGGATCAGCATTGCCAGATTAGTCTTACCACAAGCGGAAGGAAACGCGGCACTTACGTACTTCGTATCACCCTCGGGACTAGTAAGTTTGAGAATCAACATATGCTCAGCGAGCCAATTCTCATCTCGGGCCATTACTGAAGCTATGCGTAGCGCAAAGCACTTCTTACCGAGTAGCGCATTGCCTCCATACCCGGAACCATAGGACCAGATCTCCCTGGTTCCAGGGAAGTGTACGATATATTTGTTCTCAGAGTCACAAGGCCAAGGTACGTCTTTCTCTCCTGGTGCGAGAGGTGCGCCTACCGAGTGAAGGCAAGGTACAAAATTCCCCTCACCTAAGACTTCAAGAGCACCTTTGCCCATTCTGGTCATTATGCGCATTGACACTGCAACATAAGCGGAGTCAGTTATTTCAACTCCGATATGTGCAATTGGAGAACCTAGCGGACCCATCGAGAAGGGAACCACATACATCGTTCGTCCTCTCATCGATCCAGCAAAAAGCCCCGTCAGTTTTGCCCGCATCTCGTCCGGGTCAAACCAATTGTTGGTTGGCCCGGCATCTTCGGGTGTTTTCGAGCAGATGAAAGTTCTATCTTCAACCCGAGCCACGTCCCCAGGGTCAGAGCAAGCCCAGTAGCTATTGGGCCTTTTTGCATCGGAAAGTTTTGTAAAGGTTCCTGACTCAACCAACAGGTTGCAAAGTTGGTCATACTCTTCGGCCGAGCCATCGCACCAATGTACTTGGTCCGGTTGGGTCAATTGGGCGATTTCTTCAACCCAAGAGATGAGTTTTTGGTTAGATGTTGGGGGGTTATTCAATCCGGTTACAGGAATGTGAACTTGGGAGTCAGGCATATGTCTATCGTAGGACTAATTAGGGATAGCTCCCAAGTTACCAATCGTAAACAATATGATAACCAGGTAAAATACTTTGCCAGTACGGTATTGTTTTGGTGTGGTAAGCGAAATGGATCTGATCAAAGAGATTGAGTTGATTCTTGGGCAAGTTGCACCAACTGGGGAAGTTTGGATCGGGGATGACTGCGCGCTAGTTGGTTACGAGAGCGGCCAAACCCTAATAACTTGTGACCAATTTGTCCAAGGTGTCCACTTTGATATTACTATTGCAACTCTTTGCGATATTGGTTTCAAAGCTTCGACGACAGCTATAAGTGATATAGCTGCAATGGGAGGAGTTCCTCTATATATGCTTGTTGGCCTCGTCGCGCCGCGAGGAGTCGACATTGTTAGTTTATATTCCGGCATCAAAAAGGCAAGCGATCTCTATGGCGTACCGGTTGTTGGCGGAGATTTATCCGAGGCTAACCCAGTGGCACCTTTGACGATAATTACAATTACCGTGATTGGAACGTCGCACCTTAACAGTTTGGATTTGGAGCACTATGGACTAGTTGATCCGCCTAGGCCCGTACTCCGATCCGGAGCCTCTCATGATGACTATATTTTTGTAACTGGGACCCTTGGGGGTGCCGCAGCAGGACTGCGCTATCTAAATGATAAGCTAAACAAGTCTGCTGCGATAAAATTTGAATCGGCAACCAAGCCGCAGGAAAAAGAATCTGAATGCCCGATTATAGTTGAGCGTTTCTTGAGGCCATTGGCCAGGATTGAGCATGGCAAAGTCGCGCGACTAAGTGGGGCGACGGCGATGATAGATATATCCGATGGATTTGCAATTGATATGCATCGGATCGCCAACGCATCACAGGTGGGGTTTGAGATTGATGAACTACCAATTTGTAAAGGAGCAGTTATCCAAGACTGTCTCGGTGGGGGAGACGATTACGAGCTAATCTTCACAGCCCCGAATAGAAGATTAGTTGAGGCAAACTTTGCAAAGAAAGGACTTGAGGTTTATTTGGTAGGAAGGTGCAAATCAGCCAAAGGAGGATTCTTTAGGGATGGCACAGTAGTCGAAAGCGTCGGTTGGCAACATAGCTTCTAAGCGAATGCGAAACTAGGAGGCCGTACTAGGAGGCCGTACTAGGAGGCTTTGAGCGGGTGGTTAGCTTTGTTGACCTTGCCAGCTTTGAGACAAGAGGTGCAGACGTTGATCTTCTTGGTAGTCTTTCCGACAATTGCCCGAACACTCTGGATATTTGGATTCCAACGCCGCTTTGTGCGCCTATGGGAGTGGCTGACATTCATCCCAAAAGACGGCTTTTTCCCACACAATTCACAAACAGAAGACATGTCGAGAGAATTTAGCAGGTATTGACCTGCATTTTCCAATGCGCTAGGTGAACTTGTTCACCTATAAGGGGCCCGGGCCAGAGAGGTAATTTACTGCAATTCCAACAACTGCGCTAGGCTCACCCAGCGATAAGTGGCCTGGGCCAGAGGTTTTTCTTCGCGAAATTACTGCTGGTCTAGCCTTTGAGGTTGTATTATCCCTTCAAGTGGGCAAGAACACGCTAATCGCTGAAAATCTTTGCGAAGTTATGACGGTATTCTCCCATGCATTAGCTGACAACAAAGAGGCGCTTAATCGGCTTAATGTCTATCCGGTCCCTGACGGTGATACGGGTACCAACATGAGTCTAACTCTCTCATCGGTGGTATCTCGCCTAGATGAACTGAGAGAACAAGATCTAGGCTTGGAGATGGAATCGGTTTGTAAAGCGATTAGCCAAGGATCCCTAATGGGTGCACGGGGCAATTCTGGGGTAATACTTTCACAGCTTCTGCGAGGTTTTACCGATACAATTCGCACATCTTACGAAATAGGCCCGGAACAGATAGCCCAGGCTCTAGTGCGAGCTAGCGAAAGTGCCTATGAAGCAGTGTTGCGACCGGTCGAAGGCACAATCCTTACCGTTGCCAACGGTGCAGGTGAAGGGGCGAAGCAGTCGTCAGAGTCTGGTGGCGACTTGGAAGCTGTTGTAAATTCAGCACTTAGCCAGGCCAAAATTGCCCTAGAGAATACTCCCAAGCTATTGCCAGTACTAGCAAAAGCAGGAGTAGTGGATGCGGGTGGTTCAGGTTACGTTTTATTTTTGCATGCACTTGCAAATGTTGTAAGTGGTGTTCCGGTCCCTAAGTCTGCGCAGATGAACGACGCCGCATCGCAGATGGCTGGACCAATTGACATTAGTACGCCCCCAACATTTCATGATGACTGTTCTTCTGCCGACAACATTGCCGATCTTCGCTATGAAGTTATGTATATGCTCGAAGCTTCAGATGAGCTAATTGGTGGTTTCAAAGAGTTATGGGGCTCACTTGGAGACTCCATTGTAGTAGTTGGGGGAGATGGCCTTTGGAACTGTCACATACACACTGATGACGTTGGTGGTGCTATTGAGGCTGCATTGGATGTAGGTCGTCCGAGACAGATTAGAGTTACCGATCTAATTGATCAAGTTGGCAAAATTGAAGAAATCGAGGAGGAGCGCTGGGTTCGTGAAGGAGCCAGCGTGTCATATGAGACGCATAGTTTTCAAGAGGGCACTAAAGTCGGTGATAAAGGGCCATTGACCGCCGTTGTTTGTGTTGCTAATGGAGACGGCATTAGGAGGATATTTAGCTCGCTTGGGGTTCATGCAATTATCAATGGCGGACAGTCGATGAATCCATCTACTCAAGATGTTTTGGATGCAATTGAAAAAGTACCAGCGAGTCAAGTATTAGTTTTGCCCAATAACTCTAATATTGTTCCGGTAGCCAATCAGGCATCACAACTTTCGAGCAAGGAAGTAGTAGTTCTCCCAACTAGAAGTATTCCGCAAGCTTTCGAGGCTCTAATGATTTATGATCCTGACGCTAGTGTCCAAACAAATTTTAAAGCTATGGAAGAGATATTAGATAGTGCAATCTTTGGTGAGGTCACTAGAGCCGTGCGAGATGCGGATACCGAAATTGGTAAGGTGCTGGCTGGCCAGTGGATAGGTCTGGATTCGAAGGGAATTAGGGTTGTAAGAGATGAACTTGCTTTAGCAAGCTGTAGCCTCCTCGATCTTTTGGTCGATGAAAGTGCAGAGGTCGTCACCATTATCGAAGGCGATGGATCCTCGACAGCAGATACTCGCCACATAACAGTTTGGCTTTCCGATAATCGCCCTGACGCCGAGATTGAGATACATCACGGAGGCCAACCTTTATACCCGTATCTTTTTGGAATTGGTTGATACCGTCGCATTGGTTGATGCCTCCGCGCAAGGTCAAGTCGAAAGGGATACAAGGCTAATTAGACTTGCCTTTCGTAACCTTGAAGAGGTCAATGGCATTGGCAAGAAATCAGCTACCGCTTTGCGAGAGATGGGAATAGACAATGTCTACGATCTAATCTCTTTTTACCCACGTACTTATCGGGATAGGAGTAAATCAACTACTATCGACGAATTAGTCGAAGGACACGAGACAACTATCTTTGCTAGAGTAACCTCAGTTGAGCTTCAGAGATTGCGAAATCGTCGAACATTGGTCAAAGTTGAATTAGCTGATGAAAGCGGTACTATAAGGTGCAGCTTTTTTAATCAGCCCTGGAGGGCAAAGCAACTTCAGCCAGACTGTGAAGTATTTGTGGCAGGTAAGCCAGTTCGATACAAAAGTTGGTTGACTCTCTCAAACCCAATTGTTGATATTATTGGTAAACCAGGATCGAGGCGAACCGGCAGAGTTGTGGCCATATACCCGCAGTCAGATAAAGCTGGTATATCGACGTGGGATATTGAAACCTGGATCAGAGAGATTCTGAGGAGAACAGGAGAGGTATCTGATCCCATGCCAACTACGATGTTGAAGCGCAATAAGTTAGTAGATCGTAATTTCGCAATAAAAAATATTCATATTCCAGAGAGTATGGACTCGTGCTACTTGGCAAAGAGGAGATTGATATTTGACGAGATGCTTCGTTTGCAGTTGTGTCTAATGGAGCGTAAAGATTTCCTCGAAAAGAACGTCTTAGGTATCGCCCACGCACCAGAGGCTAGCAACCCGAGTTCCGGCAGGCTGGTAGACAAGCTCATCGAAACACTCAGTTTTGATCTAACTAATGCTCAGTTGAGAGCTATAAATGAGATAAGAGCTGATATGGCTCGTCCAATTCCTATGCATCGACTTGTGCAGGGCGATGTCGGCTCTGGGAAAACCCTAGTTGCCCTATGCTCTATGCTTGTAGCTGCCGAGGGAGGCCACCAAGGGGCTTTACTCGTGCCAACTGAGATTTTAGCAGAGCAACATTTCAGTGCAATCAGGAATCTAGTAGGCGAACTATCCATGCCCGATAGTCAAACCTTGACGGGCGAGAGGCCCTATCGAATCGAGTTATTGACTAGTTCTACTAAACTATCAGAACGAAATAAAATTCTTGACCATTTGAAAATTGGAAGGATTGACTGTGTTGTTGGTACCCACTCACTTCTATCTGAGGATGTTAAGTTCTCTTCTCTTGGTTTAGTTATAGTTGACGAA
>JAKAVM010000021.1 GCA_021827485.1 Actinomycetes bacterium
CATACCCCAGGGCCTGGGGCATGGCATCGGAGAAACAACCGATGTTGCTCGTCTAAGTCCACCTAAAGTGGCAGCGAGAACTTCTGAAGTGGAGGCAGCGTAAGTTGTCGCCACCGAAGGAATCCCACGACTTTAGTCGTTGGGAGGAGGTCAAAAACTGATGAACTTCCTTGGCCTAGCCAAGTCTCTTTGCGAGCTTCGGCCAGCTGTCTTTGGCGCATAGCTGGAGTCGGCGTGGGTCCCCACTCAGGGCGGTAGAGATTGGCCTGTTCAAGAGCTAAGTTCCAGACATATCTAGCATGACTACAATGACCAGATAAGCCTTGGCTTTGAATATCGGTTGGATAGAGGCGATAGCGATGGGACATCTGAGTAAAGTTTACCAAAGGGGTACGACATCGATGGGCGATCCTTGACCTACGACTAAAGTCGTCGGCTTGCGGCTCGATTTCGGTCAACATTGCTTACGGCAATTTAGTTAATATCGTTGGAGACGAGAGCGCGGCGTATCAAGCAAGACATCGCTAATCTACAGCTAATAAGACTGTGCAAAAATTGCATCTTGTGACGCAGGCGAACTGCAAACTACGCAAGTGCTACCTGTGGCTTCTAGGGAGCTTGGCAAACATCTAAGCGTTGCACCTTGGTCTCGAAATCCGACTTCGCAGACGGAACTCCCGCACCACTTAGCAAGCAAGAATCCTTTGCCGCTGGCCAGATAGCTTGAAGCGCTCTCAAAGCTCAGGTTGTCACAAAGTATATGATCGTCGAGAAAATCACGGGCATCTTTGAAGAGAGTGCTCTGAATACGTACAAGTTCATTTTCAATCATAGGTGCAAGTGCATCTATTCCAACATTATCGGTCTCGCCGATAGAAAGTCGTGATCTGACAGAGACGGAGTTGGACTCTATATCACGCATACCAACCTCGATGACGATTGGTACTCCTTTCTTGATCCATTGCCACTTCTTATCGACACTCTTAATTGGGCGATCATCGAGTCGGACACGAAGCGCCTCGTCAGAAAAGACGGCTTGCTCCAGTAGCTGCTTGATATGCTTTGCGTAATCCAACACCGCCGCCTGGGTTGTCTCTTCTCGAGAGATAGGAACGATAACGATCTGGCTAGGGGCAATTGTCGGCGGTAATCGAATTCCATCGTCGTCACCGTGAGCCATGATTAGGGCTCCGATCAGTCGAGTTGAAACGCCCCAGGAGGTTGTAAAGGCAAACTTTAGTTCACCTTGACTATCGAGGAACTTGATTGATGCAGACTTTGCGAAATTTTGTCCCAGATAGTGTGAAGTACCTGCCTGCAGGGCCTTGCCATCCTGCATCATGGCCTCAATCGAGAAAGACCGATCAGCCCCTGGGAACCTTTCCGTCTGAGATTTTTCGCCCGATATTACAGGGATCGCAAGCTTGTCTCTTGCAAAAGTCTCGTATACTCGGAACATCTCCATTGTTTCTTCCATGGCCTCTTGTGAGCTTGCATGTGCAGTGTGCCCCTCTTGCCAGAGAAATTCAGATGTTCGCAGGAATACTCTTGGTCTCATCTCCCATCGAACTACATTTGCCCACTGATTGAGTAAGAGTGGTAGGTCTCGATACGACTGTATCCATTGGGACATTGAAGCTCCAATAATAGCTTCTGATGTAGGTCGCACTACGATAGGTTCATCGAGTTTTCCACCCGGGACAAGGGCACCATCTCGTTGCTCTAGCCGATGGTGTGTTACAACGGCCATCTCTTTTGCAAATCCTTCAACGTGTTGGGCTTCTTGTTGTATATAAGAAAGAGGGATAAACATGGGGAAGTAGGCGTTTTCGTGACCTCTTGACTTTATTTCGACGTCAAGTAAGTCTCTTATGCGTTCCCACAGACCGTATCCCCATGGTTTTATAACCATACAACCTCTCACATGGGCCATCTCGGCTAACTCTGCTGATTTGACGACTTCTTGATACCATCCCGGGAAATCATTTGCTCGCGTGGGGGATATTGCATTTTTGTTGGAAGAACTCAAGTGAATCATCCGTCCTGTTTCTTAGTAGCGAGTTGCATTGCCTCTGGCAGTAACTTTAGCGCAGCACTTTGAAGGTATGTGACTAAGGCCTTGCGTTCAATTGGCCGATCAGCGTCCAACCAGTAAAGAATGGTTTCTTCAACCATTGCAATCCAGCCACGTACCGCTAAGACCAGTGCCGGAGGCATTGTTTCAACTCCAAGCGCATCACTTATAACCTTCATAACCATTGATCTAGTTTCTTCAAAAATCTCTTGGAGCTTTGGAATTGATCCAGTCCCTCTAGCCAGGGCTAAGTAGCTCATGGGCTGTTTTTCTATAAACGTGATAAATGCATCGATTCCCCTGGCAAGTCGTACATCAATTGGGAGGTCGGGGTAAGGGTCGAGCGTTTCAACCATGTCAAGAACAGCTGCCCTTAGTATCGCTGCTTGAAGTACTCTCTGGCTGGGAAAATAGTGGAATACGAGTGCCTTCGAAACTCCCGCGTGGTTAGCGACATGCTCTGCGGTTATTTCAAGCAAAGGTATCTCTCCAGCTAAGGCCACTCCTACTTGTGTAAGTTGAGCAAGCCGGTCAATCGCGCCCATACGCTTGGTTGTTTTTGGATGTGGTTTAGCCAAAGCAATGGTACTGGCCAAGTTGGCAGACATGAGGACAGTATAAGCGATAAATGAGTGTTATAAAATTATTTATTGACTAAAGGTCAATAACAGTGTACTATTGACTACAGGTCAATAACTTCGCAGTCGGGCTGCGGTTTATGAAAGAGGTGCGGAAAGTGGGCGTTTCATATCCAAGAATGCTGAGTCGGTTGAACAAACTCTCGGTCGAAAATCACTTCGATGCTTACAAAGATATCTCCTGGGACGACCCTGAATTTGTATTAGATAGCAACGATTCGCGCCTTGTCGAAACTTCTGTCGATCCGTTCGCCCAGTCGTCGTGGTATCAATCCCTGACTAGTCCTATGCAATCTAAGTTTGGTCTTTATCGGTATGCATCATGTATGAAAACAGGATGGCATTTTGAAAATCTCTTACAGAGAGGACTTTTGGCATTAGCTTTTCGGGAAGAAAACGGCTCGGATACTTTTCGATATGTGCATCATGAGGTCATTGAGGAGTCTCAGCACACGCTAATGTTCCAGGAGTACGTAAATCGTTCTGGGTTGCCTGTACGCGGAATGGCAAGGCGCTTTAGGTTTTTTGGAGAGCTAACTATTGAGGCAATTGCAAAGCATGATCGTCTCTTATTTTTTGTTTTTGTGCTAGGAGGTGAAGAGCCTGCGGATTTCCTGCAAAAAAGTCTTCTGCAAGCGGGGATAGAACATCCTCTGCTCGAGAGGATAATGCGCATCCATGTTACAGAAGAAGCACGGCACCTATCTTTTGCAAGACATTTTATCGAGGCAAACGCTCAATCGGCGTCGAAATTGCGTAAAGGAATTCTATCTATCGTGTCACCGTTGGTTCTCGGAACCATGGCTCGGATCATGATCGATCCGGCATCGGATCTGAGAAACTTTTTTGATATGGACAAAAGAACTTATCGCAATACGCTAAAAACTGAAAAATATAAGCTGATGCTCAAGGGTTCCGTGTCGAGGACTAGGAAGTTATTAGTTGATCTTGGCTTAGTCGGACCATTTTCAAAGTTGCTCTGGAGACTTGAAGGCATCTGGGATGATCCAGCTAGGTAACTTGGGGGATGTAGTATGATCCAGAAATATCGCGAAGAGCAAAGAGTTCAAAGGGTTAAGATTGCGATTGTCGGCAGTGGGTTTGCTGGCATTGGGATGGGAATCAAACTAATTGATAACGGTGAAGGCGACTTTGTTATATTGGAACGCTCAAACCAACCAGGTGGCACTTGGCGAGATAACACTTATCCTGGTGCTGCTTGCGATGTTCCGTCTCACTTATACTCATTTTCAGGCAGGCTAAACCCGAAATGGTCGAGGTCATTTTCGCCTCAAAGTGAAATACAGCAGTACTTAGTGGATTGTGTGCGAGAGGGTGGGTTGCTAGAGAAAATACTTTTTGAAAATAAATTAGAGTTTGCTCAATGGTTGCCCGACGACAAGTGTTGGGAACTCACTACGACTAAGTCGATTTTCCTTGCGAAATACTTGATTCTAGCCACCGGAGCATTATCGGAACCTTCTATCCCAGACATTGCCGGGATAGAGCGTTACCAAGGAAAGATCTTTCACTCCGCCAATTGGGATCATGAATACAACCTTACCGACAAGAGGGTTGCAGTAATAGGCACTGGTGCATCGGCAATTCAATTTGTCCCGCAGATTCAACCTCAGGTACGACAATTACATCTTTTCCAACGGACTCCTCCTTGGATCATGCCCCGACACGATCGCAGAATCACCTTTTTTGAAAGACACCTGTTCAAAGATTTCCCAATTGCACAGCGTCTCGTAAGAAGTCTCATATATTGGGCCAGAGAACTTTATGTTTTTGGATTTGTTTTTGATCTACGGATAATGAAGTTAGGGGAGAAGATAGCCCTTCGCCACCTGCGAACACAGGTAAGAAACCCTGTTCTACGGGATAAATTGACACCTTCGTACACGTTGGGGTGTAAGAGAATCTTGATCTCAAATGACTATTATCCATCACTAGAAAATGAAAATGTTGAAGTTGTCACCGATTCGATATCAGAACTGACGGACAACACAATTATTACTCGTAAAGGAGAAGAGTTCGAAGTTGACGCAATAATATTTGGAACTGGTTTTCATGTAACGGACTTGCCAATTAGTGATTCTATCGTAGGTCGAGATGGTGTTAGCTTGAGAGAATATTGGAAGGAAGGAATGCACGCCTACAAGGGGACCTGTGTACCTGGATTCCCCAATCTCTTCTTGCTGGTTGGTCCTAATACTGGCTTAGGGCATAACAGTCAGGTCTTCATGATCGAATGTCAGATAGAATATGTTGCTCAAGCATTGGACTTACTGAAAGGTACTTTGAAGAATTGCTCAACCGGTTCCGCTCCACAAGAGTTCTCGACTTGCACCCCAGGCTATGTTATTGAAGTCAATTTAGACGCTGAGTCAAAATGGAACTATCAAGTACAGGAAATGTTGAAAGGGACCGTCTGGACTTCAGGGGGATGTAATAGTTGGTATTTGGACGAGTCTGGTCGTAACACGACTTTATGGCCTCGTTTTACGTGGCAGTTCAAATTGGAGACCCGTAAGTTTGATATCGACAACTACTCGCTAGTTTCCTAGCTTGGACTTTTGAGGTACGATTATATATATGCAAAGTGAAGGTATCATAGAATACCAAAGCCTTTTGCACACAATTTCGCACACAACTCCTTCTTACTCATTATTTCATTAACTTATTTATTATTACTCGATAGTTTGTAAGCATTCTTCTAGGCAGGTGAAAATCCTACGATTGGATTCGGATCACCATTGCAGATGCTTCCTTGCGTTGGGCACGACCCAACAAAACCAGCATCTCCGAATGCGAACACGCCGCCATCCGTTGCAACCATCCAGTATCCTTTACCATCTTGAGTTGGGACCATTCCAACAATTGGATTAGTAGGGATAAACGCATTGCTGCCTCCGGCGGCCTGTGCTGGGCTTATTTGGCCTGCTGAGCCGAGGAAGCCAGCATTTCCAAACGCGAATACACCGCCGTCTGACGCAACCATCCAATATCCTTGTCCGCCTGCCGTAGCCACCATCCCATTGATGGGCTTATTTGGCACAAAAGAGTTCGCTCCCCCAGCAGGCTTAGAAGTAATTATCTGCCCTGAAGACCCAAGGAAGGATGCATCGCCATAGGAGAAAACTCCTCCGTCGCCACCCAGAAGCCAGTAACCTTGGCCATCAGAGGTAACAGTCATTGAGACTATTCCTTTGGCTAGAGTCAATCCGGGGGTCGTTGCAGGTGACCCAAAGCTCTTTGCATCGCCAGCAGTTAGAACCTGACCAGATGCAGTTGCAACCCAGTAGCCTTTTCCGTCAATTGTTGCAGCTATCGCAACAACTGAGCTAGTAGCCGTACCCGAAAGTGTGTAGGTACCGGCATTTCCAAAAGCATCTACAACACCTGTTGTTGAAACCACCCAGTAGCCTCCGCCGCCAGGAGTGGCTACCATTGCAGCAGCAGGGGTACCAAAGTTGCTGGCCGAGCCAAAGTCGGCTGCAGAGCCAAAGTGGAATACGTCACCACCTTTGTCAAGCATCCAGTAGCCGGGGCCCGAAGGTGCGCTAGAAATTATGATGGATATCCCTGCTGTTACCGTCTCAACCGGCGACGAAGAATCCGTCACCTTCACCGTGAAAGTAGAATTTCCTGTTGTGGTTGGGGTTCCACTTATCACGCCAGTTGCGGAGTCCATTGTCAGGCCTGCAGGAAGCGAGCCTGCCAATTCCGAAAAGGTATATGGCGCCTTACCACCGGAGGCGGTAAGTGTGTATGTATAGCCTACCCCTACTGTACCGGCTGGCGGCGTATCGTTTTGAATTGATAACAGACCAGCAGGAGCTGTAATGGTTATCGAATCCGGAACGAGTTTGGTTTGGACCGGTTGGGACGAATCAGTGACCTCAATGCTGAAATTATAAACGCCTACTGATACCGGGGTTGGCGTTCCCGTAATCGCGCCGGTTCCAGTGTTGATGATCAAGCCATCGGGAAGTGAAGGACCTGTGACCGACCAAGTATATGGCGTTGTACCTCCAGTAGCTGTACACGCGCCTGCCGAGAACGCGACTCCAACGGTACCGTTGCCAGCAAGCGGACATGTTGCGGAGGTTAGTGGGGAAACTGCGCTAGCGTAGACAAATACATTGCCGTTACCGTCACCAGCAACGCAGAAAGTAGTGGTGGTGCACGACGCATCCCCAATATCTCCTGAACTCTGGCTGGTGGAATCAATGTGAGTCGGTGAGCCCCATGTAGCCGCCGCATAGGCATATGGCGGGGCGAACATTACGACGTCTCCGACATACGATGACGCAGTAGGAGCATCTATCCCAGCTACGCACAACGTCGTACCCGAGCAAGTTACACTGGCAATTATCGAATTATCTGGAACTATAAGTACCGGAGCACTCCAGGCCGAGCCATTGTAAGAGAGCGCATATCCAGATCTATCTACGGCCATACAAAAGGTTGATGATGTACAAGAGATCGCGTTCAAATCCCCAATGTCACTGGAGGTAAAGGGATCGACATTTTGAGGCGTACTCCATGTCGAACCGTTGTAGCTAAGTACATTGCCTTGCCCATCGACCGCCATACAGAAAGTGGTGCTTGTACAGGACACCCCGGTCAAAATATAGCTTCCGTCAATGTCGAGCGGGGCTTGCCAGCTCGTACCATTCGTCGAGACAATCGCATTGCCGTTGTGATCGAGTGCCACGCAGAAGGTTGCTGTCGGGCAGGAAATCGACATTAACGAAACCTCTCCAGTTCCACTGTTTATTGTTCCGGTACCAGTAAGTAGTTGTGGTGCGCTCCAAGAAGTTCCATTGTATGTGACCGAGTAACCAGCAGAGTCAATCGCCGCACAGAACGTCGTAGAAGGACATGATATTCCTGTAAAGGTGTTTCCATTACCGTTGATGTTTGAATCCACCTGAGTTGGCTTAGACCATGAGGTGCCGTTGTAGGAATACGCGTTCCCCGATGCGTCAACCGCCATGCAGAACGCAAGAGTCGGGCACGAAACTCCCTCGACTATATTATTGTATGTCCCGGTTGGCACGATCTGGATCGGAGCACCCCAAGCAGGAGCAGGCATCGAAGTTGCCGCCAATGCAATTGGATTGCCCAAGACAAGCATTCCGAGATTAAGTCCTAAGACACAAGCTAAGGCCAATGCGACTTTTTTCATTAAACTACTCCTCATTTTCAATTTCGTTCATTCGTGCTTTGAGACTTTGTTGTAACGATAGGTCTAGCTTGAACGAAATCGCCTCGCCTTTCCGTGACCCTAGCTGAGTAAGTAGCACTTAGCAAGCTGAGTCCCAATGAGTGGTGTATGAACGGTTTAGTTCTTACGGCCTTTAGCGTACTCGGAATAGAGTTTTCCAAGAAACCTGCCCACTTTGTTGGCAGCGTTACCTGCTAAATCAGGCTTATACGAATTAGCCCTAACAAGCAGGTCGTATCTCTGTCTAGTAACTGGATCCGAGAGGACCTCCCAGGCTTTATTAAGCTGGGCCATATGTATTCCAGCTTGCTCAAGCTGTTCTTTTGACTGACCAACTAACGAATCTGGATGGTAAAGACGTGCTTTTGCTAAATACTCGGCACGAATTTGGGAAATATCAGCGTTGATTGAAACTCCGAGAATACGGTAATAGTCCGTGTTTAGGCTGTCTGGTGAATGTGAGCCTTGGTTACGAGGCATATGTTTGCTCATTATAGCTCCAAGTGGGTTTGACAATCACCTAAAGATAAGAAAACCTTGATGCTAATTCCAATGTTTAGCCTGATAGTATTGCCATGTGAAAGAATCGAAGTTCGAGCAGCCTATATTTGAGAGCAGGTATCAATGGTTGTAAATGTCCTTGAGCTTATTGGACTTGCTTCTTTTGCCGGGCTCGTTGCGCTGGTCGGTATTGTCTTATTGCCACTTCGGGCACAAAAAATCGAATCAGCAAGTACTCACTCTTATGCAGTATTTTTGTTAGTTACGATATTTAGCTTTTCGTTTGTCGTAGTTGATGCACTTTACAACTTTGTAAATTCAATTGGTGAAGTTATACGAGCGCATGGTTCAAGCTGTTTGAATGGTGCTAGTTCATCGGGTCTGAGCATTCAGTCACTTATTTCATCGGGAACAAATGGTGCCCGGTGTGGTATTATGGGTCAACTCCTTGGTTCGCCAGCACTGAGAAGTAGGACTCCACGGGAGATTGCGGCAAATAATTTAATCTTTTGGGCCATAGTCTTACTAGTAGCGCTTTCGATAGTCTTGGTGCAATCTAAGATTGCCAGAGGGTTTTACTCCAATGCTATGATCAGAGCGAGTTCGGCTGGTTCGGTGCTCAGTGGTTATCTATTTTCAGTAGCCTTGGTTGCTGTTGTAATTTTTGCAATTTCAGCAGTTGGATTTCTCTACTCCATTGTTATGATAGTTGCTCCAAGAGTTACTGGAGTCGGCGGACGTTCAATCGGGGTACAGAGCTTTTTTGCATTTTTGTGCGCGGCCGGTGCATCCGATTTTTTGATGTGGTGGCACGTGAAGACAGCCTGGAGGATTCAGGCCGAACGCAAGGGTGAAACTTCCATTTGAATCCCCGAGGGGACTGTCGGTTTCAACTAGCGATGTCGCTTCCAATCGGTAATGTCTACACTGGTAACGGTATTGGTGAAAGTTTCAATTGATATTGTTACAGGTCCAAGCCTTCCTTGTCGCAGGAGAGCGATTTACTAGTGGCTAACGAGTTGTGGTGGGAGTCTCCCGAAGGCGAGTGGTTCTGGTATGCCCAAGACGGCAATTGGTATCCGGAGAATCGTCATCCCCAAGGAGTTCCACCCGAGGTGCGTTCAAACACTAATGACCCTGGGGAAACTTCCGAAGCCGAACTTGGCAATAGCACCAAGGGTGCTGTAACTTCCGAAGCCGAGCTTAGCAATAGTTCGCAAAAAGTTGAGATGCCTGTTTCGCTCAACCCATGGGAACGCGCTAGATCGAATCAAGTATTGACCGCAAAGCCGAGCATGGAATCGAATCTGAATGTTTCAAAGACCACTGAATCGAACCTATCTACAGCGACTGGGAAGTTGGAACCATCCCTCGACAACGAGGCGGCCAATGTGGAGGTGGGAGGATTTCTAGCCAGTACAAGAGGCAAGATAATTGCTTGTCTAGCCGTTTTCGTGCTTACGTCAATAATATTTGTTGCGCCAACAGTTGCCATGGTGGTGCGTAAGCCCCAACCGTTTCTTACACCTGGCGAGACTCTTGCGCGGAATTTTAAGTTGGCAGTATATCCGAACGAGGCCGTGACGAGGTGGGTGGATTTAGCTGCAAATGATATAGGGTCAATTTATGATGACCGACAAGTTCTTCAGAACGAGATAATTGAAGTTGCTTACACCCAAGGACATAAGGGGCAGGCAACCTTACTCGACGGCTGCTTGGAGCTGAGTCAGCAAGTCAAGCAACTCTCCAGGTTGGGTGTAGCGACACCGATCAAACTAAAAGGATATGTAACTACTATGGACTTTTACTTTACAAAGACTGCAAATGATTGCTTGGCGGGACTAACCGGTCAAAGTGCGCTCTATCTCAGCCAAGCTGCAACCGACTCTGGTCCAGCTACAAATGCCATGAATGAACTAATCGCTAAAATTCAAGCGCTAGGAAAGTCGGCGAAGAACTAAATTTGACGCTGGATCCAGCTCTCATTGAGTTGATCTATGCTTGGGCAGCCCATAAGAATCATTGTTCGCGTCATCTCACTTTTGAGAACTTCGAGGATGCGCTCAACACCTTGTTCACCACCAGCACTCAATCCATAAAGATAAGGTCGTCCGATTAGAACAGCTTTAGCACCCAAGCAAAGAGCTTTCACTACATCGGCTCCACGTCGAATTCCACTGTCCAGCAAGACTTCGACATTTCCCTCAACGGATCTGACTATCTGTGGAAGGACTCGCAGGCTTGCAGGCGCACCTTCAAGTTGACGTCCTCCATGATTTGAAACAACTATAGCGTCAGCACCAGCTTGAACTGCTTGTTTTGCATCGGTGTCAGATAGGATACCTTTTACCAGCAGACTTTCTTTCCATTGACTTCTAATCCAGGAAATGTCTTCCCAGGTGAATGGTGAGGCTTGCATGGATATAGGATTCTTATCTCCAGTACCCATTTTAAACTTGATACCAGCTCTGACCATTCTAAGAGTCCAATTTGGTCGCAAGAGGACTTGAGAGCCGAGGGAAATTGCTGAGCGTGTATCCAGGCGCAGCGGAGATGGTACGCCGTTTCGCAAATCACGTTCTCGTTTCCCGAGGGCTGGAGTGTCAACCGTAACCATTAGTCCGCTGAAACCAGCGGCTTTGGCTTGTTCTATCAAGACTTGTGCTATCTCTCGATTTGGGGCATAAAGCTGGAACCACCTTGGTCCAGGCTCATCCGAGAGTTGGTCGGGTGTAATTCCGGCAACCGTACTAAGTGTTGATATCGTATTGCACCTATTTGCTGCTCTGACAGAGGCCAATGCGCCGTTTGGACTCATGATCTGGATCAAACCACATGGTGCAAGGATTACCGGAAAAGAAATCTGATTACCTAGAATTGAAGTAGCGAGGATTGGCTCGCTCATTTTGACCGCCATCTGAGGGCGCAGAGCAATTTCGCGAAATGCTAACTCGTTTTGCGACATAGTAACTTCGTCTTCTGCACCACCATCTATATAGTCGAAGACTACGCGAGGAAGGACTTTCTTGGCAATCTTCCTAGCATCTGCGACGCTATTCATTCTTTTTGTTCTTTCGATTGTTGAAATTGTAAGCACTCCTGAGCGTGATAAACAAGCATGAGATGCTTGCGTGAGTAACAAGCTAGTCTATTCCACCTGATTGTTGCTGGGCAATGAATCGTCTATCTGTTCTAAGCCCCAGTTCCCTCGGGTATTTTTGAGGGTGTAGCTTGACTTCTGATCTCCTTGGTAACTGCCGAATAATCTTGATTTACCAACTCACCTTGGGATGCGTTGTAGAAATACTCTTTGGCAGCCTGAATCACTTTGAGGTCAATACCATTAACTGTGCTCGCCTCAGCTATTAGTTCACAATCTTTGAGGGCATTGCCAACGGTAAATCTTGCGGTAAAGTCTTGTGACTCGATATTTGCACGCTTTTTGCGAACTATCGGCTCAAGTGAAGATTTCTCAAGTGCATCTAGTACGGTTTTCGTTTCTAGATTGAATAAGTCACCAAGGCAAAGTGCTTCGCCAAATATGCACTGCAATGATACCAAACAAGAATTGATTACAAGTTTGAGACTTGCTGCACTTGAGTGCATCCCAACGTAGGTTGCATTGCCAAGTATCTTGAACACTTCCTGAATACGTTCAAAGGTTTCCGGATCACCCCCGACAAAGATATCTAAAGTACCGCTTTGAGCTTGTGGCACACTTCCCAGTACCGGCCCATCAACAATATTGGCTTTGGGTAATCCCAAGCTGACCAACTCCATGCACACTTTATCCCAATAGAGTGGACCTGTTGTCGACATATCAATATAGATGGTTTTCTTGGGGATATGGTTTGCGATGCCGCTAGGGCCAAATAAGACAGAATCAAGGGCATCTGGGTCCGAAAGCATAGTAATAATCAAATCAGCGTCGTCTACGCTATCGGAGAGACTAGGTGCTATCGATGCTCCGAGTGCTTTGAACGCCTCTGATTTGGAGGCAGTTCGATTCCATACGGTTAATTGATAGCCAGCCTGGGCAAGTCGTGAGGCCATCTGGCTGCCCATAAGCCCAAGTCCAATAAATGTTATTTTGTTCACCTAAAGTATCTTAGTTGAACAATCTCAGACCGAAACTTGGGCTAAACTCGAATTAGATAAGCCAGTACGAAGAAAACGCCAATCGGAAAAAGCGAAAAGAGATAGAAGCAATGAGAGAGATAGAGCAGCAGAGACCCAAATCACCGATGACCCTAAAGCATAAGGCGGTGGCGGTTGTTGGAGTAGCAGTAGTGGCGTTGGTTTTGTTCAAGGTTTTAGCTACTCTTGCATCGTTTATATTTCTTGTTGCGAAAGTAGCAATCTTGGTAGCAGTCGTCGTACTCGTAGCAAAATTTGTGTTCAAATCTCGCAGATAGTTGCAGGTGTGGCCTGCACTCGGAATTAGAAAATTTGTGTTTAAGTCTGGAAGATAAGAGTATTTTCTAGATAGACAGTTACACTTTCGCCACAAGCCATGGGAGAATTAGCAAAAAAGTAGAGATCAGGTAGACTTGATCGAGAAGCGGGAGAGTTTCGCGAGGACAAGCTTGCCAATTTCCTATCTTCTCCGGTACTTCTACACTCCCATAACTCGCCAGGATCAATGGTAATCTCATACTTAGTCCCACATGGCTTGGAATTTCTAACTGTTCCTATAATTGAATAACAATCGAAGGAAGGTCTGGTGGGGATGACCAACTCTGGGTGGGCGCAAATAACTCCCAGGCCGGGGGCAACAAACGACTTATATCTCAACAGGTGGGCAGTAGCTAAAGTGGCCGGTTTGTGAATGACTTCATCGGGCGAGCCAACTTGGAGAATCGAGCCATCTTGGAGTATTGCAATTTGGTTGCCGAAATTCTGGGCCTCTTCTAGCTGGTGAGTAACTAAGATAACCGGAACATTTTTGGACTTGTCTAGGAGTAATTCATAGAGTTCTCTTCGCGAATCGAAATCTAAAGCTTTGAAAGGCTCATCCAATAGTAAAATGTCAAAATCAAAGCATAGAATCCTAGCTATAACCAGACGTTCCAACTGACCCTGCGACAAAGTTCGAGGAGCCAACTTTGCACATCCAGACAAACCGACCAAGTCAAGAGCCTCGTGGATTGAGATGTGATTTGCGGGAGTTCTAAGGCCCGCCCGAGGCGCAAGGCCCGCCCGAGGCGCAAGGCCCGCCCGAGGCGCATAGTTCTCCCTGCGTGCATACCCCACATTTTGCTCGACACTAAGATGCGGAAAGATATCTAAGGGCTGGCGAACAAATCCCACCTTGCGCTGGTGTAAAGCGACGGAAGTTGGATTGAAGGAATTCTTTAGTGGATCTATTACCAGCCTCGTAGATGAATTAGGTTCTAACATCCTTCTTCCTTTAGGATCCGTTTCAACATAGCTAAGACACCGAGCTCCACAAAATATCGATCCACGTTGTATTGACTGAATACCAGCAATAGACTGCAAGATTGTGGATTTACCGCTGCCTGAAGGGCCAAATATAGCTAGAGGCTTTCCAGCGAATACCTCAAAATTGCACTGAACCGTAAAGTCCCGTCTAACTACCTCTATATCGACTAAGAGACTCATGCTCTACCAAAGAATCCTTCTGAATCCCCAGTCGGTTCCAAGTTGTGTACCACCTCTGGAATCGAAATCGCCAAGAAATTTAAGACGGCGTGCAGACCAACTATAAGCAATGAGTGGAACTGGAAGCGCAACCAGAATGAATAACATCGCATATGCAAATGACTGAGCCAATCCTTGATCTTGTAAAGATAGATATATTTGCATTGGCAAATTATGAGGGTTGTAAGCAACTACAATAACAGCGCCAAATGCCCCGAGAGAGCGTGCCCACGCAAAAGCAAGAGAGCTAGCTAGTTGCGGAGATGCAAGTGGAATAGTTATTCGGTAAAGGACCTGACGTGGTGAGTCGCCAAGAAGTCCGGCAGCTTGCTCCAGGGAGGGATCAACTGACCGAAACCCAGCTTCGGCACCGAGTAAGTAGTAAGGAATTGACTCATATAGTTCAGCAATTACCACCGCAAGAAAAGTGTTAGTTGCAGAAAGATGAATTTGACTTATGAGGTGACCCAGAAAGCTATAGGGACCTAGAAGATAGACTAAAAGCAGCCCAACAACCAGTGGAGGCAATAACACAGACACCTGAAGGGTAAACCTAATTATGCCACTAAAGGGGACTTTATGGCGCGCTAAACCGTATGCAAGAGGTGTGCCTAACGACACTATTAGTGCTAACGCTATTAGACTTGCAAGTAGGGAAACTTCGATCGGGCTAAACCCATTTGGTTGCCGAATGGCCCTGGAAATAGCGCGAGGAGAAGTATGAAAAATAAGGGCCGCCAAAGGAGCGACAACGACTACCCACGCGATTGCATAGAGGGTGAGCGATACATATCGAGAGTTACGGGACACGACCCCATTCACGCTAGCACGACTCCAGTGAGGCTAGCACGACCCCATTCACGCTAGCACGACTCCAGTGAGGCTAGCACGACCCCATTCACGCTAGCACGACCCAGCAGGGTAATACTACCTTGTTGGCAAGCGGTGGACTACCGGGCGCATTGTTTGGAAACCTGCCTTTCGGAAATAACGTAATCCCCTTCGCGAAGTTAGAAAGCGGAGAAAGCTCGCTGCCGCACTTTTATCGTTCAGCGATTCTGTTGGTTGGTTCAAAGTTGTCGCGTCGACGCTGAGAGTTGAACCGTGAATTGTTTTTCCGTTGGTAAGTTGAATGGAAACCTGAGAGTAATACTTCGAGTCAGCTTGGTCTCCCTGATTGATGGAGTTAGGAAGTGAAATATAGTGAAGGTGGAGTTGTACGGCTTGAGAGAGAAAGGCACTTGCACAATCTAGTTGACCAGACTGCAAATAGGAGTCAAGTGAGGTTTCGGTATAAAGCTGTGACTGATTCTCATAAGAACCGCCGATAATTAGATTTACCTCAGATTGGCTTATACCTAAGTGGCGAACTGCCAGTTCAAGCATAAGCAAAAATGCCTGGCCCTGGGGGTCAACCAAGGGATCAGTCCTACCTAAATGAAAGTTCCGAATCGCCATTGTCTCAAATAACTTCTGAATTGGAAGTTTGCCACGAGCAATTTGAGTCAGCTCAGGGCCAAATGTGCCATTTGGATTATATGCAATGACAAGCGGGCTCGTGGCGAAGGTAACATATGATTTTGTAAAGCGCGGCCCTAATTCTTGGATAGGGGCCGATCCAATCGATTCAAAGACGTTGGGCTGGATTTGATTTGTTCGAATCAAATTTGCAAGTGCATAAGAACCGTTACCCTGTCCCTGAAAGCGATATCCGGTATTTGTTGTAAAAGCCGGTCCAAGGGTTTTCTCGTTCAAGGCAAGCAACGAGCCAGCATAAGCTACATTGGCAGTTCCGGATCTTGGAGAGTGAACTAATGATGAAGAAGTCGAGGAACCAGACTTATGCAACGAGTGTGTCCTGTGTGTCTGCGAGCATGAGGTAAATACAAGTAAACTCACCAATATCACACTAAATAGCTTGAGACGAGAAAATAGGTTTATATTCATAATCAATTTGCCTTTCAGCAATCCAGTGCCCGCCGACCGGGGCGGGCCGCGGTGACCCAAGTAGATCTTCTTATCAGAGCTTAGAACGGAGCCGTTGATACTGCCATTTCGAGCCCTCCTAGGGCATCAAGCGCATCATTGATCTGAAATAGCTCTCCATTTAGAACGTAGGTAATCTCTACTGATGTCGCTGGAGTAATCGGTATGGTCGAAGAGGGATTTAGGGCATTGGTTCCACCTTGAGCACTTGCTTTGATCACACCAAGCCCATTGGGTGGTGGCAAGAAATTGGAATTGAGATAGGTGGCTATCTCATTGGCCAAACCAACATCGGCAGGACCTAGCGAGTTGGATGCAATAACGCCGAGGCGCCAGTTGCCTTCGCTCCACAAAATTGTGGTTCCTGTGCCATTAGCGCAAGATTGTCCCGCAACCGATGAGGTGATTGCGCTTGGCGTTAGTTGAGATCTACAGGTGGAATCAAGATCGTTGGCCAAGGTTTGGATTTGAGAGGTTACGGCACTAGAGGGGGAAATTTTAGAAACACTAAAAGAACCAAGATAGTTTGGATCACCGGGCAGATATGGGGGACTGGATAGTGGTTGTGCATTGAAGGGAAGCTGAGTAGGGGTCATCGAGAAATTTAACACATATGAAGTTGGGGTTGAACTAAGAGTTGCTCCAAGAAACAATTTAGCATCGGCACTTGGCAGTGGTACTTTCTTTGGCGCATAAAGCGATATATTTAGCTTAGACAAAGTAGCCAATGCTTGTGAGACGATTGATGGGAAACTAGAGCCAGTAGTGTTTATGGTAGATGAAGTCGAGGACGAGCCGGACTTGGGTAGCGACTTTGAAGTTATCAAAGTCGGTTTAGGAGATTTTGTTGATGCTAAATGCTTAGTAGAAGAGCAGGCTGCCAAGAGCCCTATAGATCCGATTAAAGCAACGCCAATCTTGGTGAACTTATTCAAGCGAGATATATTATTGACCATATTTGAGTTTAACACCCCCGTTCAGCACGCGTAATCAGCGTCAAAGTTCGAATTAGACCCAGTCCACGCAGCCTGCACTAACCACGTTGGCCCGCCCGTGAAGCCTTGGTTGCAATCAAATGGAGGATCGCCCGAAGATCCACTTGCATACCAGTTGGGTACGGTTGGCTGGAACCCTCCTGTGATGTTCCCCCATTGATAGGCCGTTGAATATATTCCGACCACAATTGACTGAGAGTGCAAATAGTCAATCATCCCTTGAATGGCTTGCGAGTTGGCTGATGTGGAGTTGGACCAAGAGTTGCCCTGCTCGACATCCAACCACCACAGATTTGAGAAGATTCCTACTTTTTGTGCTCCAGCAACAGAGTATTGAGCCGATGCCCAACCATAGTTATAGCCTTGGCAGTTGAGATCTGACTGAGAGCAGTTTCCAGCAGGTCCACTCATAGCACTAGCCGGAGGCGAGCTTTGAGGAGCAAAAAAATCAGCGTTCATATAGATGCTCAAGTTCACTCCAGCCCACTGGGCCTCGCTCAAAAAGCATGGATTGATGCTCATACCATGTCCATCATTGATTCCAACGACGTCTACCGTACCATGGGGGGGAAAGTTGGAGGGGCACTGAGGCCAAGATATATCATATCCTTCTGAACCCGATACATAACGATCTAGTCCTTCACTCTGACCATTGTCAATGCCTGATCCTGACCCGGGTGCATAAGCGAAAGAGACCACAGGATAAAACAGGTCATCGGCCTGTCCGTTAGAGCCTCGAAATGGCGCATCTCCATAATTGAAGATTCCACCGTCGGCACCGGCCATCCAATAACCCTGTCCGTCCAAGGTTGAAGCAATTCCGACTATAGAAGAGACCAGCGGTTGGCCGCCCATTGAACCGTAAAACTGTGCATTTCCAAAAGCAAAAATCCCTCCATCGGTTGCCACTTCCCAGTAACCTTGTCCATTCTGGCTCGGGGCAAGCCCAACGATGGGGGCGTTTAGCGGTTTGGTCCCCATGGATCCATAGAACGGGGCATCACCGAAAGAAAAGATGCCACCATCTGATGCAACTTCCCAGTAACCTTTTCCATCGAAGGTTGGGACTAGCGCTTGAACCGGCTTGTCTAACTTTATACCGCCCATTGATCCGTAAAAACCAGCATCCCCAAAAGAGAAGATCCCACCGTCGGCCGCAACTAGCCAGTACCCCTTGGTGTCGGGAGTCCCTGCTACTCCAGTAATTGGCGCAGTTAGGAGCTGGCCGTGCATCGAGCCATAAAACGGCGCATCACCAAAGGTAAAGACTCCACCGTCGGCACCAGCCAACCAGTAGCCCTGGCCGTCATTGGTAGCAGCGATTGCTACGATTGGCGCATCGAGATTTGCCGTCCCAAGGGATCCAAAAAGCGGAACATTTCCGTAACTAAGTACTGCTCCTTTTGCCGTTGTCATAATGTAACCCGAACTTGCTATGGCAGAGCTAGTTTTGACAGAGCTTGCTGCTACAGGGCTTGGGTTGGCAGAACTTGAAATGTTAGGGCTTGCAATTTCGGAACTCGTGGCAGGAGGCTTTGATGGTTGAGACATCAGTGCCTGGGCCGAAAAAATTGGTTGCCCAATAAACAAAGTTGTAACAACGATTGTGAGCGGGAAGATTCGAGAAAAAAGTTTCATCTGTGGGGAGGGGCCGAGAATTAGGTTATCTGAACTATATTCTCTCCACAGATCTAAGTCATATTCAAGGATTTTGCAAAAAGACCGAGGACCGGCTAAGGCCGGTCCTCGGGTTGAACTTTTTCTAACTTAGCGTTCCCAGACGCTCAGGGCTCGGTTTAGGCTGGCTGTGAACCTGAGCTTGCCGGGGGAGTTGTGGACGTTGACGTCGCCGACTTTCTAAGAGATTTCCAATCCTGGCGAAGGGTTTGGATGTCCTTGCGAGCATTTAGAAGGTCGGTCCGGCCTGTTTTCAGGTCGCTAACTGCCTGGAGTAAGGTTGGTTTTGCCGCTTTTGGCGTAGTGGCAGTTATTCCACTTACAGCACTTAGTGCGCTTTGAGCTGCACCTTTAGCAGACGTTAGCTGGGACTCAAAGTCGGCAAAGGTCTGGCTGGCACTTGTAACATCTATCCCCTTTTGGGAAACTTTGGTCAAAATTGCCTGTATCCGGGGTTCAACTGCAGTGCCTTTGGCAACGAATCCAAGTTCTTTGTTGGCGGCGCAGGTAATCCTGGCCTCAATATTGGCAAGCCTTTGAGGAGGTGTTATTGAACCTTTTCTGCCACCATTTGGTGCTCCGCACTTTGCGCTGCCGTTCACTGTGCCACTTGCTGCGCCGGGTGCGCTAGACGACGTAGAGTGATGACTTGGTCCCGTGCGGGGGGTTGCTGCAAAAACTGGCTCTGCGACCAAGGCAACTCCTATCAGTAGCGCGACGATCACTGTTCCTGCCAGTAATACTGACTTTATTCTGCTTTTCATTATATTCTCCTTGGGTTGAGGTGATTCCTACTAAGAGCTTCGTCTGAAAAAGTAATGAGATGATGAAGAAAATGTTATGGAACTATTAGGGATTTATCTTCATGAAACTTCTTGCGTATCTTGCAAAATCGCTCTATTTAGGTGATATAGTATTAGAACAGACCCGCAGGGAGCAGGATCCCCCCTCCTAATACCTGATGGGCGTCTTAGAAGGGGTCGGCACCCCCCCCGCCGACCCCTTCTTTCATTTCAATCCTTGCTAAGAGCACATCTAAATCATTTCACTGTAGGCTATTGAATGTGGCTGGAGCTGTCTTTTTTGATCTTGATCGGACCCTTCTAAGAGGTGCTAGTACCCCCGTTATTAGAAATAGTCTTGCTAAGGTCGGTCTTGTATCGGAGAAGGGTCTTCCTGGCGAAAGTATCTTTTTGCGAGTATATAACGTATTCGGCGAGTCTATGGCTCACATGGCCGTTGCGAGGCTTGCGGCATTTGCTTCTAAGGGGTGGTCCGTTGAGCTTGCCAATAAGGCCGGAGAGATCGCGTCACATGATCTCATTGAACTGATCGCGCCGTTTGCCCCAGCTCTAATTGCTGAGCACAAGAGTGAATTGCGCCCCCTTGTCCTTGCCACTACAACTCCTTGGCACCTTGTTGCGCCCTTTGCACGACTCGCAGGATTTGACGATGTAATTGCAACCCGTTACGACGTAAGGGATGGTTATTTTACCGGGAGACTTGACGGGAGGTTTGTGTGGTCTGGATGGAAGTTAGCTCAGGTAAAACAGTGGGCCCGAGATAATTCAATATCTCTCAAAGATAGTTTTGCTTACTCTGATTCTATCTACGATACCCCTTTGCTATCGGCAGTTGGATATCCCTATTGCGTCAATCCTGACAATAGACTCAGAGCGCTAGCAATAGCGCGTCGGTGGCCAACACTTTTTCTTGATGTTCCTCCAGGGGTTCCTAAGTTTGTCGGAATCGAGCCTTTTGAAGTGGCGCGAAGACTAATAAGACCCTCGATGATTCCTTTTGCGCGATTTGAGGTAACTGGAGCTGAGCGAGCGAGGGCAAGCGGGCCCGTAATTATTGCTTGTAATCATCGAAGCTATTTTGACGTTGCGGCTGTAGGAATTGTCGCATCGAAGATTGGTCGTCCAATTAGATTTCTGGCTAAGAAAGAGATGATTGATGCGCCTATTATCGGACCGATGGCTAGATCAATGGGAGCAATTCGGGTCGACCGAGGAGCTGACTCTGACAAACCTCTCAATGAAGCAATTCGCGGACTGCGCTCAGGTGAGGCGATAGGTATTTTCCCGCAAGGCACAATTCCACGGGGTGAGAAATTCTTCGATCCGGTATTGTACGGAAAGACCGGAGCAGTTCGCTTAGCTCGCGAGACGGGCGCCAAGATTGTCCCAGTGGGGATATGGGGAACAGAGAAGGTATGGCCTCGTTCAGCCAGAATCCCCAAAGTATCCAATGTGATTAATCCCCCACACGTCTTTATCAAAGTTGGACAGCCAATAGATGTCGATACTTTGGATAACGATGTGGTTCTGGCAACCCAACAGTTAATGGAGGCAATTGTCAAGTTGCTTCCCGAGGCTGCTCGCAAGAGAGCAAAGCCTACTGCGGAACAGATTTCAATTGCCATGCCACCGGGCTCAACTATCAGCTAGTATTAGCTCAAATGACAATGCATGACGCCTATGGACAGGTAGGGATTTCAATTACGGACACAAGCTTGATTGACGGCTTGGATGAAATAGTGAGAAGCAGCGCGTGGGTCAATGGTGATTAGACGTTTATCCAATACAACGTGCGCATTGTTGCTGGTTGTTGGTGCGCTCATTGCTCAAATTGGCATACAAGCAGGGTCTGCCCCAATAGCTGGCGCAACTAGTCCGCCAGCGCAGTGGTCTCTGAGCCAGGGATACCAAAGCTTTACAAGTGTTTCATGTGCATCTAGTTCCGACTGTTGGGCTGGGGGTAGCGAACTCACAGGAAACGGGGTAGTGGGCGTAATTGAGAATACCGCTAACTTTGGAGGCGGTTGGGCATCTGTTGGGCTTCCGACGAGTGTTGGGTCTGTTGTTGGGGTTTCCTATGTATCGACCAACCAAACCTATGCGGTCTCGCAAGGAGCGGGACCGGCCAGTCCTGAGTTTATCTTCCCTGGCGGTTCAGGCCTCGCTGCAACTGGGCTGCCCAACGCAGACACTCCTGAGGCGATAGATTGTAATTCAACTCCACAGTGTTGGATTGGTGCCACTTCTAATTCAGGCCAGGTTGTGCTAAGTGTTACATTCTCTGGTGGCAGTCCAGTGTTTACTACTCAGTCCGTTCCTAGCCTGACCGCAATTAGTGCGATCTCTTGTATTACTTTAACTTGCTATGTTGCCGGACCAACTAGCTCAAGTCCTGAAGTCTTGACTAATAGTGGAGGAAGTAGTTGGAGTGCCACTTCGAGCCAGCCCGCATCTATTACCTCAATTGCGTCGATATCGTGTGCTAGTACGAGTTCTTGCTGGATTGCAGGAGAAGATTCCGGTTCGGCCCAGGTGGAAAGTACTAGTTCGAGCGGGGCGAGTTGGGTTGTGGCGGCTACTGAGCCGCCTTCAAGTGATGTATTGACTTCAATAAGTTGTACACCTAGCACTACTGAGTGTGGGCTGGCAGGATATGTTCAGGCGTCGGGTGGAAGTACAATTGGTGATGGAGTAACTGCATTTACGA
Organism: Actinomycetes bacterium; assembly: GCA_021827485.1. Classification (GTDB taxonomy): domain Bacteria; phylum Actinomycetota; class Acidimicrobiia; order Acidimicrobiales; family JAKAVM01; genus JAKAVM01. The sequence continues at coordinate 22,279 of JAKAVM010000021.1, forward strand.
CCAGTGGTTCGAGTTGGAGCGCTGGCACTCAAGGACCATCGAGTTCTCTTTCGGGTGTTTCATGTCCGTCAAGTGGATACTGCCTGGCCGTTGGTGGTTCTGGAAACTCCTCTAATTCGGGACCCGGATCTGTTTCCACGGCAGATTCTGGTTTGATCTGGAGTCCATCTGACGGTGGATCGACAGGGGAGTTTACTCCGTCAGTTGTCGATAGTGCGTGTCCGTCATCGTCAGACTGTTTTGGAGTAGGAAGTGGTTTTGGGGTGCAAGCATCCACAGACAGCGGGAGCACTTGGTCAGCTCAGTCAGTCGAGACGGGGGGTGTAGGCTCTCCCCCATACTGGCTCTCGTCAATTGGTTGTCTATCTACAGCTGAGTGCACAGCGGTTGGGTACTCGTTGGCAACAGGTTCCGAGCAAGGGGTAATTTACTCTAATACGTCTGGCTGTGGTGGTACCACCGTCTGGTGCTCTCAAAGCGCACCATCAGCTAATAACCTACAAACAGTTGCATGTGATGGCAGTACTGATTGCTTTGCAGGTGGAGTCAGCGGCGGTGCTGGAGTTATTTTCTATGCAACGTCCTTTGGTGGACCCTGGTCCAGCGCTACTGGGGTGCCGAGTGGAGTGACGGATGTAACTTCAATCTCATGTACGGCAACTACAACTTGCTTTGCAACAGCCGACAGTACAAGCGGACCGGAGGTTCTCAATACGACAACTGGCTCAAGTTGGAGCGCGGTTTCCGGATCGCTTCCCGGCTCAATGGCTAGCGTTGATTCTATTTCATGTCCGGCTAGCACAACCTGTTATGTTGCGGGCAATACAAGTGGAGGCGTTGGAGTAATTGACTTGACGACTAACTCTGGGACGGCTTGGTCGAATGTTGCGCCGAGTTCCGCTCCGGATAACGTCACGTCGATAAGTTGCGCAAGTGCAATCGCATGCGTAGTTATGTCGCAGAACAATATAGCTCTAGCAACTGTAAATAGCGGTACAAACTGGTATAGCCAGCAGATATCAAATGTCTCTCAAGGACTTACCTCGGTGACCTGTGCCAGCACGACACTTTGCCTGGTCAGCGGAACTTTGGGCATCTTCGAGCTGACCAACTGGTATGTTGTGCTGGGTGCTCCGGCCGTGTCCGGATTGGCTGGCAACGGATCGGCAACTGTGTGGTGGACACCTCCGTCGGTTGGATCAGCCCCTACTTCTTACACAGTAAGTGTATCTCCTGCATGTGCAACGTGTTCGGGGTTGGGAACACTGTCTGGCTCAGCACTATCGACGACAGTGACCGGGCTGACCAATGGAACTCCCTACACTTTCAGCGTTAGCGCAAACAATATTGCAGGGCCGGGAACGGCTGGAACGTCCCCATCTCTCACCCCAAGCGCGCCAGCGCCAAGTCTGAGTCCAACGTGGTCTCAGCTTTCTTCAACTGAGAGTCTGTCAAATGTTTACTGTTATGGCAGTTCAGGCCAGTGCTATAGCGTTGGTCAGCTCAATCCAGACTCGCAGTCACCGTCAGGCTTCATAGCTGGTACCACTAACGCAGGTGCCAACTGGTCGGACGAATCTATCTCGCTGGGGTGGGCAAGTTCTCTAAGCGGCATTGGTTGTGCTAGTTCAACTCTCTGTTTTGCCACCGGAGACAATTTCAACTCGACAACAGGAACTACAACAGCGGTACTGCTATCGACTTCCAACGGTGGATCATCATGGAGCCCTTCCTCAGGACTGCCTAGCTTCTTGTCTAATCTAAATGCGGTCTCTTGTATAAGTTCAACTACTTGCTTTATCGTAGGCGGATTTATCAACGGCCAGGGAGCACTCTTGGAGACGACCAACGCGGGTACAAGTTGGAGTGACCTGAATCTTGCCTTTGGCACAGGTGAACTAAATGCAATTACATGTCCAGGTGCGACAGAGTGTATCGCAGTCGGAGATCAGCAGATCAGTGGCACCCCTCCCAGTGTTCTATATTGGAACGGTGGGACTAGTTGGCAGCTAGTGTCTACAGTTTCCGCAAGCCCATCCGGATCATCTAATCTCACCTCGGTAGGTTGCATTTCTACCACAGCTTGTTTTGCAACTGGACCTAACTACTATTCGAGCCCCAATACATATATTGTTACAACAACTTCGCCAGATGTAACTTGGACTGAATCATCGGTCTCTACAAGTCTTGGAGTAGGGCTGAGCGGATTGGGCTGTTTCGGGGCAAATGACTGTTGGGCAGTTGGCTCAAAAGGCCAGATAGTTGCAACCTCTAATGGAGGCTCTAGCTGGGCAGCACAAAGTTCAAACACCACTGGAAACATAGATTCTGTTACCTGCTATTCGGGAACAAACTGTATCTTGGTAGGAGCAGATAACGCCCAAGGCCCACTCGTTCAAAGTACCTCTAGTGGTGGTTCTACTTGGGCACAATCTGCGACTGGTCTTGCGCCGAGTGCTAGTTCAATCTCATGTCCGAGTGCATCAGATTGCATCGCAAGCGGGAGCTACTGGGGTGATATAGCTACAACTAATGGCGGAACTTCTTGGACGGGGCAACCCCTTACTTCAGGTATTGCCTCAACTGGCGCTATTGCATGTCCTACGACCACCAACTGCTTTATAGGAACGCAAACTACCAGTGGAGCTGCTATTTATGCTACTGCTAATTTCGGATCCTCTTGGACTGCGCAAAGTGTCAGCGGGATAACTTCGATAAATACCATATCGTGTCCGACTTCACTGATATGCTATGCAGCCGGTTCCGATAGTGGCGCGGGTGCAATAATTGCTACAACCAATGGCGGAACTTCATGGACACCACAATCCGCAGCAGGAGCAACGTCGTTTAGCGATATTAGCTGCCCTTCGTCTTCGGAGTGCTTTATTGTAGGGACAAACTCAGGCTCACCCGTGATTGAAGAGACTTCGACTTCAGGGCTTAGTTGGGCCTCTCAAAGTTCTCCATCTGGAGTAGTGAGCTTGGATTCAATTTCGTGCCCTTCAATCACAGCTTGCTATGCAGTAGGGGCTGGCACAACCTCTATGGCAGTTATTGATACAACCAACACCGGGACCACTTGGAGTGCAATATCTAACCCAAGCGGAGTTACTTCATCAAATCTCACCTCGATTGCATGCACGACCTCGACCAACTGTGTCGCTTTAGGCTTTGATGGCACCCAAGGTTTTGTAATCGAGACAACCAATTCAGGAACCAACTGGACGGTTACTACTGTTGCACCTTCTTCTTCAGAGTTGCCAACAAGTTCTTCAAGTCAGATTTCGTGTGCGTCTTCAAGTACATGTTATCTCGCACTAGGAGGGATATATTACAATTCAACCTTTGGAGTTGTCGTACCGTCAGCCCCGGGAACACCGGTTGCAAGCGTCAATGGGCCCAATGTGAATCTCTCATGGAGTGCGCCAACAAGTAATGGGGGATCTCCAATTACCGGATACACAGTAGTGGCTTCGCCAAGCTGTTCAGGATGTTCCGGAGTATCTGTAACAGGCTCTTCTACGACCACAACCATAAGCGGACTGACTACAGGGACTGCCTATACCTTTACCGTGGCGGCAATAAATGCAGTTGGAACAGGCCCTGCCTCTAGTGCATCAAATTCTGTGACTCCGAGTGCGGTAACAATAACTACTGCTACTCTACCAAATGGCTCAGTTGGAGTTGGGTACAGCGCGACTTTAGTAGAAAGTGGTGGTACAGCCCCCTATACCTGGTCAGTAGCTACCGGGTCACTGCCAGCCGGACTTACGCTTGCGGCTAGTACCGGGGTCATATCCGGAACTCCCACAACTGCCGGCAGTAGTTCATTTACTGTAAAGGTAGTAGATTCAGCCTCTCCCGCCAATAGTGCGACGGCCACTTTGACCCTGGATATTCCACTAATCCCTATTGCGATTACAACTACATCTCTGCCAGATGGCGAGTTGACTGTTGCCTACTCGCAGACCCTTAGCGCTTCAGGCGGTACAGCTCCATATACTTGGGCAGTTACCTCAGGCACTTTGCCTCCTGGACTATCACTTTCAAGCGCAGGAGTTATTAGTGGGAAACCCACTTCACGCGGAACTTATAGTTTTGTCGCAACTGTTACCGACTCTTCCTCCCCAGCAGAGACCGCCACAGCCAGCCTTTCAATTGTCGTCAATTCAAATGTCCTGGTAATTACCACTACTTCACTGCCAAGTGGGGTTGCAGGGGTAGCTTACAGCGCAACTTTGAGCGCTCAAGGCGGAGTTGGTCCATATACCTGGAGTTTGCCACTTGGTGCTCTTGCCGCCGGACTTACCCTTAGTTCATCCGGTCAGATTACCGGCATTCCGTCTATTGCAGTTACTGCATCTTTTACGGTTCAAGTAACCGATTCGACAGTCGGAACACCCAATGTTGCCAGCGCAAATTTCACGCTTTTGGTAAGAGTTAATCCTCAGACTCAGGGATACTGGGAGATAGGTGCTGATGGTGGGATATTTGCCTTTGGGGCGGCTAAGTTTTTCGGCTCAATGGGTGGCCAGTTCTTGGCTGCACCGGTAATTTCTGCAGCGCCAACACCGGACGGCCAGGGTTATTGGGAGGTGGCCGAAGACGGGGGAGTGTTTGCTTTTGGCGACGCCCAGTTTTATGGTTCCATGGGTGGCAAAACTCTAACCGCTCCTGTGATTGGTCTCGTCCCAACCCCAGACGGCCTAGGTTATTGGGAGGTGGCTGAAGATGGTGGGATATTTGCTTTTGGGGACGCCCAGTTTTATGGTTCCAGGGGGAACTTTCCTTTTGCACCAACTATTGCTTCCATGGCCGCCACCCCGGATGGCCTAGGATACTGGCTGGTGTCGGTCGGTGGGGCAGTGTTCTCTTTTGGCGACGCCGGGTCCTTTGGGTCCTTGAATTTACCATCCAATGCAGCTCCAATTGTAGGGATGGCACCTACCATGGACGGCCAAGGGTATTGGCTAGTAGCTGAGGATGGCGGTGTGTTTGCTTTTGGGGACGCTAAGTTCTTCGGATCAATGGGTGGCCAGTTCTTGGCCCAGCCAATTGTCGGTTTGGTTCCAACTTTGGACGGAAAGGGCTATTGGGAAGTGGCCGAGGATGGAGGCATATTCGCATATGGGGATGCTAACTTCTTCGGATCAATGGGTGGTCAGCCCTTAGCTGCACCTGTAATTGCAATAGCAGGTCTGTGACAGACTGGACACTGTGTTCGATGGCAATATAGTGATACGCGCGACACTATGCGCTATGGCATTATAGTGATAAGCGCGACACTTACCACGAAGGCATTATATTGGTACGATATCGGCTGGGACAGCTCGAAAAGAAGGTTAAATTGAGGAATTTCAAATTTACGAAGGTCGTTGGCGCTCTGTTGCTTTGTGTAACTTTACTTGGGCTGGCGTTGAGCCTACTAACTCAGACTCCAGCTAGCGCAACGGCACCTTCGACAGTCTTTACGAATTGGTCTTCGGTCAATGCAGATCACAGTTATCCATATCCTAACCCTACCCCGTCAGGATCGGGTATCACTTCACTGTCATGTCCCAGCATTTCTATGTGCGTGGCCGTTGATGGGTTGGGGTACGTACTGACTTCCACTAACCCGACCGGTCTAGCTTCAAGTTGGGTTCCATATGATGTTGACGGCGAAAATGCATTGACTTCACTAAGCTGCGCGTCAACAACGTTCTGCGTGGCCGTAGATGGGGTGGGAAACATTTGGATCTCAACAAATCCTACAGTTGGTTCGTCCTGGACAAATGTAAGTCCGAGTGCTTATATCACCGCAAAATATGCGTTTACTTCAGTCTCTTGTGCTTCGACAAGTTTGTGCATAACGGGTACACGGTCCGGACTTGTTTTCAACTCCACAAGCCCAGAAACTTCTTCAGGCTGGCCTTCGACGTATACGTTGACTGATGCTCCAAACATCATTGAATCTGTTTCTTGTGCTGCCAACTCAGTATGTGCAGCCGTAGACAACGCTGGCAATGGTTTTAACTATCCCTCGGGTGGTCCCTGGTCCGCGGCTGGAACAATCGCGGCTGGTGTTGCAACAAACACGGTTAGCTGTACTAACTCACCGTCCAATAAGTGCTTTGCGATAAATGCGGCGGGGAACTCCTTTACCACTACCGGAGGAACTACCTGGACTGCGGCGGGAGCCTCAGGAGTGAGCGGTACTACTATTACAATCAGCTGTCCGTCCGTAAATCTGTGTCTTGGGGTGGGCGGAACACCCCCGGGCAGTTACAGTGCTGCCTATCTTACTGGTGGCGCATGGAGTTCGGTAGCCCTTGAAGGCGGACCCAGTATTCCAATTGAATCACTTTCCTGTCCTGCCACGACCCAATGCTTTGCTGGCGATTCCAGCGGGAACATTTGGAACAGTTCGACTCCAAATTCGAGCACTGCGTGGTCGGAAACTTCCGGGGCAGACGGGGTAAATAGCTTGCAGTCTATATCGTGTCCATCGACTACTCTCTGTGTGGCTGGCGATTCCAATGGTCACATTGTAACTTCTACAACTCCCAGTGGGACAAGCTCCTCTAGCTGGAGTACTCCAGTTGACATAGATGGGATAAATTCAATCACGGCAGTGTCGTGCTTTAGCTCGACAATGTGTGCAGCGGTCGATTCGTTGGGCAACGTACTTACCTCTACCAATCCAACTGGTGGACTTAGCGGCTGGTCGGGGGCCGGTAACATTGATTCGAACTTTGCATTAACCGGCATTGCCTGTGCATCGGCAACTATGTGTGTAGCTATTGACAATAAAGGAAACGTTATCTCTTCACCAAATGTGCCTGGCGGTCAATCAACTTGGCAGGTTGGCGCAATTGATGATCCAAGCGCAACTCCACCTCAGCAAAATAAGTTGAATTCGATCTCTTGTCCCTCGACTACTTTCTGTGCAGTGTCAGATGACCAGGGCTATATTTTCATTTCAACTTCTCCTACAAGCGGTGCGGCATCTTGGAGCGCCATTCACGTTGACGGGACCTACTCAATCACTTCTATATCGTGCCCCTCTATACTTTTGTGTACGGCGGTTGATAATCATGGAAATATCATTTACTCAGTAAATCCGACAGGAGGGTTATCAAACTGGACTGTTTTGCCCTCGATAGGGCCACTCAGCGGTTTCACCAACATTTCGTGCCCAAGTACGTCAGTCTGTCTTGCAATTGATGCCAATAATGATGCTTGGACGTCAGTCGATCCATCTTCCAAGAGTCCACTGCCAACCTGGCTGGAAGTTTCTTCACCTTTGCCAATCGAATCATCAACCGTTCCTATACTTTCACTATCGTGTCCAACCGGGACAGAATGTTTCGCTAGCGACACAGACGGACGAGTACTTACCGGTACCACTACGACGCTTACAATAACTAATACAAGTCTTCCGGCTGTTGTCGTCAATCAAAAATATGGTCTCAATGGCCAAGGTGTACTGTTGCAAGCCGCTGGGGGTAATCAACCATACACCTGGTCGATATCAGGGACTTTACCTACGGGGCTGACGGCGACTCCTTCGGGGAATAATTATCTAATCTCCGGCACCCCAAGTGTTCAAGGTACGTCGATTATTAATATAACCGTTACCGATTCTTCTACCCCTCCAAATACTTACACAAAATCTTTTTCGATAGCAGTTCTGGCGGCGTGGACAACCCCAACTACTATCGATGGTGGATATTCAGCGCAGTCTAGTGCCTTAGGTTTCACTTCTGTGAGTTGTACTACCCCGGTCTTTCTAACTACTGCTTACTGTGTTGCAGTTGACAAGGGGGGGCGTGCTTTCTCCTATCCTGGCTCGACAACGTCTTGGTCGAGCCCAGATCAGATTGACAACGCATCCCTAACCGGAGTTTCGTGCATACCGGCTGGATATTCAGAGTTGTGCGTTGCAGTAGATAGTTTAGGCAATGAACTTACCTACAGTAACGGCACCTGGGCCAAGGATCTAATTGATACCAAAGCCGGACTTGAAGCAGTTTCTTGCGTACCTTCAGGAACTTCGGAGTTTTGTGCGGCGACCGATAGTGTCGGAAATGTAGTTACGTTCAACGGGTCAAATTGGTCGGCGACAGATAACATTGATTCGACAAATACGCTTACTTCAGTATCCTGCGTTTCATCCACCTTTTGTGTCGCGGTTGATGCAGTAGGAAACGGTTTTACCTTCAATGGTTCCACTTGGACTATAGCGTCTCCAGCCCCGGAAGCGGGTGCTCTACTACATTCGGTGTCGTGTATCTCTACTACTTTTTGCATGGCAGTAGACGCAAATGGGAAGTATCTAATATATAACGGTGCTACTTGGACGGCGGCAGCTCTTGTTAGCGGTGCCGTTCCTCTAGTCTCGGTGTCCTGTCTAACTTCAGGCGCATCCGAGTTTTGCGTTGCAGTAAATACCGGAGCCGATGCATATGCTTATAACGGAACAAACTGGACCACTCTTACTACTTGGGCCAATCCAATCGAGTCTGGGCCCGCACTTAGTTCAGTGTCGTGTCAAGCTACGACGATGTGTATGACCGTAGACGGGTCTGGCAATGCACTAACCTATAATGGTTCAACTTGGTCTGATCAACAGAGGGGATGGACCAATCCAATTGATGGACCGAATTCAATAACGGGTTCTGATTGCTTATCGGCTTCCTTCTGCATGGCAGTAGACAATGTGGGCAAGTTCATGACTTACGATGGGACGACCTGGTCGGTACCGGTTGCTACGGGAGCTGCTGAACTGAATTCAGTTTCCTGTAACGGCACAAATTTCTGTATAGCTGTTGGTAACTCGGGTAAAGCTTATGGGTATAACGGAACCAACTGGACCACCATTACGGCAACGTGGTCTAACCCCGTTGATGGAGGATACACGATGACGTCAGTTTCCTGTCCGTCGAGCTCATTTTGTATGGCGGTAGATAGTAACGGAGATGCTGTTTCCTATAGTGGCGGTGCATGGGCAGCATCACTTATTGACTCAGGCAACTCGCTCAATGGGGTATCATGTCCTACTACGACGTTTTGTATGGCAGTAGATGGTGCGGGAAATGCTTTTGGGTACAACGGAACCAACTGGACTACTCTTACCAGCACTTGGACTAATCCGATTGACTCTGCTCACGCATTTAATGCAGTGTCTTGTTTTGTTTCGTCATCTCCGACCACGACATTGTGCATGGCAGTAGATGGATCCGGAGATGCTTTTGGGTACAATGGCACCAACTGGACGGCCTTGACCAGCGCTTGGACTAATCCGATTGACTCTGGTCACGCATTCAACGGAGTTTCTTGCACAACGAACTCATTTTGCGTCGGAGTTGATTCAGCAGGAAATGAGTTTTCTTACAACGGTTCCGGGTGGAGCGCTCTAAATGATATTGATGGATCTACGGCGCTCAATTCAGTTTCATGCTATTCAACCACCCTATGTATGGCTACAGACTCCAGCGGAAATATCTTAGGTTCCACTAATCCAACTAGTTCGCCTTCCACTTGGAACTCAATGAATATTTCTTGGACTAATCCGATAGATTTCACAGACAAGATAACCGCAGTGGACTGTGTGTCTGTGACTCTTTGTATTGCTGGTGACACAGCCGGGAACTTTATTGTATCTAGCAACGAGTCATCATCGAACCCGATCAGCTCTAGTGCGGCGTGGTCCAGCCCGTTCAATGTTGACGGCACAGCTACCATTGAGGCTATATCTTGTCCGTCGAGTTCGTTGTGTGTCGCAAGTGACTCATATGGCAATATATTGTTTTCGACTACTCCTTCGACCACCGGCGCATCATCGTGGCAGATCGAAGGTTTAGATATCAATCCTATTATGGGGGTTTCCTGTTCAATTTCGTCGTCTTCGCCCTCTGCAACTTTGTGCGCAGCAGTAGATACAGCAGGAAATATATACACCTCGACCAATCCAACTGGGGGTGCTATTGATTGGACAAAAATGGCCGTCTCTTCTGCTGCATTTTATGGCGTCTCATGCCCGTCTACGACTTTTTGCGCTGCAGTGGGCTACACGGGTCAGCT
>JAKAVM010000060.1 GCA_021827485.1 Actinomycetes bacterium
TTTATAGCTCAACCCTATTCCCTATAAGCAGCAAAAAACAGTACAACACTTTTCTCGCTAGGCGAAACATTTAGCCGGTTAGCGTGTTATTAATGTGTGGAAGTTAGCTTAGAAAAAGGCAAAAGACCAAACAATCACACTCGGCAGACCTCGCCGATAGGAATAGACAGAGAGAAATCTTCCGCGCTTAGAGGGTTTAGATCCCTTAGGGACAAAGCCTCAGGATTCTTTAGCGAAGTCGGATCTATGTTCATAATGGGTTTTCAAAGTATAGGTCTGGGGTTGCGTAACGGCTTTCCGGTAGGCGAATTTGTCAATCAATCATGGTTCTTAGTTAGAGTCAGCACGCTAGCGTGCATAATAATTTCCATACCTTTTGGGATGATTATAGCTCTGGAAATTGGTTCTCTGCTGCAACAAGTCGGTGCTCAAACTCAGCTAGGAGCAGTAATGGTACTTGCTACTGTTCGAGAACAAGCTCCTCTTGCGACACTTTTAGTTATATCTGGAGCTGGAGGCGCCGCTATTACTGCTGACCTCGGTTCACGAGTTATAAGAGATGAAATATCAGCAATGGAAGTAATGGGTATCAGCCCACTTAGGGGCCTTGTGCTGCCACGACTTGCTGCAATGACTCTCTTGGCAGTGTGCTTTGACGGAGTAGTCTCAATTGCTGGCATTCTAGGCGGGCTTTATTTTGGGGAGCACTCATTGCACATCAGCACTTCAAGCTTTTTTGCAACTTTTAGCGATCTGTCTCAACTGGCAGATTTATTCATATCATTATTCAAGTCCGCAGTATTTGGCTTCTTGGCAGCCATGGTGGCTTGTTACAAAGGTTTGAACGTCAAGAGTGGTGCAACTGGCGTAGGTGATGCCGTCAACCAGGGAGTAGTGATTTCTTTCGTTCTCGCTTTTGCAGTGAATTTTATTCTCACGGTGTTTTATTTCAACTTCGTTGTCCAAAAGGCGATATGAGATGACGGCTTACTCCCCTCTATATGTCCGTTCAAGACTTAGTGAGGGGTCTAGCATTTCTCGCCGCCGCAAAGTACTTAGAAGAATAGGAGCGTTCTCTTATGCACAAGTACTGGAAGTCAAAGAGATAATAATAGATATTTTCTTATTTATATTCGACTTATTTGCCTTTGCTATCAAAATTTTCGCTAGAACACCCAAGGCGCTTAGATATAAGAAGGAAATAGGTTTATTCATCTCTGATATTACGGTTGGAGCTGGAGCCCTGATTATGGGGGGAGGGATGTTTCTTGTAGTAGTTGGCACCACTTTCTTTACGGGCACTGTGGTAGGTCTAGAAGGCTATACCGGTCTGCATCTAATTGGTGCTCAAGCGTTAACAGGTGTCATTTCCTCTTTGGCGAATACGAGAGAGATAACTCCATTAGTTGCGGCAGATATATTTGCTGCTCAAGTTGGGGCTAATTTTACGGCACAGCTTGGGGCAATGAGGATTTCGGAAGAGGTTGATGCATTAGAGATCATGGGTGTTGATTCACTCACGTATTTAGTTACCACTCGAATATGGGCATCTATTATCGCAATTATTCCCTTGTACGCAGCGTCACTTTTTGCAAGTTATCTTGCAACGCAAGTTATTGTGACGAACTTTTTTACGTTGTCTTCGGGGGTATATCAACACTATTTCCAACTCTTCCTTACTCCTATAGACGTGTTGGACTCTTTTGTAAAGATAATTGTTTTTGCGATATTTATCAGCGTCGTTCACTGTTATTATGGCTATTATGCCGCAGGGGGGCCTAGTGAGGTGGGCGAAGCTACTGGTCGCGCCATACGCCTATCGGTATCCGGGGTAGTACTATTGAGCTTGCTGTTGTCTATGGTTATGTTTGGTGGGCTGAACTCATCTGCAGCGAGGTTAGTGGGATGAGTTGGCTTTCAAGACGATGGTTTAGAGCGCTGCTAGGAGCAGTTGTATCTCTTACTCTTTCCATGGCAGTAATTGTTGCTATCAAAGCAACAGACGGTGCACTTTCCGGCCAATATAAGTTAGTAGGTCTCTTTACGAGAGCTGGCGAAGGACTTCATGTGGGCTCAGAGATAGATTATCGCGGTGTTCAGATTGGACGAGTCGATGAAATAAGTCTTTATCGGGGCAAAGCGATGATAACAATGAACATAAATCCCAAGGTGGAAGTTGCCAGAGACTCAGCTGCTTCTATCGAGCCTCTCAATTTATTTGGCACAGAAGGAATAATTATAACTATGCCGCACGGAAGGCATGGTTCCATCTTATCTCCAGGCGATCGTATTCGGCACACAACTGTATCGAATCAACTTAGCCAACTCTTCCAAGCGGCAGATCCTCTGTTGGGAAAGATAGATTCAACGCAGCTTTCAAGTGTGATATCAGACCTTTACTCAGCTACTAATGGGGAAGGGCATCAAATAGCTTCTGGAATTGAAGCTACCAATAAACTAGCAACTCTCTTTTCAACAACTTTGCCAGGTCAGATACAGACGCTTCAAGCTTTCGCAAACTTTGCAACTACGTTAGCCCCCACGGGAATTTCAATCAACTCTATCGCTAGCTCCGCCAACGAACTTTTGCCGCTTTTCAACCAAGAAGCCAGTGCTTATCATCGTCTTCTAACGACTATTTCTAGCATGTCAGGAGATTTAGCAACTCTTGTATATGATTATCGTCCCGACATAGTTACTCTCTTGGCGCAAGGTGCCAATGTGTCAAGAGTATTACTTGCTCGTCAATCTAATATTGCACAGGTTATAGATGGAATTGAACTCTTTATAACAAAGATAATTGAAGGTATAAGTATCTCTAGCCTGCCCAACGGAGCGCATTATGCATTTTTCAAAATTTTTGTAGAATTTTCAGATTTGCAGAATATCCTTTGTGGCATCTTGACTTCGGTCACGTCACCAGGTAGCTCTCTGTCATCACTAGATCAAGTTTTAGTTCAAATAGGCAATCCGTTAGGGTGTAACCTGCTGGTACCTTCGGCAAAAGTTTCTAGCCCTAGTACCAGTCTTGGTACGACGCCGAATGGCTCGGCTCCTCCAGAACTTTCTGGTCTTACTCAATCGCTAAGCAATTTAGCTGGCAACGTCTATGGGATAGTTGGCTCTCCTGATGTCCCCAGCAAAGAACCAATTCAAAGTATTCTAAATAACTTGTTGGGAGGGTTATGAGAATTAGCAAGAAACAAGCTAGAGAATCAGTCAAACTGGTTATATTTATAGTGTTTGCACTTGTCTTGATTGGATACCTAGCTGCCAGGCTTGGAAATATCTCTTTTATCTCAAATAGAGCCACCTATTATGGCCAGCTTAGTGATGCGTCAGGGCTTGTAACAACTGATCCAGTGAAGATAGCAGGAGTAAGCGTAGGGGAAGTAAGCGGGATTACTACTCAACACGGTTATGCCCTAGTAACTATGAGCATAAACCGTAATATACGCTTTAGATCGAGCACAAAGATAGGATTGCAGTGGCACAACGTCATAGGGGAGCAGTTCTTATATCTTTACCCAGGGGAAACTGGCAAGTACCTGAAGCCAGGCTCGACAATTGTCGCCAGCCATGACGTTGAAAGTGCTAATGTTGGCGCTTTTTTGAACTCTCTAGAGCCATTTTTGCAATCTCTGAATCCCTCTCAAGTCGATGAATTTGTTACAAGTGCCTTAGAGTCGATTGGGGGAAATGGAGGGCAAATCAATCAATTGATTTCAAGTGCAGCCACGTTATCTAGCTCGCTCGGTTCGTTATCCGGCAAGGTCGGAAACGTTATTAATAATATGGCCAAGATCTTTGTTGCGTTTGCCCAACGCTCCAACAGCCTTGGCAATGTGGTGGACAACCTTCAACAAATATCGCAAAGCCTTGCTTCCCGAAATGCTCTACTAGATTCCAGCGTGGTAAACCTCTCTCAAGTTGAAGGTGAGCTTGCCACTCTCTTGAAATCCAATCAGAGCAATTTGAACGGTTCGATAGATAATCTGAGTTCCGCGCTTGACCAGATTCAACAACAAGATGTGCCTTTAGCACAAGGGCTTTCAAATGTTGGTGAAGGACTTGCTCCATTCCAAGAGATCAGCTCGTATGGACAGTGGTTCGAGATAGTTACTGTATATAATTGCATAGCGAACCAAACATCGTGTTCATACTATGAACCATCTAATCCTCCGGCTGGATCTGGTCCACTAGGATCGCCTCCTCAAAACGGTCTACCCGGTTCCGGCCAACTAGGTTCCATATATCCTTTGGATTCAAGTCAACTAGGTTCCATGCCGCCTTCATTATCATCTGTTTTCGACCAAATCGCTAGCGGGCAATCCAGTTTTCCGCCTAGTTCGCAGGGGGGAGTCGGTTGAGAGAAATTTCTGTTCGCAGCGCTTCAAAAGTTGGCATTGTTGCAGTGGCCGTAATCGTAGCGCTTAGTGTAGGTATCATAAAGCTGAATCGCTCTATCTTAGAGCCTTCATATCACATTCGTGCAAAGTTTGCCTCTGCTAACGGTATTGACCGAGGAACTCCAGTGGTATTAGCCGGAGTTGCAGTAGGTTCGGTATCTAGCCTTTACTTGCACGGGAATTCCGTAATAGCTGATCTTTCAATTCGCAACGGGACAGTGCTTCCTGAGCACACTGATGCCGCTATCCAAGTAGAGACGCTTCTTGGGGTGATGCAAGTTAGTCTCATTCCTCAAGGAGGCTGGTCACACCCCTTGAAGCCCGGAGCAGTTATAAGAGATACATCAGTTCCAGTGGAGATATACCAACTCCAAAATACTGCTGGAGCTTTCTTCTCAAAAAGTGACGCAATAGCCCTCAATCAACTAGTAAGCAAACTATCGACAATTACCGCTGGGAAACAGCAAGAAGTTGCACAAATTATAAATGGACTAAATCAAATAACCGGTGTAATCAACGCTCGTAAAACTCAAGTGAGTGAGTTGATTGATGCAGCTAACGTACTGGCAACTACAGTTGCAAACCACGACCAACAACTGGTTTCAGCAATAGATAACTTACAGACTGTACTTGGAGGACTTTCCAAAGAGTCATTATATGTAAAATACTTAATAGATAATACAGATCAAGTTGCTACACAAGTTGGAGATGTTATCGGGCATAATCAACCGCAGCTGCAGTCCCTTCTCAATAATCTTCACTCTGTTCTCCAAGTTGTCTCTACACACCAAGTGGATCTTGCTGAAGCAATATCTTATTTGGATTCAGCTATTACAGGATTTGCTTCTGTAGGTAAGTCGGGGAATGTATCAGTACCATGGGCAAATCAATTTCTTAACGTGTCTAGTAGCCTAGGAATTGATACTGTACTTGGTAATTGTGGACTAATGTCACAAGCTCTAAACGATATTCTTGGACCAGATCCTCTACCCTGCAATCAAGGAATGGGCCCTCTGCCGACCCCATCTTCTGGTGCCTCGACGAGCAGTCTCGGTGACAGTCCAATCAAGAGTAGTAATATATCAGGAGCAGATACATCTGCAAATCCGATAGCTAACCTATTGTCAAGTGTATCCGGAGGTAATTGATGAGTAGACGTAAAGCTATTTCTGTTTTGTTTTTTGTGCTGGTGGTAGCTGGTCTTTCCTCGTGCCGCGTGGCAAGGAAGCCGACTTATAGCATAAGGGTTGATTTTCCATCTGCTCCCGGACTCTTTGTCGGTAATGCAGTTGACTTACTCGGAGTCCCTATCGGATCAGTTGCAAGAGTGAGTGTTAGCAAGAGCGGAGTAGTATCTGAATTAGATATTGATAAGAATATAGTGCTTCCGAGAGAAGTTAAGGCGTCGCTAGTATCCCCCCAGCTTCTAGGTGAGCCTTCGATAGAACTATTCCCTGGATACACGGGTGGAGCCAGGATGACTCCAGGCGGGGTGGTTCCTGAGACTAGAACTTCGGTACCAGTGTCTACTAATGAGCTACTTAAGGCCTTGTCTTCATATTTGACGGGAATCAATCCGAAAAACATCGGTGATCTTGTCAACAACTTGTCGCAAGACTTATCTGGACAAAGTCAGCAACTGAACTCTCTAATCCATAATGCTGCAGGGACAATTCAGGTACTAGCCAATAAAGGTGACTCCTTAGGACAACTTGTAACCAGTCTATCGAAGCTAAGTGAAGTATTGCGTTCGCACGATACGCAGACAGCTCAATTAATTACAGACTATAACAGTGTTTCCAACGTGATTGCACAGAGCCAACTTCAACTGGGCCAAGCAGTTTCGGCTTTGGATTACATGAGCAAGCAACTTGCTGGCATACTGAATCCAAACCTTTATCCCCTTCAAGGTGATATCAATACCTTGACAACAGCAGGAAGGACCTTATATAGAAATCTTTCGTCCATAGATCAAACACTTAGCTCTACCGTTGCGCTTTTTCAAGGTGCTGGATCTGCTTATGATCCTAAGCATCAGTGGTTAAGTGTTGATCTGACACTGTCACCCTCTACGACTTCAGCCGTTATTGGCGCAATGGTGC
The DNA here is from genome assembly GCA_021827485.1 of Actinomycetes bacterium. GTDB lineage: Bacteria > Actinomycetota > Acidimicrobiia > Acidimicrobiales > JAKAVM01 > JAKAVM01. Next base: position 6,512 of record JAKAVM010000060.1, read on the forward strand.
GTGATCAGCTCGCAGGGATATGTAGGCGAATATTAGCTAATCACTCCAACGGTCTGAGCGCTTCTGACATAACTACGCTCAAGGCTTGTGGCAATCCTGCTTCAGGTTTTTTCAACTCGATAGTTGATACAATTCCAACAGCGCTAAGTGCATTACCTGGTGGAGGAAGCGCTAACCTCTCATCATCAGCGAATGCGGATCAAGTGTTGCAATCAGCATTTTCCAATGGCCTTTCTCAAATACCTGGGATAACTCAGTCTCAAGCGCAATCTATTACCTCCCCAAATCTGCTCTCTTCGGCTGGCGGAGGGACATCGAGCGACAAAGGTAGTGGCGCTACGCCTGATACTTCGCTAGATCCCAGTATCAATCTAGGTCCTTTACCCAAACTCTTGGGTCCGAGCAATAGTGGGGGTGGGCCGAGTTTAGGCTCTTTGCTCGCTCCAATAGGGATGTTTATCCACGTGCTAGGAGGAATGTTTTGATGAGCGTATTGCTTTACAAGGGATCCATAGAAAAAATTAGGGCCGGAGCTCCTCTAAGGCGAATTCTATTCAATCTTGCCTTACTTTCAAGCTTTAGTCTTTGTTTTGCAAGCTGCTCTTCTGGATCATCAGGATACATATCAACTTCGGCCACCTTCCCTAATGTCGGTGATCTTATCGTTGGTGCCCCAGTTCAATTTGATGACATAGATGTTGGTCATGTTAGCGCCATCGAGCTTGTGGGAAATGATGCTTTAGTCAAAATGTCTATTAGAAAAAGCTCACATATACCCGCCAACGTGATGGCGGAACTAGTTCGCACGACGGTTTTAGGTCAAAAAATTATAGCGCTAGTGCCCGTAAGTAATTTCAGTTACACCCAGGCCTTACTAAGTAACGGAGTGAGGATTGAAAAAACTAAGGTAGTTCCAGGTATCCAACAATTCCTCCAGGCGGGAGCAGGAGTATTCGGTGCTATAAACACTCAGGAACTAGCTCAGATTGTGGCCACTGGGGCACAAGGTTTTGGGGGACAAGGTTCTACACTTCATCAGCTATTAGATAGTTTTGAAAACGTGGCCAATGGCTATGCAGGTCAAACAGGGTCCATACAACAACTTGTTAACGGCATGGATCAGCTTTCTGTAACGCTGGCCCCAAATTCACTTTCAGACGCCCAGGCCCTAAGTAATTTTTCCGATACAACAGCTGTTCTTGCAAAAGAATCCAACGATTTCAATACGTTGATTCAAAGTTTGAATGATCTTTCTGTACAAGGCAAGTCTATTCTAGGTAACTATAGCGCTGACATAAATACTCAGCTTCAAGAGCTGTACTCCTTGTCAAGTATCTTGGCTTCAAAGCAGTACGAACTCGGCGACATAATTGCAAATTTGCCAAAGTATGAAACTGATATTTCGTCAGTCGTCAAAGACCGATACTTACAGCTTGTCAGCACACTGATTCTTTGTGGGGTTCCAGGCGGAGGCTCATCCAGCCACGGGGCCTCAAGTTGTTAGGGAACTTGGAGGTTGTGTCTTATGGTTAAGCATCGTTTAGTTATTAATTTAGCCATATTTGGCTTAATTACACTCTTACTGACCGCCTATACCGCATTAGATTTGTTGGGAAATCCTTTTAGTTCCCGCTTGAATCTTTACTCGATCTTTCCAAATGATTCTTCAATAGCTAATGGCTTTCCAGTTACCTGGAACGGCGTCCAAATAGGCGAGGTTAGCTCTGTTGGCCTAGTCAGAGGTGGGGCAAAGGTTGTAATGTCACTAAACCAGGGAGTAAGACTTCCCAGAGGTGTCGAGGCACGAATCGGTCTAGCAAATGACTTAGGTGAACAAGAGGTAGAGCTTACTTCTGATCCTTCCTACAAAGACCCACCTTACAAAGCTCAGGCCTATAAAGCTCAGCCAGATATTTATATAAAGAATAACTCCAGAATTCCTCTGGCACCCGATCCCACCCCAGCCAATGTTGGACACGTAGTTCAACTTGCTACCAATCTAATCAATTCAATACCGGTTACATCGCTCAATAGATTGATAGGCGAACTCGATGTAGCCCTAAGAGGCCGGTCGGAGGACATCAAAACTCTGATCAACTCGGGGCAAACTTTCGCAGACGAAGTATTGACGTATCAAGATTCTCTAAAATCGTTGTTTGTAAACGCTCCACCCGTGTTGAATACTTTGAATTCAGTCAGAGCGCAACTCCAACAATCTCTTTCCAATACCGCAATCTTGCTCAATGTCTTATCTACGAAACGCTATCAGCTTATTGACCTTCTGAATTCTGGAGCCAATGCTTCTTCGTATATAGACACATTGTTGAGTAATGAAGGACCTAATATAGCATGCCTCATTCATGACTTTGGCGGCATTTCTGCCAATCTAGCTGAACCTAACAACTTAGAGAATCTCAATACAGGCCTTCTTATCAATCAATACTTTTTTGGTGCAATTGCTGGAGTGGCGCAAACCGGACCGGCAATGGCCCTAAGTGCGGGCGAGCCTTACAATCCAAGCCAGGAATGGTTAAGGACCAGGCTCATTGTTCCCCCTTCTTCTCCTCAAGGTGAACCTTACTCTGTTCCTACCGGGCTTCCGGCTATAGAGCCCGGAGCCGGATGTATGACCGAGCTAGGTAGTGGTGCGGGGCCAGCTTCTCAAGTAGGTTTCCTTCCCTTTGGATCTAGATCATCGCCACCAGGTCAAGTTATCTCGCCATCAGATACCGAGTCACATGTGAGGGGGTAAGAAGAACGTTATAGAACGATGTACAAAGTCAGTTTCAATCTCTTTAGTAGAGACAGAAAACGGTGAAAGAAGAAAAATCCAATAAGAAACGGAGAAAATACAGATGAGAGAAATCAAACAAGATAGTGATATACGTTACATGCCTAGAGGTGAACGTCATTGGCGTCGACTTCCTGATGAATTTGATAGAGCTTACACATCAAATGGCAATACCCAAGAGAGAGTATCGAATAGCGAGGTAAGCCAGGGAGAAGTCAAGAATGTGGAGAAGCGATATAGAGTTTCTCGTGGTGCCTTACTCCTTGTTCTGGTAACAATAGTTAGCCTCATATCGGCTCTTATCTTTGGACTGGCATGGTCATCTGACCAAGGATATAAAGCGCAAGAGGCACAGGTACGCAGTGTTTCAAGCGGGTTTTTATTGAGTCTTACCAACTTTGACCCCAAGACAATAGACGCAGACTTTTCTCGCATACAATCCTACGCAACCGGTAGTTTTGCTGCCCAGTCAAAGCAGTACTTCAATTCACCGATACGACAAGAGCTAATAGCTGCTATTGCCTCATCGCGTGGTCAGATACGACATCTTTTTATTGAATCGCTTAAACACAATAGTGCCCAAACCTATGGGGTGATAGATCAGACTTATGTAAACTCAAAGGTGAAAGTCCCACAAACGGACACGCTGAGAATACTTCTTGGCCTAACCCATACTAGTTTCGGTTGGCGAATATCAACTGTTACGGTACTACGGTAAATGTGCTTTGGTTGGAGTGGTTGTACTGCTTATCGCTGGTATCGACCATTTCGTCCATTCCTATTGGGCCATCAACTTTGCCTTCTAGGAATTGCTGAACTATCGGATCTTCGCACAATACCATTTCTTTTTTTGAGGCGAACCGAACAAGATGAGACCTAAATAAGAGTCCTATATAGTCTGCAGTCCTAAGTGTAGACGAAATATTATGCGTAATGATAAAAAAAGTAGCTCCTGTTCTAGCTTGAGTAGATAGAACGAGTTCATCTAAGTAAGCTACACGCACAGGATCTAGACCTGAATCTGGTTCGTCAAAGAGAACTATTTCTGGATTCAAAACAAGTGCTCTGGCTAATCCAGCTCTCTTGCGCATTCCTCCGGATATTTCGCCGGGTAGTTTTTCTAGATGTCGGCCGAGACCAACTAATTCGACCTTTTCCGAAACTATGTCTTTAATTTCATCTTCTGACAAGTTGGTATGGTGTCGTAGCGGAAATGCAATGTTGTCATAAAGATTCAAAGATCCGAATAGAGCACCGTCTTGAAACATGACTCCGAGCTTTCGTCTCACTCGATTTAGTTCTTTTTCCTTGAGGCCTACCAACCAGTCTCCATCAATACATATATCTCCTTTTTCTGGGATGAGCAGTCCGATCATAGTTTTCAACAAGACTGATTTTCCCGTGCCCGAAGGACCCAATACGACGGTAATGCTGCCTCTTGGGACGGAAAAACTTATATCTTCCAGAACCCGATGAGGGCCAAAGGACTTCGATACACGATCTAAAGTAATAATTGCCTCATTTGTCACACGCAACGGTCCCTTTCTCTGCCTCGCTTACGTTAGACCTATCAAGGCAATCCTTACGTAGAACTTCACAGATCTTTAGTTGCTTTTAGCTATTAGAACGTTCGCCGATGGAAAATCTTACGTAGTACCTATTAAACTGTAAATTGTGCCATCTGATCATTCCAACGGGACAAGCAAATTTGACCAAGCAAAGCTGGGACAGCTTGATCTGGAATCGACTAATACTGACAATACCAGGCCGTCTTTTGACCCCAAACGGCTACCGTCAGAGAAATTGATCGACGCAATTTACTCCCTGGAATATGATGCCGAGCAAGTGCAAGCAATTATTCAAGAGGCACTTTCTCGGTCATCATTGTATATCTTCGATCGTGCTCGTGAGATGATTGTCCACTCTAATAGCTCGATCAGATACGTTGGCGCAGAGATTCTTGGCAACTTCGGAGTGGAAGTAGAGCTTGGTGCTGGGATGGACAATATGAAAGGCGAAGCTAAGAGCCGATCCTTTTTAGAGCGCTCTCGGAGACAGGCGCTGGCAACTATGATCGAGTGCTTTCAATCGGAAACTGATCCAGAAGTGGTTGCCGCTTTGATTGCTGGCTTGGGTCGTAACTGCGCAACTAATGAACTTGATCGTGTTTGTGAGTATGCAAGCCACAGCAATGTGTCTATACGAGAGGCAGTAGCTTTTGCTTTGCCGACGATGCTAGAGCCAAGCAGCTTTGAATCTAAATCGGAAACTGCTGCTAACCACTACAAGAAGGTAAAAGAGATACTGATATCCTTAGCAGATGACGCACAAGAAGTTGTTCGTGAGTGGGCACTTTTTGGATTGGCGGAGATATTAGGTGGCGACGATATTGAGATTATCAACTGCCTTAAGAACCATCTAAACGAGCCAAATGATGATTTGAGAGCTGAATGTGCGTATGGTTTGGCAGTTCGTGGAGATGACGGGTGCGAATCCGTTCTTGCTGAACTGTTGGTGAAGAAGTTAGATCCCAGAACGCAAAGACTCACGATCGAAGCGGCGTTACAATGCGCTAGGGCCGCATTCGTCGGTCCACTTGAAAAAGCCTTAGAGATTTATGATTCATCGGCAGAGCCGGAAACATCGCAGGATGATATTGGCCCCAGCCGAGAGGACATCTTGAAAGCACTCGAATTTTGCAGACAAGAACCATTGTCGAAGTGAAGGTCAACCTTCATTGTTAGTTATTCCAATGTCCATAGTGGACAAAGTCTTCAATAGATTTAGAGTCTCTCAACAAAGACTTGGATTTAGGGTCTGGTACTTTAGGGTAGCCAATTGCAATTGCCCCCAGCAGTTCTATATATTCAGGGATCTCAAAGCAAGTATGTAAATTCTCAAGCCCTCGGAAAATTCCCATAAAGCAAGCACCCAGCCCTTCGTTGGCACACGACAGAAGGATAGACATTGCGCAGAAGCTAGCATCAACTAGCCAATATGGAGTGGGCCAACTGTCTTGACTATCGAGTCCTGCCCCCTTTTTGTCAGGTTCTGAATATCTCTTTACGTATGCTGTAGGATCGCATGCTGGAATTATGATCAAAGGTGCTGACATCAATGTCGCGCGATGAGAGTTATCTCGCCACTCCTGAGTTGTTGTTTGCGCCCAATAAAGTTTGGTTTGTTGTGGGGAATTGAGGATGATTAGCGAGGTTCCCTGAGAGTTGCCAGCCGTCGGGGCTCTTTTTGCAGCCTTGATTATCCTGAGCAAAGTGTCATCGGGTACTTGCTTATCAGAAAAGTTTCGGACCATTGAGCGTGCATTGATTGTTTGATAGAACTCCACCCTTTGATTCTTTGGCCCTAGTCACACCGAGTCAAGTCGGCATGAGACACTTGATATTTCGCCGGGTGGAAGCATCTCGCCAAGCACCTGGAACTAAAGGATCTCACCTCAGCTGATTCAAGGCTAAGATAAAAGTATGACAATTACGCTGACTGTCGAAATACCAGACGCAGTAGTGCAAGATATAGATCAAGCTATCGCCGAAGGGCGGTTCCCAGATCGCGACAGTGCCATTCAGTCGGCCATACGGGTTTTTTCTGAGCCGGAACTCGCTCGCCAGCTCCGATATCGGACGCGACCGCCTAGTATGGATGAACTGAGAGCGCGCCGTGAAGAGATACTCGCTATTGCGTCTAAGCGAGGAGCTTATAACGTTCGTATATATGGGTCCGTTGCTCGCGGTGATGCTGATGCCGGAAGCGATGTCGATTTTCTCGTCGATATGGAGGAAGGGCGATCCTTATTTGATCTGGGAGGACTCCTTATGGACCTCCAAACGTTACTTGGCGTCCCTGTGGATGTTGGAACTAGCGTCAGGCCCCGAATGCGTGAACAGGTTGAGTATGAGGCCATTATCTTGTGAGAGACAATAGAGGGCGACTCATTGATATCATAGAAGCAATTGATGCGATCTTGAGTCGCGATAGTACTCGTGAGGACTTGGAATCGGTTCCTAACCTGCAAATTTGGGTACTTCACCACCTTCAGATTATCGGAGAGGCAATGGCTCGGATAACGCCGGACTTTCGCGAAACATTTAACGAGGTTCCGTGGCAGCAGGCAATCGGTATGCGAAATATTATCGTCCACGGATATGATCGTGTGGATCTCGACATCATTCAGGAAGTTCTCGATCGTGATCTAGGGCCCCTGCGCGCGCAGATTAGTTCGATCCTGGAAAGAATGGAATAATCTACCCAAAGTGCTAATTACTAAGCTCTGAAACTTCCGTCATAGTTTGCTTGCTAAAGGGGTGCCACCTGGGGATAAATGAGCTGGATATGGGCAGCGAGTCCAAGGGAATATTTCCATTGTGCCTAATGTTGACTAGTTTGGTAATATTTTAAAACTAGTCCAAAAAGGAGAACTGTGGCCCTTATGAAGGACTGCACGCTTGAAAAAAGAGAAAGGTTCTGATGGCAACATTTAGGGAGCTACTCCAGTCCAGTAAGTCTCAAGTTAAGGAAATCGACTCTGATTCTGCACATTCGTTGGCTGATAGCCACGTTTTTCTTGATGTTAGGGAGGCTGATGAGCACGAGCAAGGGGCCATTCCCGAAGCGATTCATATTCCTCGTGGCAAGTTGGAGCTAACTATCGAAGGCAAAGTTAGTGATAAGAATGCCCCGATAGTTGTTTACTGTGCTGGAGGGGTCCGTTCTGTTTTTGCTGCAAAAACTCTCCAAGAGCTTGGTTATCAAAATGTTGCATCACTGATAGGGGGCTTCAACCGTTGGAAGGATGAGGGCAAGCCCTGGGTTACGCCCCGGTCTTTGAACGCCGAGCAACGCAATCGCTACCAAAGACATATACTGCTTCCAGAAGTCGGTGAGGAGGGTCAGCTAAAATTACTTGATTCAAAAGTTCTTCTACTCGGCGCTGGGGGGCTTGGTTCTCCATCGGCTTTGTATTTAGCCGCTGCTGGCGTTGGAACTCTCGGAATCATCGATATGGATATTGTTGATGCGTCGAATTTGCAAAGGCAAATACTTCATAACCTTGATCGCATTGGTGAGCCCAAAGTTGATTCTGCCAAGAAGACCATTGCACTACTTAATCCTGATGTAAACGTAGTAACCTATGATGTACGACTCGGAGCCGATAACATCTTGGATATTATCGAGGGATACGATGTGATTGTAGATGGAACCGATAATTTCCCGACTCGATACTTAGTAAATGATGCTTCACTTAAATTGAAAATTCCGGTTGTCCATGGGTCAATATTTAGATTCGAGGGTCAAGCTACAGTATTTTCACCATATGACGGTCCTTGCTATCGTTGCATGATTCCTGAACCACCTCCGGCTGAGCTAGCACCTTCGTGCTCTGAAGCTGGTGTCCTTGGGGTTCTGTGTGGAATTGTTGGTTCTATCCAAGCAATGGAGGCAGTCAAGCTCCTGCTCGGCCTAGGCGATCCTTTGATCGGGCGCTTGATGGCTTATGATTCACTTGAGCAAACTTTTCGGACTTTCAAAGTGCAGAGAGATCCAAACTGCCCGACCTGCTCCCTTGAGCCGGATCAGATTTCCATCGCTGAATACGACGAATATTGCTTGCCCCACGTTTCTCGCTAAACTGAGATAAACGAACTGGAGTACAAAACAAATGATCGAGTCGTCATCGAGATGGACTGATTCAGGCCTAGAAATTGCACCTTGTTATTCGCCATCTTCGGTAAGTGACTGGGATCCGACCGAGAAATTGGGTAATCCAGGGGAGTACCCTTATACGAGAGGCGTACACGAATCTATGTATCGTCAGCGGCTATGGACAATGCGCCAGTATGCCGGATTCGGAACCGCCCAAGCTACAAATGAAAGATTTAAGTTTTTACTTTCTGCTGGTCAAACAGGGCTTTCTTGCGCTTTCGACCTTCCTACCCAGATGGGATATGACTCAGATCACGAGAGATCGGAAGGGGAGGTAGGCAAAGTTGGAGTGGCGATCGACTCCATTGAAGACATGAGGCAACTTTTTGCTGGTATTCCTTTACAAGAGGTTACTACGTCTATGACGATCAACTCAACGGCTTCGATCTTATTGCTGCTCTATCAGCTAGTGGCGCAAGAGCAAGGTGCCGACTGCACCAAACTCGGAGGAACGATCCAAAATGACCTACTCAAGGAGTACGTGGCCAGAGGGACATATATTTTCCCGCCGCGTCCATCAATGCGAGTCATTACCAACATATTTCAATACTGTTCGAAAGAGTTGCCCCAATGGAATACTATCTCTATTTCTGGATATCACATCCGTGAAGCTGGCTCGACAGCAGTGCAAGAAGTTGCTTTTACACTTTCAAACGGCATTGCCTATGTTCAAGCAGCAATTGACGCCGGACTCGATGTAGACGTTTTTGCGCCGAGACTATCTTTCTTCTGGAATGCCCACAATAATTTTTTTGAAGAGGTTGCAAAGTTTCGGGCATCCCGTCGAATGTGGGCAAAAATCATGAAAGAGCGTTTTGGAGCCCGCAAAGATGCATCGCTCAAACTAAGATTTCACACACAGACTGGTGGCTCCACCCTGACGGCCCAGCAACCAGAAAATAATATTGTTCGCGTCACTCTCCAAGCACTTTCAGCCGTGCTTGGAGGAACCCAGAGCCTGCATACTAATGGATTCGACGAAGCATTGGGCCTCCCGACGGAAAGAGCTGCCAAAATTGCACTGCGGACCCAGCAAATTATCGGTTACGAGTCAGGCGTTGCTGACAGCGTAGACCCGTTGGCAGGTTCCTATCTTGTCGAATCTCTCACCGATGAATTTGAACGTAAAGCTTGGGAGTATATTGACAAGATAGACAACCTAGGCGGATCCGTGGCGGCCATTGAAGCAGGTTATATGCAGGAGGAAATTGAACAGGCCGCATATTCATACACCAAACAGATTGATGCAGCAGACAAGATTATTGTTGGAGTTAACAAGTTTGAAGACGGTAAGATTGACCCCCCTGAGGTTTTCCCCATCGATCCAAAGCTACAACGTGAACAGGCCGAAAGGGTCGCACGACTGAAATCTAGTCGGGATAACGAAAAGGCCGGACTTTCTTTGAAGTTGCTAGAGGAGTCAGCCAAAAGTGACAGTAATATCCTTTACCCTATGAAGGACGCCCTAAGAAACTATGCAACCCTAGGCGAAGTTAGCGACGTACTACGCAAAGTTTTTGGCGAGTATCAACCTCATTGAACGAGTACCAACTTCGCTGTAGTAGATCTATCGCCTAATCAATCGTCATGATGATATCACCTGGGCCCACTGAATCGCCTGGGGATACTTTTATTTCATTCACGGTTCCAGATTTGGGGGAGGTAATAGTATTCTCCATTTTCATTGCCTCCAGAACGCAGACTGATTGACCAGCCTCGACCTGATCGCCCTTTTCGACAAGTAGTTTTATTATCGTTCCTTGCATGGGCACCCCAACAACTCCATCGGAGATTGATTGGCCTGCCCCGGAACCGCTCCCGCGTGGTCGAGACGGACGATTGCCCGTAGCGTTCGACGTGCCGGGTTGTGAGTCGACATCTGGCACCCAAAGTTTTACTTCATAGAGTCGCCCATCAACTTCGGCCTGGACTTCACGTAATACCTTGCCTTCGAGCCAATCAGGCTGACCTTCGCCTTCGGGCGTACCCACAGCGCTATTAGCTCCCATGCTGGCAGCGCTATTAGCTGGCGCGCCAGCGCCGTCGGCGAGCGGATTAGCGATTTGGGATTCTGACGCGAGAGCATTGGCCAGGTCTAGTTTGTCTTCGACCCATTTAGTCGAGTGAGTCCCATCGACAAAGTCTTGGTGTGAAAGAATTGCCAAGTGCGCCGGAATTGTAGTTGCCACGCCTTCGATCTCAGTCTCAATGAGAGCTCTGATAGCTCGCTTTCGAGCTGACTCTCGATCTTGGCCCCAGACAACGAGTTTTGCAATTAGGTTATCGTAATACTGGCTCACGGTATCACCTGGCTCGTATCCTGCGTCAACCCGCACGCCAAAGCCATCTGGCCGTCTAAATCTGGTGAGCGTCCCTGGAGAGGGAGTGAATTTGCCGCCAGCTGGATCCTCCGCATTTAATCTACATTCGATTGCCCATCCGCGTCTCTGTATATCATTTTGCGATATGCCAAGCTCTTCGCCACTAGCGACCCGAAGTTGTAAGGCAACTAAATCCATCCCACAGATCAATTCTGTAACTGGATGCTCAACTTGTAGGCGGGTGTTCATTTCTAGAAAGTAAAACTCTCCGTCTTGGAATAGAAATTCGACAGTACCTGCGTTGTAGTATCCACATGCTTTCGTAACCGCAACGGCGGCTTGACCCATGGCTTGTCGAATCTCGTCTGGGAAGTTAGGCGAAGGGCTTTCTTCAATAAGTTTCTGGTGGCGGCGTTGACACGAGCAGTCTCGTTCACCCAGCCATATTGCGTTACCGTGCATATCGCCAAAAACTTGCATCTCAATGTGGCGAGGCCAAGTTAGGTACCTCTCCAAATAGATCTCATCTCTGGAAAAATAGGCTAGAGCTTCTCGCTGAGCTGACTCCATGGCTTCCTGGGCCATCTCTGGACCAGTCACTACTTTCATGCCTCGTCCACCACCGCCATAAGCTGCTTTTATAGCTACTGGCCAGCCAAACTCCTTACCAAAAGACACAATTTCTTTAGAATTCTTGACTGGCTTTGAACGACCCGGGACGCCAGCAACACCGGCCTTCTCTGCTGCCAATCGGGAACTAATCTTGTCACCCATTACCTCAATTGCTTCAGGTGGCGGTCCGATGAAAGTTGCTCCCGTTGACTGAACTTTACGAGCAAAGTCAGCATTTTCCGAGAAAAATCCGTATCCCGGATGGACTGCATCTGCTCCACTTTTTGAGATTGCGTCTAAAATGCTTTCAGTATTGAGATAACTTTCTTGCGCACTTTGACCACCAATGGAATATGCCTCGTCTGCCAACCTGACGTGCATTGCGCTACGGTCGAGATCCGAATAGATTGCGACCGTTCTTATTCCCATCTCTTTGCATGTACGAATAATTCGTACTGCAATCTCTCCTCGATTAGCTATTAGGACTTTTGAAAACACTAAGAGAGCCTATTCGCTAGAGGGAGGAGATTGCTTATTTTCAACAAGGAAAGTTTTTTTGTTCATTTCAAGGTTCTACCTTACGTTATCTACCAGGATTTTTGCTATGGTAGAGCTATTGTAGATTTTGGACAAGTGCCCATAAAGTTTTTCGTAGCTAAAAGTTGGTAAGTCGAAAGTGGATAAATACCAAGATAAGACCGAGTTGATACCGGGTCAATCCGTAAAGTGGCAGGTAGAGTACTTTGACAAGATCGATTCGACGAATTCTTATTTGGCCATCAAAGCCCGCTCGGGAGAGCCTGAAGGACTCGTTGCAGTGGCCAACTACCAAACTAGCGGCCACGGTAGATTGAATCGCCCTTGGGTCGCTGAGCAAGGTTCTTCTTTGCTGATGTCTATGCTGCTAGAACCCAAAGTTGAAATTACTAATTCTCACGTGGTTGTAATGGTCCTATCTCTCGCAGTTGTGGATTCAGTGCACGAGCTTTATGGCGCGAAACTTTCAATAAAATGGCCTAACGATATTGTGGAATCATCGGGGCCTGGGGAGCCACCAGGTCGCAAGCTAGGTGGGATTCTTTCAGAAGTAGTCTTCCCGGAAGTTATTACGCACTCCTATAGCTCTCAGGCCGATAATAATGCCAAAAAATATAAATTGGTTATCGGCTTAGGTCTAAATCTAATCTGGGACTCTGAGGCCCTGCACCAATTGGAATTTGGTCAACGAGCTTGTTCCCTTAATGAACTCGTAACAGTTTCAATAGACAGGGATCAGCTTATGAGTAAAATCCTCGAAAAGTTTGACTGTAGATATGCAGACCTAGGGCCAAGTAATTCCCCTAAGGAGATTCTTAGTGATTATAGATTGAGATGCGATACAGTAGGAAGACGAGTAGCTATTGAAAGCCAGAACGGTTCCGTCGAAGGAGTTGTTCTAGACATCGATGACACTGGTGAATTGCTCGTCGATGTCGGTGCTTGCATTTCAAGAGTGTCGGTAGGTGACGTTATCGAATTTTATAAGGTCAATTGAGGGAAATTGGCTATAGGTCGTGTTGTGATGAATCACGAGTTAAAATGGTACCTGGACTAGTGGACCGGCGATGAACTAGTGGACCGGCGATGGATGAAATAGCCATAGATCCATTTGATGTCTTGCCAGCCGAAGACCCCGACAGAGGACATGGATGGGACGACGGTGCCGAAGCAGCCATCACGGTTGACGCACAACAAAGTTTCGAAGCAGCCATCACGGTTGACGCACAACAAAGTTTCGAAGCAGCCATCACGGTTGAGGCACAACAAAGTGCAGAAAGCCAATACAGGGTAGAGCCAATTGTTACTGACTATCCAGTCGAGTACTTTAGTCCTCAGTACCGTGCTTATTCGCCCTTAGATGGCCAGCAAGCAACATCGCCTGCCACGGGCAAGATCAAAAAGAGGCTCATCAAAACAACGTGGTTACGTAGATTGGTCAAGATTGCTTTAAGCCTACTAGCGACGGTCGCTCTTGTGGTTGGAGGCCTTTTTGGTTATATCTACTATCGCTTTAGTCAGGTCAAAAAGGTTTCCATACCTGGGATCGTAAAGGTTAATAGCATCAATGAAGGTGGCGAAAACATTCTTCTAGTTGGGAGCAACTCACTTGGAGGCCCATCATCACAGAGTGTAGATAATCTTGATGTAGTCATGCTTTTTCACTTAGATCTTACGAGTAAGAAAGCAAGTATTCTCTCACTTCCTCCGTTGCTAGAGGTTGGGCTGTCCAACATGAGCAACCAAGAAAGTTTTAGTCAGATATTTACTCACGGGCCAGCAGCTCTAGTGCGGGCTATCACTGAAGTTTTTGACATACCAATAAACCACTATGTGGGTATTGATTATGCGGGGGTTAAAACCTTGGTTTCAATTCTAAATGGCGTAAGTTTAAAATTCCCATATCCATCGAGGGATCCTTACTCAGGACTGAATATTACCCAGCCTGGCTGTCAATCACTCAATGGAGATCAAGCAGTCGAGCTATTACGAAGCAATGATTTTGAATATTTGATGAACGGTGCATGGCAACAAGATAATTCGGAATCAATCGGGATAGCTCAAAGGCAGCGGACCCTCCTGGGTGCAGTGGGCGCTAAGGCAGTACGGTCAGGAATCACGAATCCTCTACTTGGGAACCGTTTTCTTGGGTCACTCGTAAACGATATTCTCTTAGACAGTACGTATTCGATTACGGATCTGTTCTCCTTGGTAAATGACATTGGAGGGTCTGGAGTTTCCAACGCGCAAACCTTTGCAATACCTACCTACGTTTCGGCGGGTCCGAACGGGACGATACTACTTAACTATCATCCAACCTTGGCACAACAAATAGTTCAAACTTTTCTAGGAGCCTCCGTTGGCCAGAACATTTCCGGTCAAAGCTCAAATAATCCTGGGGCTAACCCGACCACTTCTGGCAATTTCGGCATAACCTCGACATCGGGACAGACTAACCCGACCACTTCCGGTAATTTCGGCATAACCTCGACATCGGGACAGACTAACCCGACCACTTCCGGTAATTTCGGTATAACTTCGACTTCACAAGTGGGGCAGCCAGGTACTTCATCATCAAGTGCGACGAACCCTACAGCCAACAATCAAGGTCAAGATTCGACTTTTTTTGACCCCAGTACATGCTAAATGATCCGTTTGGGCAATAATTGTAGATGTGAACGTATTTATTAGTGGTGGAGCCGGGTTTATTGGTTCGAACTTTGCGCGCTATTGGATAGCTGAACACCCTGACGATGATTTAGTCGTATACGATGCGCTCACCTACTGTGCAAATCTTTCGAACTTAGCGGGTATTGAAGATGTAGTTGAGTTCGTTGAAGGGGACATCTGTGACCTAGATAAGGTTACTAATGTACTAACTAAATATTCAGTTGGAATTATTGTTAATTTTGCAGCAGAGTCTCATAATTCTCTAGCGGTTGCTAATCCAAATAAGTTTTTTGAAACAAATGTTATTGGCACCCAGCGATTACTGGAAGCTGCCCGCAGGGTTGGTGTAGAACGATTTCACCATGTTTCAACATGTGAAGTCTATGGGGATCTAGATCTTGATTCCAACGAGTCTTTTACCGAGGATTCACCCTATCGTCCACGTACACCATATAATGCCTCAAAAGCTGGGGCCGATCACGCGGTTAGATCTTATTTCGAGACATTCGGCCTGCCGATTACAATTTCGAACTGTTGCAACAACTACGGCCCATATCAATTTCCAGAGAAGCTAATTCCTCTCTTTGTGACTAATGCGCTCGATGGGATAGAACTTCCAATCTATCAATCGAGCCAGAACAGGCGAGAGTGGCTTCATGTTGACGATCATTGCAGGGCAATCGAGATGATTGTAACTCAAGGTAAAATCGGAGAAACTTACAATGTAGGATCTGGCTATGAAGCATCCATAGAACAGGTCGCGGATGCAATTTTGAATTTAGTTGGAGCATCGGACAAACTTAAGAAAATTGTTGCTGATCGCCCGGGTCATGACCGAAGGTATCTTCTTGACTCGTCAAAGGTTAGAGAATCGATTGGTTGGGTTCCTTATATCGAATTTGATGAGGGTCTTGTTACGACCATCGAATGGTACCGAAGCAATAGAAAGTGGTGGGAATCAGCCAAGGAGCGCATTCAAGTTGATGAAACTAACTGGATCGATCCAAACCCAAGCAATCCGAACCCAAGCAGGCCAAACCCAAGCGGACCAAAGTCAAACGAACTGTAAAGTAGATAGCTTGTTGAAGGTGCTGGTATTTGGGGCAGATGGTCAGCTCGGAAGTGAGATGCTGGTCGTTGGAGGGTCGTCACTTGACTTGTCTAATTTCCACCAAGAAGGTATTCAATTAGTTGGGCTGAATAGAGCTGATTGCGATATTAGTAATGAAGCCGAAGTGAGAAGTCTAGTTTCGCTGGAAAGTCCGAATATCATAATAAACTGTGCTGCCATGACTGATGTAGATCTATGTGAAACCAATCCAGAGAAGGCTTTTAGCGTTAATGGGTATGGGCCTCGGTTTATAGCCCAAGCATCCGCGTTAGTTGGTGCTCACCTTACCCATATTTCAACTGATTATGTATTTGACGGTTTGTCCAGTCGTCCTTACAACGAGTGGGATTTGCCTAGTCCTATCAATAGTTATGGTCTTTCCAAGCTCGTCGGAGAGCGCCAACTTGATGCGAGTTCGACAATAGTTAGAACATCGTGGCTATGCTCGGCAAGAGGGCGCAATATTGTACGAACAGTCCTGGGGCTGATTGAAGACAAGACGACCGAGCTCAAATTTGTAAATGACCAAATCGGTTCCCCAAGCTTTGCACAAGATATTGCGCCATTAGTTTGGAATCTATCGCTAAGGCGAGCGCGAGGAATTTATCACGTAACCAATCAAGGTGAAACTACCTGGTTTGATTTTGTTCGACAAATACTGATTGAAATGGGCCAGGATCCCGAGCGAGTCAAGCCAATTACAACACCCGAGCTACAACCCGCAAGGCCTGCACTAAGGCCGAGATATTCAGTATTAGAGAACTTCTCGCTCAAAAAACTCAATATTGGCTTGGCACCCAATTGGACTGATGGACTGAGGCGTTTACTTTCGCACCTTTCGTAGTTGGGTAAGAAGACGCTATATTTGTCAGGGAAATCTTATGAGTAATGTAACGGTTATCGGAGCTGGATATGTGGGCCTCACAACGGCAGCATGTTTGGCCCACTTGGGTCATAAAGTAGTGTGTTGTGATATAGATCCCAATCGGATTTCTATGCTTGAACAGGGTAAGATTCCAATTGTAGAGGATGGACTCGAAGAATTGGTCTTGTCGGGAATTGGGTCAGGCCAATTGTCCTTTGTGTTAGGTGCTCGCCATGCGGCTAGTGGGAGCGAGGTCGTCTTCCTATGCGTGCCGACACCTCAAAGGCAAGATGGATCAGCCGACATGTCTTATATTGTAGAAGCGGTCAATGAAATTGCAGAAAATCTAGACCCGGGTACTGTAGTGGTCAATAAGTCAACCGTGCCCGTGGGGTCAACGACCGTAGTTGAATCAACCTTGAATCGCCCAGATGTATTAGTTGTATCCAACCCTGAATTCTTACGCGAAGGAAGCGCGGTCCATGACTTCTTGCATCCAGAGCGTATAGTTATTGGATCCGATGATCAAGGGGCGGCAATAAGGGTCGCAACACTTTATTCTAAGATCAATGCTCCACTTGTAACAACAGATCCATCAAGCGCAGAGACTATCAAGTATGCATCTAATGCATTTCTTGCGACAAAGATTAGCTTTATCAACGCAGTCGCTAACTTGTGTGAAGCAGTCGGGGCTGACGTAAGAGACGTTATTTTGGGCATGGGTTATGACAGCCGTATTGGTTTTGAGTTCCTAAAGCCAGGCCCAGGATGGGGAGGTTCCTGTTTCCCGAAAGATACAAGGGCACTGATAAATATTGCCGAAGATGGCGGATACGATTTCAAGCTTCTCAAAGGAGTCTTGTCAGCCAACGATGAGCAAAAAGAAATTGTTACTTCAAAGATAATTGAACTCTTTAGCAGTGATGAAAGCGCAAGTGGGCACGTAGCCGTCCTCGGCCTCACCTTCAAAGCCAACACCGACGACCTTCGAGAGTCGCCAGCTGTTGGGATAG
Source organism: Actinomycetes bacterium (assembly GCA_021827485.1). Lineage (GTDB taxonomy): Bacteria > Actinomycetota > Acidimicrobiia > Acidimicrobiales > JAKAVM01 > JAKAVM01. The sequence goes on from JAKAVM010000060.1 coordinate 24,150, forward strand.
TTACAAAACTACTAGAAGCTCAGATAAGAGTTATTGCATACGATCCAACCGTACTCCCGACTTCAATAGACCGATTTGATGGCAAATCTGATCTTGCTTACGATAAGAGCGCGAGTTCCAATGCTAATGATATGTCTTCCGCATTTAGACTTGAGCAGTCAAGAACCGAGAAGATTCAAGAACTTATTGATAAGGGACTTGAAATTGCCAGTGACCCCTATGCGGCATGCGACGGAAGTAGGGTTCTTGCAATTCTTACTGAGTGGGACCAGTTCAAATGGCTTGACTATGGGAAGATTGCAGACTCTATGACAAAGCGAGCAATTTTTGATGGTAGAAACTTGCTGGAACCAAGCCAACTAAGAAGGCTGGGTTTTACATATCGAGGGATCGGTCGCTAGATGTCCTTTACGTGCGGTCAATGATGCACTTTCCAAGCGGGCACTTTCCAAGCGCGCACTTTCCAGGATGGTACGACTATCCGAAAATAACCTTCGGGTGCCGTCAATGAAGGTTCTGCTTGCAGGTGGCGCTGGGTTCATAGGATCTCATCTATGCGAGAAGCTCTTGGAAATGGGCAACGAGGTTATTTGCGTCGACGATCTGTCCTCAGGGCTCGAAGAGAATCTATCAGTAGCCAAAACCAATGATAACTTCAGGTTTATCAAGGGCGATATTACTGAAGTTGTTGAAGTCAACGAAAAGTTGGACGTGGTTATGAATCTAGCTTCTCCAGCTTCCCCGAAAGACTATATAAACTATCCGATCAAGACTCTTGAGGTTGGCAGCATCGGGACCAAGAGACTGCTCGACTTGGCCTATCAAAATAATGCAGTATTTTTGCTTACTTCAACCAGTGAGGTATACGGTGACCCTCTGGAACATCCACAAACTGAGGACTATTGGGGTAATGTAAATCCAATCGGACCACGATCTGTCTATGACGAAGCTAAGAGATTTGCTGAAGCGCTAACATTTAGTTACTACCGTGAAACTGGCTTACAAATTCGAGTTGCAAGAATATTCAATACTTATGGTCCGAGGATTCGCCCGTCGGATGGGCGAGTCGTTTCTAATTTTATTGCCCAAGCCATCTGCGACTCTGACCTGACAATTTACGGAGATGGAACCCAAACGCGAAGCCTTTGTTATATAGACGATCAAGTCGCAGGACTAATAAAGCTGGCGTTCTCTGATTGTGTGGGTCCAGTCAATATTGGTAATCCGCAAGAAATCTCGATTGCCGATTTAGCGCATACGATTATTCGCTTGGTTGGATCTAAATCTCAATTGATTTACGAACCTTTGCCGATTGACGATCCGGTGCGTAGGTGCCCCGATATCTCAAGAGCAATGCTCCATATTGGGTGGTCGCCAACCGTCTCCTTAGAAGTCGGACTGGGGTCAACGATTGATTGGATGCGAGCGAAACTCCAGCGAGACAGTTGATGATTGATTTCCGGGACCCTACCCACCAATCCTTGTTCAAAGTTTTTGAAATTCTACCGGGATGATTGGTGCAGTAATTGTAACCTATCGAAGTGATGAAGAGACAGCCCTGTGCGTAGCAAGTCTCCTTAATGAGTCGATTGATGAAATAGTAATTGTAGACAATGAGTTCAATGTCGATGAAGCCTCATTGCCGAAGGCATTGGGTGACAATCTTGGGAAAGTCCGGATCGTTAGGCCGGGACGGAATCTTGGATATGGAAGTGGAATAAATCGGGGTTCACGTGAGTTGACGCCAACCTGTAAGTATCTCTTGGTTTGTAATCCAGATATTTCTGTATTGCCCGGTTGTATGGTTAGCCTGCTCGATACATTCAAGAATAAGCGGGTGGCAGTAGCGGCTCCAAAAATCATATCTCCAGATTCAACTATATATCCATCAGCGAGACAGTTCCCCGATCCCATTACCGCTGGAATGCATAGCGTACTCGGACTAGTTTGGCCGAGCAATCCCTTTTCAAAGAAATATCGTATGGAGGACATGACCCTTACACAAGAGAATCGGTCAGTCGACTGGGTATCGGGAGCTTGCTTTCTAATTGATATAGATATTTTCAACCAGCTTGGTGGTTTTGATGAAGATTATTTCATGTATGTAGAGGACGTTGATTTATGTTGGCGCATCAAGTCAATAGATCGGAAAGTAGTCTACTGCCCTAAGGCCCTAGTTCAACATGCCCAAGGAGTCTCGACCAAGACCAGTCCGCTCGCAATGGAAGTTGCCCACTGGCGCTCAGCGCTTCTGTTTTCTCGCAAGACTATGAAGGGGTTACGCCGTCCTCTCGTGGTTCCGGCGGTCATTTTTCTTACTTTTCGTCTAGTTGTCGCTCTAACCAAAAGAGCCAGCATGAGGGTTGTGCCTCTCACAAAAAGAGCCATTGGGAGGCTGGGACAGTTAGTTGTGGCATTCACAAAAAGAGCCATTGGGAGGCTGGGACAGCCGACATGAGAGTTCTAAACATGCAGGTAGCAAGGCAGAAATGTCAGACATGTCTTCCTAGAAGATATTTCCATAACGCGTATATAGTCCAAAGCCCCTCGGACTTGCTAGGGTGTCCCCGAAATGGCTAGAGATTCATTTGGTTCAAAAGTAGCTCGTGCGGCGAGAACTGGCGGCGGTCGCCCTGGTGGGCCGCGCACTCTGAATACCTTTCACATTGCCTTTATAGTAATTATTGTAATCGGCATTGCGCTGGTTACATATTCCAGGTCAGAAGCACTAAATGGAACCGTGGCTAACTCAACTCCGCCAACGACTAAGCAGACCTGGTACGCAGCTCTAGACTTTGATGTTTGCGGAACGATACTTCCAAATCTGCCAGCTAATCCTAATCTCTATTCAAAAAAATCCCCGTCAACTTCTCCTAGCTTGGGTTTCTACACAACTGGCAATGGTCTTATTACGATTCATCCTCTTAACCACAATCAGGCCGGTAACAATGCCACTTTGAATAAATTCTTCAATAACTATCCTGGCTTGGTACTCAGCCAGACAGAGTTGAAGTTGCCCGGCAAGAAAGCTTTCAAAAATGGAGGAAAGTGTAATCTAAAGACTGCATCTGTGCGGACCGAGGTTTGGCCTTCGGGTGTAGGCAGTACCGGCCAGCTGCTGACCAATAATCTAAGTACCTTCGTGTTTCAAAATGATTTAGAAATAACTGTTGCATTTCTACCCAACGGAGTAAGCGTACCCAAGCCGCCGAGTAGTTTGGTTCGGACAATGTTCAACACGAAACCACCGAGTTCTAGTAAATCAACGCCTACTAAGACGACACCAGCTTCGCCTAGCTTGCCAATTACATCCCACCCACCGATACCAACCCCACCGTCTAGTCACGTAAGTCTACCTAGTTCTACGCATGCATCTAGTCCACTATCTAGCCACATAAGTATTCCTAGCTCCGGCGCAAAAAGAGGTCCTTAGACCAAACAATGAAGTGCATCCTATTGGTAGGTGGAGAAGGTACTCGGCTGAGACCTCTAACATATAGCTACCCAAAGCAAATGCTGCCGATAGTGGAAGTCTCGATGATTGAGCGAGTTCTTATGCACCTCAAGCAATATGGTGTGGATCAAGCCGTACTTTCGTTGGGATATAAACCAGATGCATTTATCGAAGGGTTTCCGAGCGGCGTAGTAAGTGGAGTCGAGGTTATATACGCAATCGAGCCTGAACCGTTAGACACAGCAGGTGCAATAAAGTTTGCTGCCGAGTTCGCCAAGATTGACGAAACTTTTTTGGTCGTCAATGGGGATATCCTTACTGATTTGAAAGTGGACGAGTTGGTACAATTTCACGCGAATTGTGGAGCGAAGGCCACTATCACTTTAGTTGAAGTTGAAGATCCAAGCGCGTTTGGGGTAGTCGTTCGCGATAGCGCTGGCGCCGTGAGCCAGTTTGTCGAGAAACCACCAAGAGATTTGGCTCCGTCAAATTTGATAAACGCCGGTACATACGTCATCGAGCCTGAGGTGTTAGATGAAATCGCATCAGATACTCGAGTCTCAATTGAGCGCGAGACTTTTCCGAAACTAGTCTCGTCAGCATCGCTTTATTCCTTTGTTTCTCCTGATTATTGGATTGATACAGGTACTCCCGAAAAGTATATCAAATCGCATACCGATCTATTATTGGGAGAGCGTAAGGGGAAGCCAAATCCACAGGCTGCTCAGATCAAGGACAATATTTGGACGATTGGTGATTGTGAGATTTTAGGAAATGTTGGTGAAACAAGCGCTTTTGGAAACTACTCACGCACTCTAGCTAATTCTTTCGTTTCTTCGTCGAGCATTGGGGCTGGATGTGTTGTTGGTTCCGGGGCTAAAGTGGTGAACTCGGTTCTACTCGCCGGTGCTGTAATATCAGAAGGTGCCCAGATTATCGACTCAATTGTGGGTGGAAACGCAATTATTGGTGACAAAGCGCAAATTAGAGACTGCACCATTGTCGGCTTTGGTCACGTTGTCGAGCCCAATGAAGTTTTGTCCGGCCGTCGAGTCCCCGAATGAGGGAATGAGGCTAGATAATTGAAGGCACTCGTAACCGGGGGAGCAGGCTTTATTGGATCGCATTTGGTGGACCGACTACTGGCAGAGGGAAATAGCGTTGACGTTGTAGATAATTTTTCTACCGGGTCACTTTCAAACTTATCGCAAGCACGTATTGACTATCCCCATCAGGTGCGGATCGCAGATATAGATATTCGAAGCGAAGAGTTTCCTTTACACATAGCCAGGGCTAAGCCAGAGGTCATATTCCATATGGCTGCCCAAGCCGATGTGCGAGTTAGTATCGAGCGGCCAGTCTTTGACGCTGGTATCAATATTTTGGGCACGGTTAACTTATTAGAAGGAGCCCGAATCGCAAAAGTTCGCAAGATAGTCTACGCAGCCAGTGGAGGAACCCTCTATGGGGATGTTGCCAACGAAAAGCTTCCCATTTCAGAGTCAGAACCTCAGCGGCCTCTTTCCCAGTACGGTGTTTCTAAGAAGGTAGCCCTTGACTACTTTGGAGCATATAAAGCTCTCTATGGTATTGAGTTTAGTGCATTGGCCCTTGCCAACGTATATGGACCAAGGCAGGATCCTCATGGCGAAGCCGGGGTGGTGGCAATTTTTGCAGGTAATCTAATCAAGAAAACACCCTGTATCATTTTCGGCGATGGAAGTCAGACCCGTGACTTTGTCTTTGTCGATGACGTAGTAGATGCTTTCTCAAAGGCCGCTACCCGTGGCGATGGTGAAGTTATAAATATCGGGACAGGAGTCGAGACTTCAGTAAATCAACTGTACGAAGCAATATGCAAAGTTTGTAACGTAACTACTCCAGCAAGCTACCAGCCCGCCCGCCAAGGAGAACTCGAGCGCTCATGCCTAAACCCGCGTAAGGCTAAAAAGTATTTGAACTGGAAAAGTTGGACTGCTATCGGTGATGGTGTGAGCCAGGTGGTTAATCACTTGGCCTCATCTAAATAGGTCCTCTTGTGGGGGGCGAATGATTTCGTCAACGCACGACGACTCACGCAGCCAACTTGGATCCAAACCTCTGACAATTGCGACGGGAATTGCCTCTGCTTTACCCATAACAAGTTCAGCTGCACCAGCAACTTCATCTGCAATACACACTTCAGTTACTTGAAGCTCTCGTCCTAAAGCATCTCTAGTCCCTTTGAGGTCCAAGATCGCTCCGATTCCTGAGCAACCGATAGCGACATCAGTAAGGCCCCGTCGCCATGCCCGACCAAAAGTATCCGAGATAATCACTCCTACACGTATCTTTAGGATATGTTCAATTCGAGAGCGAATCGTATTTGCGGACTTATCAGAATCAATTGGAAGTAGTGCTGCTTGATCAGGTTCAAGGTTGGATCGATCCACACCAGCATTTGCGCATACAAACCCCTGCCTCGTCTCCGTTATTAGAAGCTGCCCGCGCAAGCGAAGGATCCGTCGAGATTCTTCCAATACATATGGTAAGTGAGAGTGGGGGTCATCAGGATCGACCTTGACGATACGATTCTCTGCTTTGGAAACGATCTTCTGGGTGACAACGATTACATCTCCGTCAAGTAATGTCTCACCCGAAGCCAAGATATGGCTTGCAATATCGTCCCCTGGGCTAATCTGAGGGATTCCACGGATTGGTATGATGCTAATTTGACCGTTCATTCGGTGATTGCATTTTTCAGTAAGTAGTTACATAACTCGACCGACTTATCCAATGAACTCATTATTGTATCGGTTGCCAGGCAGCGTATGCCTAATTCCTCGACTTGGCTAATGTAGCGACGATCTGAGTTGTCGATTATGAGAGTATCGCAATACTCGCGATAAATTCTTGCAACCCCCACAACCGAAGGTTCGTGCCCAAGTTCAATCATCATACGATCAGCAGGTCCTTTCAGAGCTGTTCCGTTTACAATCGGCGAGATTGCAACTGTCTTGTGTCGATTTGCTTTCAAGATGTCGACGATAGGGGAAATTGCTAATATCGGACCGATAGAAACTATGGGGTTGGAAGGACAAATCACGATTGTACTAGAGTGTTTCAGAGTTCCTAAAACTCCCGGTGCTGGTCTGGCCATTTGCGCTCCATCGAAACGAACCGACTTTATGGCAATAGAATGTTTGAGACGGACAAAATACTCCTGAAACGAGATGTAATCTCCTTTCAGGAAAGTAGAGAAATTTTCTCCTAGCTGTTTCTGGACTTCGAATGGGTCCACCCTAAGTAAGGTCCTAACCCTATCATCACTCATAGGAAGTATCTTTACTTTCAAACCAAAGCGACTTGCAAGCAGTTGAGTTACCTGACTCAAAGTCTGTCCTTGAGTCAGCAGTTCAGTGCGAAATAAGTGAGTTGCTAAGTCTTTGTCACCAAGTGAGAACCAGGTCGAGCCACCTAGTTGGTCAAGTCTTTCAAGCACATTCCAAGTTTCATCTTTGAGTCCCCACCCTGTCTTAGCATTTGAATTGCCACTCAAAGTGTAGATGATTGTGTCAATGTCGGGGCAAATGGTTAGTCCAAACATCTCCGTATCGTCGCCAGTATTGACTATCACATTAATCTCATCTCGGTCATAAGCCTCCTGCATCCCAACCAAGAGTCGAGCTGCGCCAACACCTCCTGCCAGACAAGTAATCATCTCACTAACACTAATTGCTCAGAGAACGCTAAACTGAAATGCGGAGGTAATTTGTCACAGGGAAATCCAGACCATCCAATAAGAGTTGCGATTGACGCGACTCCGCTACTGGGAGAAATGACGGGAGTTGGTGAGTTTTGTGCGGGAATCTTGCAAGGTCTTGGATCCTCTGGAGAGGCTCATGTATTAGCTTTTGCTGTTAGCTGGAGACGCCGTGGTGAAATTGTAGGTCATCTTGCCGATGGAGTCTTTCCAGTTACCAAGCCAATGCCAGCCAGACCGATTCACTTTGCGTGGAATCACTTTAGCAAGCCTGTTATTGAGTATTGGACCAAGAAAATTGATATTGTCCATGGAACTAACTATGTTGTACCTCCCACCCGCAAAGCTGGTCGTGTTGTTAGTGTCCACGATCTCACCACAGTTCGCTTTCCGCAGCTATGCGATCAGGCAACTCTCAAGTATCCTCGGTTGATTGAAAAGGCTGTCAGACAAGGTGCATGGGTTCATACGGACACTCAATTTATCGCCCAAGAAGTAGTTGACATCATTGGAGTTGATCCCGCGCGGGTTAGGACTGTCAGTCCTGGCATACCCAGATCGACCTTAGGGCGCGAGTTGCCAGAACCAAATCCGTTGGCAGACGAGCTTGGCAAAAGGAAGATCTCTAAGTATGTAGTCTTCGTAGGCACTATTGAACCGCGCAAGGACCTTCCAACTTTGCTCAGAGCTTTTGGAAAGCTCAATGCTTCCAATACCCATCTTGGGCTAGTAATAGTTGGAAGACGCGGTTGGGGATCAGATGAGTTTGATAATACGTTACGGGGACTCGATTCAAGTACCCAAGACAAGATAGTTCTGACTGGATTCGTTACAAGACAAGATCGAGAGGCGATTATTAGGAATGCTAGTTGCTTTGTCTATCCCTCTCTGTATGAAGGGTTTGGATTTCC
>JAKAVM010000112.1 GCA_021827485.1 Actinomycetes bacterium
AGAACGGTAGAGATTGGTCTGTTCAAGAGCTAAGTTCCAGACGTATCTAGCATCACTACAATGGCCAGACATGCCTTGACTTTGGATATCAGTTGGATAGAGGCGATAGCGATGGGACATCTGAGGAAAGTTTACCAAAGGGGTATGACATCGATGGGCGATCCTTGACCCACGACTAAAGTCGTAGGCTTGCGGCTCGGTCTTGGTCAAGCAGGACCTCACTTGCAGCGAACTGTCTTGCTGTAGCGGTCTTGCCACATGCTTTAGGCCCTTCGATAACAACAGTTCCGCTTGAATCCAGCAGATCTGAGAGTTCTTTATCGACAATTCTCGCTCGATACAAGCTATTCGAATCGACCATTCGTAATATTGTAACAGATCTAACCGGGAGAATGTAACAGTTTCAACAGGGATATTGTAAGGAATCCAACCGGGAGAATGTAATAATCCTAATTAGGATTTTGCTGAACGGGTTCCCTGGAATTACGATGCCGACCTTCTGCCAAACGTAGTTCTGGCACGCGCCGGAAATCACGGACGTTCTTTGTCGCAAGGGTAAGAGAGTGCACAAGAGCGGTGGCCACTATCAGAGCGTCCGGCATTTTGAGTGAAGGGACGTCTCTGCGCAGGCGCCCTGCACGCTCGGCAACGCGCCGATCTATAGGTAACTCGTCCATTCCAGCGAGAAATCGTCGAAGAGTGGGTTCGTCTGCGCTTGGATCGGCCAGCAATTCGGCTCTGGTAATCACGGAGTAGGCAAGTCTCCCAGACCGGCGTAAGCGCTTGATACCTTTCAAGTGGTCGACGCAGATGTTTGTATCAACCAACAAGTCAGCCATCGCGCACCCATTCCGAGCGTGATGGGATACCCGATCCTAGAGTCGGGAGTATTCCGAAGGTTGCATCGAGATCATCCTCATCCTCCATCAACTTGTCTACTGCTTGACGGATTAACTGGGATACCGGAATGCCATCACGCCTTGCCCGATCAGATAATCGTGCTCTTTGATCGTCCGTTAGATAAATTTGAGTGCGAGTCGACATATACACCATAGACTATACACCATTGGGTTTTGTCCGGGAATCCTATATTCCCGAAAATATTAGGCGGCTAGTTCAAGCGGGAACCCGCCGAGAGACTTACCTGGGATTGGGCTATTTGCCAGGTGCTTTATAGATTTGGCTCGACATCCAATGAAGTCTCAACAGGACTAGAGCTTGTAAAGCCATCCCTTGGGACTGTTCGAGAAGATATATCGTTGAGATCTCTCAGAATCAACCGAGAACGAGTTGTTGTTTTCTAAGAATTTCTCAATCGCAACCAATGGACCCGGCCTAAATTTCCAAGCCCCTGGGAGTTCATCGGCTGCCCCATCTTGTACTAATAGAAAATCACCCGAACGCATTAGCTCAGAGTAAATTTGAAGCTCACTCAGAACGTAATCTGCCGCATGATTTGAATCAAGAAGTACTAATAATTTTCCATCTGTACGAGTAGCAATGAATTTAGAGACCTTATCCAATATCAATGGGTCGGTTGACGAGCCTTTGCAAAAAGTGATTCTCGGATGGGAGAAGTTCACCTTTGCATCAATGTCAATGCTCATAATTCTTCCTCGACCAACAAAGTCGAATAACGAGGCCATGAAGAATGCTGATCCCCCGTTTAGGGTACCGCATTCGACTACCAACTCAATATCTTGTTCGAATATAGTTTCTTGAATTGTCCAAGCATCGCAGATATTTTGCATCATCGGCTTACCCAGCCAGGTAACCTTAGCAAAATTCTCAGTCCGTTCCGCCAGAGTAGTTAGGCCAGCAACTCTAACTTGCTGATTCAGAAGTCTAACTATTTTCCAATAGATTGAAGCCCAAAGCCTTTTAAGGGACATGCTGAGCATTCTTCTTTTGATTAAAGGAAGGGTAAAATTCTCTAAACCAGTCAAAAGTCTGGCGAAAACTTAACTGACCGCAAACAGGTTCACCAATTGCTGCATAAGTAATACTCGAACCAAAAGCCGGAAAGCATAATCTAGACATCCTTCCTTCTTGACCCATGGCAATTACAATCAGTCCAAGAGAGCTCTTGTCCAAAGTAAATAATGAGAGTCTACGTAGGTCATCATTAGAGTTAGTGTTGACAGCAAGCTTTACCAGATCTGCTCCTAAATCCTTAGCTTGCAATGCTAACTGTTCCAGCTCTTCAATCGGTGGCGTAGCTTCAAAATCATGATGAGATATAATAACTAACTTGTCTTGAGATTTAGCCTTTGTTACAAGGTCGGCAAGAATCTCCTGTGAGACAAGTTCGATATCTACGCAATCTACGTAAGGTAGAACAGCTTTAGATATGTCTAGTCTTTCTTGGTCCTCACCTTTCCAGTTACCTCCTTGTGACTCAATGCGAACTGTGGCGATGGTGGGAAAGTCTACAAATCTCTGCACCTGACTAAGTATGTATTCGATCTCAAATGAGCCGTATTGATCAATCCGAAGTTCGGCTATATCAAGACCGTCTTCAAAAGCTGTTTTCAGGCTATTATCATCAGCGGTATCTGAGAAACTTGCTGCTATCAACGGGACTTGAGTACTGAGTAGTTCTTTCAGCGAGTATTTCTTAGATCGCAAGTTAGATGTCACTAGCATTAGATTTTATATTTTTCTGCTGTACTTAACAACTTAGACCACTTAGCATCGATCTTAACCGAATGAGCCCGATATTTGTAAGTAGCAGCGGTCCTTCGAAATTCCATTGGGGTTCCACCATCCGGCAAGGGATAGACGAACAAGCTCACCACGATTAATCTTCTCGTGTGGTGCATCGAGTCCAGCAAAGGCAATGGAGTGTCCATCACTCGTGCGATACCTGCCATCTCGAAAGAGAAGTTGCTGATCGGCGATCCAGAATCCTGTGCTACATGCGGGTAAAGCGTCGCACTTGGCTAGGTAGTAATTCTGTCCAGTATCAGTGAGTTTGCCTTCATAGGTTTCAAGGATGGAACCCATCCATGGTTTGACAAGTTCCAGCACCGCCTTCTTCATATTTCGGGTAGTCTCAATGTGCTCAGCGCTACTGACGAGTACGTCCTCGACGTGAGGAGGAATCACGGTCTTACGTTTCTTAAGATTCATCCGCCACCGTTGACCCACACGGTACGTGTCTGGCATCGGATATTCACCAGATTCGTCGAATAAACGAACAGCCTTGCCGCTATTAATAGTCAGACCTCCGACACAAGCATGTACTCCCATATGGGTCCGGCTGACCGAAATCGAGCCGCAAGCCGACGACTTTAGTCGTGGGTCAAGGCTCGCTTGACGATGTCGTACCCCAGTTGTATAGTTGATTCTAACTGGTGGCGAGAACCAAGCCACCAACAATTAGCAGTACCGCCCGGAGCTTTGGCTCCGCGCATACCCCAGGGCCTGGGGCATGGCATCGGAGAAACAACCGATGTTGCTCGTCGAAGTCCACCTAGAGTGGCAGCGAGAACTTCTGAAGTGGAGGCAGCGTAAGTTGTCGCCACCGAGGGAATCCCACGACTTTAGTCGTTGGGAGGAGGTCAAAATGAGTACTTCGACATTCATGGTTCTATATGCTCCAACTTACAATTGAAGATATCCCCGATCCAACGCGCTGCTATTCCGCGATGGCATGCACTGGCCTGTTTCTCTACGCACAAGAGAGCGGGACGCCGAAATTCAGATAGGCAAGTGACGATTAAGTTTGGATCGATCTTATTCAAGACTTCACGCTCATATCCTTCAATGAAAGCTGACGAGAGAGTATTACGGTCACTCTTTCTCATCTGTGAGAGGTGGTCTACATCACGTTGCAGACGGCGTAATTCGTTGGATGGCGCTAGAACTTTACAGACGATCGACTTGATGCCCTCTTCGTGAAGAGCGTGGTCGAGCCTTGTGGCATTTGCGAAGGCGTACTTTGCTCCCCGCACTGCTCGCCGCTGTCTCACATCGACGAGTGCATCAACTTTGGCTTGCCGAAGAGCAGCAAAGAAGCTGGATTTATCAAATTCATAAACTCCTATTGTGAAGAGCTTGTCCACCTATAGCGCTTTGCAACAATCCGCTAAATTCGACTTCCATCGGGATGATACGCCCCAACGGATGTAATTAAGGTATCATCAAAGCCCAATGACTGCTGACCACCGTCGATCCTGCGTATTACAGTTTCATGATCGCAGATAGTTCCATCAGGATCTATGTGCCGGACTGCAACCACCCCTCTTTGCCTAAGGTTTTCAGCTATGAGTTTGGTCCGATGACAGACTTCCGGTCGTGCTTCACTACACAATAGTGCAATTCGATATCCGTGCCGAGTTCCAGTTTCGATGCGTGAAAGACTTTCGACGAATGCTGGCTTGCTTGCGATGAAATCATATCGAACGTGTCCTAAATGGTCATAGCAAGTGGGGTCATCAGGCCTACCGCCGAGTTGGTCTCCCATGAACAGGTAGCCGATTCCATCGCGTCGAAGTTTGTCAGCCAATACCGCACTACTGTATTCGGGACGATATTTCGAATGGGGCCTAGACCGAACGTCTACAACCCAATTGATGCCCACGTCCTTAAGGCGTCTAAGTAGCGATTCGAATGCCTCACTGCCATAGCCGATTGTCATCACAACAAAGGCACCATCACCCGAGTTCCATGTAGGAAATCTCTGATTCGCCACTACGGAGCGAGTGCCACCTACAGTCGCTTCAAAAGTCGAGGTGTCGATATTTATCGGAAGCCGGTTAGTAACGCTCATCCTACCACAGCGCCAATAAATAATCGGTGAATGTATACGGGAACCCATATATCAAGATTTTCTTATGTTCGCTTTGTGGATAGCTAGAAATAGAAGCTGTGAATCTCCTATGCTCGGTTACAGCTCTCTTGAACACATATTCGAGTATAGCGCTGCTCGTCATATAAATCAGATCATTGCGATTTTCAGCCAAATAGCAGTTCTTGAACCTGAATCAACTCCAAATCCCGTACATGCGAGCCTACAATATAGGAGATTACGTCCATGGCTGAAAAGAAGAAAATTAAGCCTTTCCTAACACTAAGAATTGAAAGAGAATGCGGCCAAACTTATCTTTGCCAGCCAAATACCTCTTATTGAGATAGCTAAAACCTTAGTACCAACCCTGCTTTCGTAGAAAAAGTTCCAGCGTTAGCAGTGTCCAAATCGCATGGCCGTTGTCTTTGCCAGCCATGTGCTCATCAACTATTTCTCGTACAGCGCTAATTTCAAGATGACTGGATAGTGCTGGAGGCCGCCCTGTGAATTTGGGTCCAGCGAATTCTTGCCCAGCAGCAGGTTGCCCAACGAGATTTGAGGTAACAAAACCTTTTAGCTCATTTCTAAACCATCTATGTAGCGGAATACCGAAGCCATGCTTTTTGCGGTGGAGAATTTCATGTGGGAGCAGATCCTTTGCAGACCTTCGAAGGACTCGCTTGAGTGACGTTCCCATTACCTTGTAATGATCGGGCAGTGATATAGCATACTCAAAAAGCTCAGTGTCTAGGAATGGCGATCTAACTTCGAGTCCGTTTGCCATTGCCATTCTATCGACCTTAGGGAGTAAGTCGTCGAGAAGATAGGAGTCAATATTTATTAGTTGAAGCCTCTGAAGCTTGGTGAAACTACTCGAAGATTCATTCCAGAGACTCTGATAGTTGTCAACACCCCAAGTGGAACCGTTCGGGACGAGTCTGCTATGCAATTGCGGATCGATAAAGCTCATCCACTTTAGATATGCCATCTCGATACTTAGACCGGAAGCCGAAAGCACGCGACTTGCTCTGTTCGCAACTGATCCGAGGCGACCAAAGTAGCTAGAACTTGTAAGTTTAGCAACGCTGTTGCGAACAATTGTGGGTAGCTGATCATACTTATCAAGCATCAAAGCCGCTGCAAATCGCTCGTAGCCAGCAAAAAGCTCATCACCTCCATCGCCACACAGTGCGACAGTGACATGTTTCTTGGTGAGTTCAGACAGCAGGTATGTTGGAAGTGCCGAGGAGTCGCCAAATGGGCCATCGTGATGGTAGATGAGTTTCTCGATTAGCTCTGAAGCGTCGGGCTTTACGACGAACTCGGTATGATTGGTTTTGTAGCGCCTGGCAACTTGAGCTGCATAGGGACGCTCATCGAAGCCTTCTGTGTCATCAAAGCCAATAGTGAAGGTATTGACAGGCTCACTCATAAGCTCAGACATGATTGCAACGACGACAGAAGAGTCAATACCGCCTGACAGGAAAGCGCCAAGTGGAACGTCTGATATAAGTCGCTTAGCGATAGAAGCAGTTAGTAGTTCTCCAACTTTGCTGGCTGCCTGATCAATATTTGGTCTGGCTGACAAATGAGCAGGTGCTCTTGAGGGTAGTTGGGAGCGGGTAAAGGCTGAGTTGTTAGCGCTGGTTTGCTTTGAGTGAGGGTTCCAGTAGCGTTCGATCGTGATAGAGCCATTGTCATCTCGGGTAAGAACATGTCCTGGCATCAGGGAAAAGATATTCTGATAAAATGTGCTGGGAGACGGTACATAACCAAAGGTAAGATAAGCAGGGATTGCATCTTCGTTAAGCTGACTTGGGATATTAGGATGTGCTAATAGCGCCTTTATCTCTGAGCCAAATACAAACAGATCGTCTCTGTGATAGTAGTAGAGTGGCTTCTTGCCCATTCTATCTCGCCCTAGAATTAGCCTTTGCTTGTTTCCGTCTGCAATAGCAAATGCAAACATTCCATCCAACATGGATGCTAATTCAAGTGGACTGTGATCTTTGATGAGATGAACCAATACTTCAGTGTCACAGCTAGTCGATAGTTGATATCCCTGGGCAGTTATAGCATGTTGTAAAGACTTGTAATTATAGATTTCACCGTTGAGTACCGCAGCTATCGTGCCGTCTTGGTTCTCTATCGGAGGATCTCCTGTAATAAGATCGATGATTGCAAGTCGCGACTGGCCAATAGTAGTCGTGGGATTTTGAAAGTAGCCACTTGAATCGGGGCCTCGATGTCTAATAGTTGCGAGTTGAACTGAAATGTTGCAACCACCAGATCTCGACAATAAGTGGGCACATCCCGCAATCCCGCACATTAGTTTTGCTTTGAGCGCAACGCATCTATCCAACCAAGATAGGTGCCAGCATCACTTGTGATCAACGCAAGTGTTGTAGCTATAACTCGAATTGGATTGAACAGCTTTCTCAAACTCATGTCATTTCTATGGCGGAGCAGAACTCGGGCGGTTCTGGCAAGATAGAAAGCTAGTATAACTCGTGAAACTCGCCTCTTTGATTTCTTTGCGAGGAGAGATATAGCAAATAAGCCAACGTATTGCTTCGAAAGTCCATAGTGCCAGCGTGACTGTAGGTGTGCTTGGACATTTACCTTTGAATAGCTGCGCGTCCTGAGAAAAAGCTGAAAATAGTTAGAAGGTAAAGACCAATAAACAACTGCATTTGGTGCCCATGCGCACTTTTCAGGTGTCTTTAGAAGTTCTTCAAAATATAAAAGGTCCTCCGCTGCCCTTAGATTTGGAAAGCCTTCAGTTTGTTCCCATAAATCTTTGCGAATCATCATTGAGGAGCTCGTTGGCCCTCGAATGAGACCGTTTTGTGATCGTGTCTTCGGAGGAACAATTGCTGGCCAATAGTAGTCGGGGAGTCCCTTTGACTTTGGCTCGTAGCTACCAAATGCTACCGATACTTCAGGGTTCGTTTTAGTTAGTTCTTCGAGTGCTCCAAGCCAATTTGGATCAGCGCTACAACCTCCATCGATCATTGCTACCCATGGAAAGTTTGAGTGTTCTATTCCAAAGTTCCGGCCAACTCCAGGCGAGTTATTGAACTTCGTGTAAATTGTTACCGGGATAGGACCAAGTTGGGTGGTGAGTACTGGCATATCATAATCTGTTTTTTGCGAATCATTACCTAGATGATGACTCGCTTGTGATTTACTCAGCTTTTCAAATTGCGTTTGCAATTCAGGGCTACTTAGAAAGCGGGTTGTTCGGGAAACGCGTTCACACACTTCTACGATCTTCTCTGTTGTCCTATCGCTTGAACCTCCATCAACAAAGATAATCTCAGCGGGTAGGCACGACTGCAGGGCAATGGATTCAATTAGCTCTGCAAGTGATCCTTCCTCATTCTTTAGGGGAGTGACCAGAGTAATTGGTGCTATTGAATGGCTTATGATTGCCGCCTGGTGGAGGCTAATTTTATCATTAGAACTGCTCCTTGCGGTATTGAAATATAACTTTTCAAACTGAGGCACTATTGCTTCAATCGAGAGGTTTTGAATAACGGATTTTTTTGCATTTGAACCAATTGAGATGCGAAGCTTGGAATCACTGCACAGTTCATATAGTGCATCAAGTAATTCCTTAGGCTGTCTTGGATTGACTAGAATTCCGTTTTCATGGTCATCGATGATATCTAATGACCCACTCACTTTTGAAATAACTAATGGTTTACCAATCCACATTGCCTCTACCATGACTTGCGAAAATGCTTCGTGAAGAGTTGGAGATACTACAATATCACAACACGCTATAAGATCAGCTACGTCGGTTCGCCACCCAAGAAACGTCACGTGGTTTTCCAGACCCAATTCACATACTTGCTTGCGCAAGCTATCTGCTTCAGGGCCATCGCCACCTATAATGCAAATAAAGTCTGGAAATAGGTGCCTAAGTTGGCTTAGTCCTTCAAGCAAGAACTTATGGCCTTTTTCCCAGTGCAATCTACTAAAACAACCTATAAGGATATTTGTGCGCTCAGAAGCTCCACGCAAGAGCGAGTCACGAAGAGCTTTGATTGCTCGTGGTGGTTTGGAATGGTACTTTTCAGAGTCAAACGGATATGGAATATATACAATCTTTGTTGATGCCACACTTTGTTTTTCGACTAGCAAGTCTTTGATCTGATTGGAAGGAACGACTGTTGCTAGTGAACCGGAAGTTACTAATTTTTCAATATCGAGATATAGCTTCCTTCGCAGTCCGTCAGTTAGTAGGTAAATCTCATCTGAGTAGTGACGACCGACAATAAGGCAACATTTAGGGTTGATATAAGTTGCCAATAGTGCAATTGCTGCTGGGTCAAAGTGATGAGCATGGATGATATCTATTGAATTGTCTCTGAGTAACTTTGCCAATTTGAGAGTTGCCAGAGGGTAGGAGGAACGCGAATTGCAGTTCAGTTGATGGTGCTCAATCCCCACCTCGTCATACCGGGGATCTTGGATATTTGACTCTGGACTGAGTGTAGCAACGCTTGCTTCAAAGCGCTCTGGATCAAGGTTCCTAACGATATTGTCGATGAAATCAAACCTGTTTATCTTGTCCGCAAAGTGGAGTACCCGTAATCGTGACTTCACAGAGTATGCCTCTTGATTGATCGGGCTTTTGCCGTGGCTAGAATATCTGCAATTCCAACTGGATGGGTCCCCGGATTTGATACAGAAATTGCAGCCGCAAGATTAGCGAGTTTCATTGCCACTTCAAGTTCAATTCCTGCTGCCAGGCAACCCGTAACTACTGAGACAACACAGTCACCAGCTCCAGTTACATCAACTGGATTACATTCGTGAGCCTCAACATCTATTCGACATGAACCTGATGGTCTATATAGAGACATTCCTTGAAATCCTCTAGTAATAATAAAGCTGGCGGATTCTTGGGTGTCTTTGATAAGATGTGCCACGCCATTGTCCATCGACAAAGTGTCACTTTGTGAAACCGATGATCCAAGTTCAAGTTCTCTTACGTTCGGAGTTATTACGGTTGAAAAAGAGTACTTCGAATAGTCAATGCCTTTGGGGTCCACAACCACGGGTATATTTCGAGTATTGGCAAATTCAATCACTTGTCGAGTCAACTCAGGTGTAAGAAGGCCTTTATCATAATCAGATAGCAGTAGCGCATCTATCATCGTCCCAGATTGTTGCAAAGCTATCATTATCTCATTCTGAAAAGACGTAGAGATCTTTTCGGAAGATTCAATGTCTATTCTTGCAAGCTGAGTGCCTGAATCAAAGATCCGAGTCTTAACACTCGTTGGGCGAGTTGAATCTGTTATCAGCGAGCTAGTTATTAGCTCACTTGCAATGAGGGATTTCAAAGTTGAACCTTCGTTATCATCGCCAACCAGTGATATAAAAGTTACCTGTGGGCCAAGTAAGCTTACCCCAATCGCTGCATTTGCGGCGCCTCCTGCACACACAACCGTTCGATCAACAACTATGACGTTACAGTTGGCTTCGGGCGATTGTCTTGTCGTCCTGCCATAGTAAAAGCGATCTAACATCGCATCACCAATCACAACAACATGTTTATTGGCAGATCTTGTAGCTAACTCCTGCGCCGCTAAGAACAGTTCATCGAAATCAATCAAAGGTTATTTTGCTCCAAGATGGAAGAGGTGGAATAGCCCTCAAGTAGCTGGACATAGTGGAGGCATCCGCCATAAGAGGAGATTACGCTGGCTTCAGGGATCGGCTTACCGTTAGGGGGAGCGTAGTCGCTTCCCTTACAACAGACTTCGGGCTTGAGTAGTTCAATTGCCGAGCAAGGAAGATCATCGTCTAGTTCAATAATGTGATCTACCACCGCAATTGCTGACAGGACTTTAGCGCGATCTCGAAAGCCATAGCGTGGTCTCCCGTCTCCCTTGAGGTGTCGGACGCTCGCATCGCTGTTCAAACCTACAACTAGGACATCTCCAAGTTTGGATGCCTCATGCAAAAGGTGCACGTGGCCAACATGCACTACATCGAAGCACCCATTTGTCCACACAAGAGACTTTCCTTGCGCCTTCCAGTCCATGCGCTCACGGATTAGATTTTCCAGGCTGAGAACTTTGTCTGTGTTTTGAACCTTCACAATGGGTCAGGTTGATCTTAGGGTTAGATCGAAGGACCTAGTAAGACTGAGTTGAACACTGATGAAAGCTGCGATTGCCATGAAGTCTTCGGAGTAATTGAGCCATCTTAGCAATAATACCGCCTTCAACCCTGGCTGCCAACGGACAGTTGAATAATCTTGATCAAAAAGATGCTGTCCAATTGGATAAGAGTCCAGGTCATCGGGCATCTCTCACCCTAGTGCTAGGTTCTCATGTCTTGGGCTGGCACGAATGGCTGGTCGGAGTCGCCAACCTGAAGGGCTGGCCTTAGCACCGTGAAAACTTTGTGCTAATCGAGATAAATCTCGTCATGGGTTTTATCTCCTTGGAGTACTAAACTATTGAGAATAGGAGTTATTTGATGTTAAGAACAGTTCAAATAGGTATCGACACTGGATCTAGGGCTATTGCCAGTTGTTGTTGTCGATCTCTCGAGGAAGCGGGCGTCCGATGATTGCCATTGCCTGGAGTGCACTAAGCGTACTTGCTTTGATGTCTATTAGCTTCCTGTTTGATGGAAGGTCTGATCGGCGCTTACTTAGAGCAACTATTGAGAAGTTGGGATCTGATCTCAACGCCAGGCTCGATCAGACAGACGGTAGAATCGACCAACTAGGTTCTGATTTCAATACCAAGCTAGATCAAACCAACGCCAGGCTCGATCAGACAAACATTAGAATCGACCAACTAGGTTCTGATCTGAATGCCAGAATAGACCATCAAGCAAGTGAGATTCGTTCCGAGATATCGGAACTTCGTAGTGTCGTGCTATCTACCAATGCTCGACTTGACTCCTTGGGCGAGAGAATTATAGGTCTTGAATCTCATCGCATTTGACTACGCTGTCTTTTGCCAAAACCTACACAACAGAATTGTACGATTGGATGATGCACACGAGGTAGCGCATTTCGAGAGGAAATGCTTAGGTTTCTGGAAGGTCAGCATCAGAGAATCATCCAAGATGTATCGACAGTGCGCGAGATTTTGGCTATGGTAGCTAAAGTTGTTAGAACCTCGCTCGATCAGCTGACTATTGAAGATTGAACCTCTCCTTGCACGATTCATCTGATAGGCCCTACTCATCTAAGACTTTGGTGGCGTGCTCTAAAATCTGGAGTGTTGAGATAGATTGCATCTGCCTACAGGGTTTGAAGTAACAAGTTTCCCAAGCACATCTATTTTTGCAATCCTCATCTGAGCCATAGAGGGGAATTACCTTGTCATTTCTCCGGCTGTGTTCGGGCCGGCTAGAGCGGAAAAGACCAACTGTTCTCGTGCCAACAGCGGCTGAAATATGCATGGGACCACTATCGCTGGAAATAACTAACTGAGAGATTCGAAGCAGCTCAATCAGCTCACCAACGGACAACTTCCCCCTCATATCTATATACGAACTATTTTGCAATTCGTTACTGTCTCTAAGTTCAAATCGTGTCGCATCCGGACCACCTATAATAATTGGAACTGCTCCAAAGCGACTCTGTAATTCTGAGCAAAGCTGCCCTATTTTACTTAGGGGCCAATGCTGACGTTGGGTACTTCCGAAAGGATGAATTGAAACAAGACAACCAGATTGATCAATACCTAGGCCAGCAAGCTTGGCATCGAGGGTGGTCCTGTACTCAAGATTCTCTCCAATGAACCCTTGCGAACTTCCTCCTTTGAATCCAAGGCAGCGTAACGCCCCCAATCTTTCTTCAACCCCCCATATTCTAGGCGAGCCAATGGAGTAGGTGTGGGTCAGAACTGGTGCGAGGAAACACTCTTTGGCCCCGATCCTGATCGGAATTTGTTGGATCTCGGCAAGTCCTAGTAGATCGTCGCCTAGTGCAATAACCACACAATCAAAACCTCCTCTAGAGATCCAGTTTCTTAGTTGCTTGGTCATCGGGGCATTGCGAATTGAAAATGGAGTGCCATCAAAACAATAGACCTCGGAAACGTTATCAAATCCAAGGAAAAGAGCTTGGTTAGTACTATTGGAGAGTACAGAGATATCGGTTCCAGGTAGTTCACGCCCGAGAGCTTCAAGTACGGGTAACGACATTACGCTGTCGCCAAGAAGTCCGGTTACGCATAAGAGAAGTTTCTTTGGTACTGACTCGTAGCTAGGGGGCGTGCCAGCTCTAATTTTGACGCTAATTTTGAAAAGCCAAAGTGCTAAGAGTCGTCGAACGAGAAAATATAGCTTATATAATGTGGTGCTCAACTTTGGCTAGTCTTTGGAGTTTTCCACTTTGAGCCGACGTATATGGGCGCTCCCATAACTACACCCGTCGGAAGCTCAATATGGGAAGTTCCGGCCGCCTCAAACTGGCCAATAATGCTAAAGTCAAGGACAACCGCATCGCCAGAGTCAACTAGGCCAAGCCACAAGTATCCAGTGCCGCCAACGAGTGGATAGTAGTCAAGATCGCAAGCAATAGTTTCATAGCCTTGTTGAATCTCTATTGTATTGGTAACAACAAAGGCTGGAGATATGGGGGCTTGGCTAATTCCAATAAAGCATTTTCCGCTCCAAGAGATATCTGAATTCATCTCAATGACAACCGAGACCTTCTCACCGCAAGTAGGAGGTCCACTATCACTTGTAACTTTGATTGAAGTGAGCTGGATTGGCCCGCTATCTTTCAAATGAAGTGTGGCAAGCCCTTCGAGGGAACGCAGGTAGGAGTTTATTACTTGTTCGGTTGGTCCATCCATCGCAACGATCCCATTATCCAACCATATAGTTCGTTTACACATTGCTTGGACGGTAGATAGGTCGTGAGATACATAAACTAGCGTTGCGCCTTCTGCCAAGATCTCACGCATTCGCCCCAGAGATTTCTGCTGAAATGACGCGTCACCAACTGCAAGGACTTCATCGACCAACAAAACTCGGGGTTCCAACATCGCAGCTATAGAAAATGCAAGTCTCATCTGCATCCCGCTTGAGTAGAACTTGACCTGACGATCTATAGCCGATCCAAGTTCAGCAAATACTACAATGTCTTCAAATCTCTCAGCTACGGCTTTCCTGGTCCAGCCCAGAAGAGAGCCGTAGATAAAAACATTTTCTCTGCCCGTCAAATCTTGGTGCAGCCCAGCCACAACCCCTAGAAGTGCGCCAACTCGACCACCTATCGAAGTCGTGCCTGCGTAGGGGACCATAACCTTAGACATCAACTTCAACAAAGTTGTCTTGCCGGAACCATTGACGCCAATTAGACCGACAGATTCGCCCGGGGCGATCTCTATATTGATATCGCGAAGCGCCCAGCGCCATCCTTCATCAGGGCGGCGAAGTACCTTAGCTAAAGCCCTTTGCATCTCATCGCGCAGCAACATCCGATGATCTGCTTTGAACCTCTTCCAGAGGTGTTCGACGCTGATTGCTCCGTCAAGCAACGTCGGCAACCCTTGGCTCTAATCTCTTGAAGAGACTATATCCTATTGCAAGATATATGAACGAAGAAGGTATTGCATAGGCAAGTAAATTCCATTCAGGCCCCTGATCAAAAAGAATGGCTTGACGAATGCTATCGATTATGGGAGCCAAGGGATTTATTGCAGAATAAATTACTTGGATATTCTCAGGGAGCTTTGAAAGTGAGTACATAACAGGGGTGGCAAAAAGACCGAATTGGACAATTATAGGAATGAGATGGCGAAGGTCTCTAAGGTATACCACGATGATTGAGGCAATCAGGGCTATTCCTAGCGTAAAAATTACTTCTAATAGGAAGAGAAACGGTACCCAGTAGGAGGTTGCAGAAGGGACGGTATGTCCAATAGGGAACAAGACTAAGAAGATCAAGCTCGCTACAAACCCATCCACAATTGAAACCAAGACTGAAGAAATCGGAAAAACTTCTCTTGGGCAGTAGATCTTATTGACTAGATAAAGATTAGTCACAAGGCTCATCCCGCCTTGGGAGATTGAGTTAGCAAAGAACGTCCAGGGCACTAGACCTGCGTATGCAAATAGATAGGCGGGTTTCCCGCTTGTACCTATGTTGATCACGCTATGAGCGGAAAGTAGCGTGAAAATAATCATGAGAGTTGCTGGGGTAAGAATTGCCCAGGCAAAGCCCAAGTGCGCTTGCTTGTAACGTACTCTAAGTTCCCGTTCAGTTAGGGCACGAAGAAGCCGTCTGGATCTGGCTAACTCTAATAAATCAGCTCTGGGGTTTAGTTTTCGTCGAAATCTAAGTTCACGAGGAGGCTGATCTGGTATTTGTCGGAATGGAGTTTCGCTAATGCTGCTCATTTGATCGGATCAGTCTAGTTTATTGAATGGCTTGAGGGTGAAGTTTAGGCAGTTAGCACTATTAAATGAGGTTGGTAGTGAGGGTTTTCAGGGACCGCGGGAAGGTTTCAGACGGTGTGCACTTGTGGATCAAGGCCCATACCACTACTGTCTCATGCCCGTATAGTAAAGGCCATTACTATACGGGTTAGGTCGTAATGTAACGGGTCTGCTGAAGCTTTGGCTTCCAAATTAGCTTAGAATGTTCTAATCAGCTTATGCTTGTGTGTTGATGGGTAGATTGAGATCAGCGCCACCGACAAATCGATGGTGGCGACTGGACTACGCTGATGGGGGTAAGAAATAGTGTTTCTAAAGCTTTGGTAACGATCTGCTATGACGAAGTTCACTGGAAGGATCAATCGCTAACGATCGGTCCTTCACTGCAAAATCGAAGCGGCCCGATCCGAAACTACTGGGCTGCGATGTGTTGTTTCTTGGCACCAGAGAAGATGCAGCCGGTTGGCTCAGACGATATAACTGAGAACCAGGAACCGTTCGTGTATCTAGTGGAACTCGACCCGGCTCCGAATGATTGGATTCTCGACGATCCCGACTACCAACTGATTGTATTGCCTCCAAAGGTGGAGCGGGCTATACGCCAGCGTCGGGCAATCGTTCTAGTATCGTACGCTCACGAAGGATTCCGACACTTTCAGGCCGGGCGTATGGCGCGAAATCGACTATTGCGATCGTTGAGTTCGCGAGGCCCGCTTCGGCGACAAGTTCAAACTAGCATTTTTGATACCCTTAGCGTTTTTGCCACTCTATATGACTTGTCGCCAGAGCAGCTGTGGTTTGTATCGGCCAATGTCAATGTAGTGGAGGAAGAGTCCCTATGGCGAACCGCAAGGGGGTTGAGCGTTTCCCCGTTTACTTTGCGCCAATGCGAGATCACTTCATTTGGCATTGGACTTGCCGCTAGAGAGAGCTTTTTGCGCGGGAGAGGCCCCGCAACAATTTTAGAAGATTCAGATCATGCTGAGAGGCGCGCAATTACTCTTAAGTGGGTACCGAATCCATTCTCAGGGTATGGGATAGATGATCAATGGCAAGAACCGAAGTGGAGATATTCTTTTCTGAATCGCAGGTTTAGGCAAAACCGGTGGTGGGTTCTAGAGCGGCTATTCGACTCAGGTCTACTGGAGTACGGATATGTTTCATTTCCAAGAATGACCCCTGGTATGTTGAAGAAGGTTGAGGACAAGACTCGCGGTAATAGATTGGACGAACTTCTCACCCAGTTGCCACTGCACGCTGACATCGAATGGGTGAGCAATCCTCACGAAGTACTCTTCTACACTAATCCGGAAAATACTCACGCTGTTATGACTTATCCAACCGAGGTGGCTCGGGATTCGGCACTCCAGGTTGTCGTCGAGACTTATTACCAGAACGATTTCAGCAACAGCACTATGTTTACCGAGAAGTCCTTCAAGTGCCTCATGGGTCGCGGCCCTGCCATCATCGTTGGGCCACGAGATACTTTGAAATATCTAAATTCAATAGGAGTCGAGACGTGGTCGAACGTCATTGACGAATCCTATGATAACTTCGGAGATTGGGATCTTATAACCCACCGACCACGTCGTTTGGATGCTGCGATGGATGCAGTACTTCCTGTCATTGGTGATGCTCGTGAATCACGGAAGGCTGTGTTTGCTTGCCAATCTCAGTATAAGCATAATCTTCGATGGCTTATCGAGGCGGATAAGCCGTGGGACCGACTGTTGCAGGAACTCGAAAGTACACTTTCGTCCATGTGAATACCACTTAGGTTGAAGAAAAGCTTTCCCAATTTATTCTAATCGTATAGTGAAGACAATTAGCATACTATTACGACGTTATGAAAATAGAGCACACATCCAACATATAGAATGAAGTTAGCAAAGGTATAGCAACTTATTGGAAGTTCAATAGATATTCGATAAGTATGAATATCTTTGATAAGTTAGAGACGTGGATCCTAGAACTAATCCTTACACCCCGAACGCTGGCGCCCAGCCGCCAGTACTGGCGGGTCGATCGAGCCTCTTGGATAACTTTTCTGTGTTGATGAATAGATTGAAAGCTGGGCGCACCGACAAATCAATGGTGATCACTGGACTGCGCGGGGTGGGTAAGACTGTGCTTCTAGGTGTCTTCCGTAAGAACGCCGATGATTCGGGCTGGGTGACGCTTGAGAGCGAAATCTCCAAGCACGATGATATGGCATTTGGGAAGATGATCGCCAAAGAAATGCGTAGAGCACTTTTTTCCTTGGATCCTGCGCGCAAATGGGCGAAACGAGCTCGACGTGCTGCGGGTGTACTCCGATCCTTTTCCTTGACGGTCGATCCAGGCGGGTCGCTATCTGTTGGACTCGATGTCGAACGAATGTATGGCACCGCAGATTCAGGACAGCTCGATTCAGATCTTACCGATCTCTTTGTAGCCCTTGGTGAAGCGGCCCAAGAAAAGGGAACTGGCATTTTGTTATTGTTTGATGAGATTCATTGTCTGTCGCTGTCTCAGCTTGAAGCTCTCATCATGGGCCTACACAAATGTGTCCAACGAAGCCTCCCCATCACCCTCGTCGGCGCAGGACTTCCTCAGACTTTGGAGTTGTCTTCCGAAGCTAAGTCGTATTCCGAGAGACTATTCTCATTCCCACAGATCGGAGCGCTTTCGGCCGACGAGGCTAAATACGCTCTCATTGAGCCAGCATCTCATCTCGGAATAACATTCGAGGAGTCTGCTATTGATTTCATTTGTGAGTACACCGGAGGCTATCCATATTTTCTCCAGGAGTATGGAAAGGCTGTGTGGAATGTTTCTGGAGGTGAGATGATCACCTTAGAAGATGCAAAGGTTGCACAAAGTCTTGTCGAACATGAGCTTGATGAGAATTTCTTTGCGACCCGCATATCAGGCGCAACTCAATTGGAATATGCGTACATGAGGGCGATGGCTGAACTTGGCGACGGACCTCAGCTCGCTGGAGACGTTGCTTCGTTACTGGATCGCACATCTCCCCAAGTGTCGCCGACGCGCTCAAACCTCATTGCAAAGGGCCAGCTATATACCCCTCAATTCGGATATGCGGATTTCACGGTGCCCCAGTTTGCGCGTTACCTCCGTCGCAGGGGACCACTCGAAGTGCCCAAACAACGTCCAAAAACAGGACGGGATCGTGTTGACGAACAATTGAGATAGCATTGAGTAGCGGCTTAAGCGACTAATCCTATGAGATATCGAAGATTGGGAACTGCTGTCGGTTACTCAGAGGGAGACCTTGAATATTGCTTCAATTGTATCTCCTAGGTTGGACCAATTTAGAACTGAATTGGTCACTGATTTTGCTACGCGGCCCACTCGATTATGCTCTGCAAAAGCCCGGAGTGCATTAGTTTCTGGACAAGTTCCACTCGTCAGTTCTGTTGCGGGCCTAAGAAGAGGAGCATCGCGATGGAGTATTTTTCTAAGAGTCGGTTCAGCAATATTTTTTGTTCGAATCCGAAGTGGAATGAATCCTTCTAAGGCAACCTTTGTGCGGAGAATGTTTGGCTCGAAATACGATATGTGGTCACCACCTATTGCTGACCAGCTATCTCGGAGAAGCCTCCTCGACAAAGAACTAAAGTTTGGAGTGGTGAGATACAGGATCCCACCAGGTGCAAGGACCTCCTTTGCTCTTTGAAAGAACTTACTTGGGTGGGGTACATGCTCAATTGTCTCGATCATCGTAATCACGTCGAATTTTCCATCTATTTCAAAAAAGTCAGCAGTTGTACACTGAGAATTTAGGATCGTACGAGCGATATTGATCGCAGACGGTGATCGGTCTATTTCTTATTGGAAGGTGCTATGAACCTACTCCATATTCCGTAGATACGAACCTAAGATGAAGAAGAATATGCATAGGGTACAATTATCCTATTCGTGGACAAAGCGCCGCGATTAAGGAGCATTGCTTTGGAGTAGAGGGTTAGAAAGATGAAGATCCTCGATATGACCAAAATCATCAGTGTTGGCCGTCCACAACGTTGAGTTGTTCTCTATTGCAGTGGCTGCCACTATTGAATCACCTAGACTCATTTGTTTGAGCTGGCGAAGTTTAATAGCTAGCTCGACAATAGCGTCTGTAAGCGGCAAGCCATATGATTCGTTAAAGAGTGCGTCAAGGAGCAAGAGTTCATTTGCTGGAATACGCGAGTATCCCAATGCTTCAATTTTAGTAATACTCGCGTGAGCAATGTCTTTGTTGGCAACTAGCTCACTGCTTAGGATTCCTTTCGCTAGGTAAATGAATATATTAGTATCGAGAATGATCATCGCACCTAAGCCCTTCCGGGAAGAGGACGATCCTTTCTGATGCCACGTTGCCATTCAACAGGATTGCCTATATATGAATAGCTGTTGATTTCTTGCAACTGTCGAATCAGTTCCTGGATTCTCGCGCGGTCTTGCTTTGGCTTAGCAATAGGCAATCCAATAAGGGCTTTTTGTCCCAGCGTTAGTTGTGCATCCTCAACATATTGCTTAGGAACACGAAGAGCATACGAATTTCCCGTTCTTATTACTGTAACTAAATAGGTACTCATGTATATATGTTAGTATTTACTAATAACTATAGTCAAAGTCATCATAGAAATCATGATTTCAGGAACACTTGAAACGCTGTTACCTTTGATCAACAAGTGATAGCTATTGGTCTCAAGTCATCGCTCTTGTGTGCCGATAACCAAACGATGGTATCTTGGTACCAGCAATTATGATCCGGTTTCGAGGGCTCGACCGGATGACGACATTGAGAACGAAAGGCATTCGGTGCGGGTACTCGTCACTGGAGGAGCAGGTTTTATCGGCTCCCATTTAGTTGAGCAACTGATAAAACGTGAAGACCAAGTTGTTGTGTTGGATGACTTATCGACTGGGTCTGTCGAAAATCTAAGACATGCTCAATCTATTTGTGATTTTGAAGTAGTTGAAGGCTCAGTAACTGATGAATTGCTGGTAGATAGCTTGGTGCAAGAGTGCGATGCAATTTTGCACATGGCCGCCGCTGTTGGGGTGAAACTGGTTATGGATCGGCCTCTAGAGTCTTTCCAAACAAATGTTCGTGGAACTGAAGTGGTCGTTGAAGCCGCTGATAGGCATTCGGTCAAAGTTTTAGTGGCATCGACCTCAGAAGTGTACGGGAAAAATCGTTCCGGGGTATTTAGCGAAGACAGCGACTTCGTCTACGGCCCGACCTCGGTTACCCGGTGGACTTATGCCCTTTCAAAGGCAACCGATGAAGTTATTGCTTACTACTATTTTCTTGAGAAAGGACTCTCAACCGTGATTTTTCGTCTTTTCAATACAGTAGGTCCCAGACAGAGTGGGGATTTCGGAATGGTCCTACCGAGATTTGTTCGCCAAGCTCTAAGCGGTGCGCCATTGACTGTCCATGGTAATGGAACACAGAAACGGTGCTTTTGTCACGTCGAAGATGCGGTGAGAGGAATCTTATCTCTCCTGGATGAACCTAGAGCGATAGGCGGAACTTTCAATATTGGTTCCACTGAAGAAATTTCAATTATTGATGCAGCCAAGCGCGTGATTGAAGAGACAGGCAGCTCTTCTGAAATTCAACTTATTGATTACTTAGATGTATATGGAGCAGGCTTTGAAGATATTCCGAGGCGAGTACCTGATATTTCTAAGATCTCTAATCTAACCGGTTGGAAACCTACTCGTGAGATGGATTACATAATTCAAAGTGTTATCGAGAGCGTTTCGTCAGAGCTAGTTCTTTGAGTAGATAAATTTCACTAGCATGGGTAACAGTATCTGGATCATTTCTTTAGGTGTATCGTTTATAGTTTGTTTGGTCAGCGTTCCGCTTTTTCGGCAATTGGCGATACGTACTGACTTTCTTGATCATCCTGCAGACCATAAACAACACGCTAAGTCAACTCCGTATTTGGGGGGTGCAGCAATATTTGTAGGTATTTTGGCAGCAGTTGTGGTAGGTCACGATACTTTACATTCAACTATAATCGGTATTGCCGTTGCGATTCTATTTTTTACAGGGCTTTATGATGACAAGAAGACGCTGAGGCCGTTTGCAAAGCTAGCATTACAAGGTTTAGCTGCCATTATCGTATTCGTTGTTGGATTTCACTTGGAAGCTCAAGGAGTCTGGATACATCTTGTAAGTTCTCGGGCAATTGATTTGGTACCTACATTTGCTCTTTTTGTTCTAATGCCTAATTGCGTCAACCTATTAGACAATGCTGATGGCTTAGCTGGTGGGGTTGTTGGAGCATCGGCACTGGGGATTCTTATAGAATCTCTACTTCGTTCTCAGTTTGAACTAGCAATCGCAGCAGCAGCAGTACTCGGGGCGCTGATGGCGTTTCTTATTTTCAATCGCAGTCCTGCTTCAATTTTTATGGGTGACGCAGGTAGCTTGCCTCTTGGCTTAGTACTTATAGTCCTTGCCGTTCGGGCAGGAGGAGTTCTATCCACGCCTGAAGGTGCGGCGATAACCTTGATGTATGTTGCAATTCCGCTAGCTGATACCGCAACCGTATTTGTGGCCAGGATTGTAAATGGCAGATCCATCTTTCAAGGCGGTCAAGACCATCTCTCTCATAGGCTTGCCACTTCGGGAATGTCTTTAGGAGTTTCTACCTGGCTTCTAATTGTAAGCCAAGCAGTCATTTCCGCAATGGGAGCCCTAGGCGCAAACGGCACTGTTTCGATATGGTTCTCAATTACTGTTGCAGCTATGGTTCTAGTATCTGTTATGGCAATGGGTATCCGACCATCGGTTTCCAGAATTCTTTATCAAACCACCGATACAGTCCAGCCGGTTTCTGCAAGCTGATAACTCCTGGTAGGCAGCATAGTCTATCTGAGCCTGAAAAAGGTTTGCTGCCTTCCAGTATATTTGAAGGTTATATAGCTAAAGCGTACAATATATTGTGTGGATGAAATCGTTATCCAAGAACTTATTGCGACATGGAATCCTCACTTTGAAGATCTAAGAAGAGGTGGCTGGGTGGGTACTGTTTCGCGCGAGAAGTATCTGACGCGCATAGAGCAGCTTATGGATATACGCCAGGCAATATTTCTTAGTGGTGTACGACGTTCAGGCAAGTCAACTATCGTACAGCAGCTAATCGGTCGACTCATAGAAAGGGAGGGTGTACCTCCTCAGAACATCTTGTATTTGTACCTCGACGATATTTTGGTGCAACCATACCTGTCCCTGGGGTCAGGCATGCTCGATCAGCTTTATGCTTATTACAAAGAGAAGTACAACCCACAGGGTAGAGTCTACCTATTTCTCGACGAGATACAGAGTGTCGATAGCTTCAATCACTGGGTGGCAACTCATTACGAACGCAAGGAAGATATCAAGTTTATACTGTCAGGTTCTCGCAAGTCTCTCATAGAATCTGACACCGCAACCCTCCTAACTGGCAGGAACGTTGTTATTGAGGTCTACCCGCTTAGTTTCTATGAATACCTTGGTATGCGCAACGTTACAGTAGAGGACGGGGATGGGACGCTTCTCGGAATATACAGAGCCAATTACCACCAGCAGCTCTCTTTGTTGCACCACCTCGGCAACTTCTTTGTAGAAGGGGGCTTTCCCGAGATTGTGCTTGCCAAGACGCAAGAAGCTAAAACTGCCATAGCAAATGGCTACTATAGGGATATCGTTACGCGAGATGTACTTATACCAAATAGGATTCGCAATGCAAGTGATGTTGAAGTATTGGGCTTGCAAATACTAAATGACTTTGCGAAAACACATACATATAGCAGTCTAGGTAAGCCATACAAGCTATCTGTCGATACCGTAAAGAACTATTTCAAATATTTTACAGATGCCTACTTATTTTATGAGAGTAAGTTCTTCTCATATAAAACAAAGGAGTCACAAGACATACAGCGACCCCGCAAAATATACATAGTCGATAACGGTATACGAAACTTTAACTTGCCTATACCGAGGCCGGACTTCGGGCGCTGTGCTGAAAATGTTGCCTACATGGAACTAAAAAAGACCAGCACGCTTGTCTCCTACTGGAAGGGCAAGCGAGAGGTTGATTTTGTCGTCCAGAATGGTAGGCTGCATCTGTTTAATGTCTCATACACAAGTGAGCCTCATGAGCGAGAAATGGTTGGTATGGTTGAGGGACTAGAAGAGTTCGCTATTGCAGAAGGCTTAGTGCTCACAAAGGACTACTTTGAGACTAAAGTGATAGACGGAAAGACGTTAGAGTTCGTACCTTTATGGGTATGGCTCATAGCAAATTGTAAGGTGTTCTTTAGGGAACTACGGAATTCTTGAACTAAAGTTGGGCCAGTATTGATGAACAAGTTGATAGGTAGGATAAGTCGCTCTATCAGGTATCGTTTGGGTTTTCTTGTCGCCAACGAAGCCCTCGAAAGCGGAGAGCGTTCAAAATATGTGGCGCATTATCAAGAGAGGATTACTCACTGTCAGTTCCTCAGCGACCCCGAGCACTATGAACATCCGCGAGCTAGATGGGTTGTTGAAAGCTTGGGCAACGCTAATCAAGTATTGGAAATCGGGTGTGGCGATGGTGGCATGACAAAGATGGTTTCCCCAATGGTAAATCACATAACGGCCTTAGATGTGTCCGAGGTTTCCTTAGAACAAGTCCGCAAGTTGGAGCTGCCCAACGTGACAACCGCGTGTGGGCTAGTCGAAGAATATCATCCCGCAAACCAATTTGATGCGGCTATCCTGTCTGAAGTGATTGAGCACGTACTCGAACCCGAACAAGTTCTGCGGGCCGTTATTGGCCTACTGGCACCTGGTGGAAAACTTCTAATCACTACGCCTAATGGACATTGGGAATCTGATGAGCATATTCATATTTGGACTATATCTTCGCTTTTTAAGCTTTACACCAAACTTGATTGTGAAACTATTGAGATAGGTTATATTCGCGACGTAGAAAACAAACGAAGGTGGTTATCGGCTGTATTGACTAAGTCCATATCAAATCCTGCGTCCGATGATTTCCATTCGAAGGTTTCAACTATGCGTAAACGAGTTCGCTCCTAAGTTGAAAAGTATCAAATCGAGGGTTGAAAATATACGAAGGATTCCTGTTTCGGACTTGTTGCATCCCAAGAAACTGAAAGTCTTGAAGATTGCAGGCGCAAATACGTTAATGCCAGCTTCGCGACTTTCACGAATTTGGGAGTTAGGTCTTTCTGTCCCAACTGGAAGGATCATTTGTGGAATGCGGAACTTACAAGGGCGGAAGCGCCGCAATGTTAATTTCAACGGCTGGTAATCGCGATGTGTGGCTTTATGATTCCTGGGAAGGATGTCCCGAGCCGTCCGAAGAGGATGTTGACCGGGGTGGCAACAAGGGCCGGCGCGGAGACTTTATGTCTTCATTGGAGTCATTTGAACTTATGTTGGGTCGGCTGCCGACCTATAAGTGCAAACTTCACATAATGAAAGGATGGTTTCAAGATACAGTTCCTTCTAACAAAGATGAGATAGGCAAGATAGCGTTACTTCACCTTGATGGTGACTGGTATGAGTCAACCAAAGTCTGTCTTGAGTCGTTGTATGATGCTATCGTCCCAGGAGGTATACTGATAATTGATGACTATGGATACTGGAATGGCTGCAAGAAAGCGGTGGATGAGTTTTTTGAAAATCGACCTATCCAATTGGTTCAGCAAGACGATACGCAAGCAGTAGTATTTGTCTCACCCAAAGCGATCAACTTGGCTTGATGCTTAATGCGCTCTTGGCGAAAGGGAATTTTGAAATCCTCTCGCCAAGCTATGACCGACCATTTTCCACCAAGTTTGGTGCATGGTAACAATCGGGGTATTCAAAGCCATACTGAGCGCACACTTACCCACTTCCCATGGCAAATGATTTGCATAATAGATTCCAGCAAGAGATCGAAGCGCGGCCGACTTATGTTCTCGCGTAAAAGACCTAATCTCAGGGAATTCCGCAGCCGCCCAAGCAATCGTTTCGGTGATGAATTTGTAGCCTTCGATCGGATCCAGGGTATTTGTTATTTGACCTTGGTGCTTTCGGTAGGCGTATATAGGCATGTTGGTATATATGGCATGGCGCGATCGAGCGAAAGCTGAGATTCCAAATAGAGAATCAACATACACGCGCCTTGCCTCATCTACCGATATATCTCTGATGGTTGAAGTTCTAAACAACGAATATCCTGGCATCGGCTGCCGTGGAAATGGATGAATAAGTCTCTTCCAGGTATAGTCGTGAACGCGACTGGCTCTTGGGGCCGGTCGATCGGAGATATCGTCCCAACTTGTATTCGCTTCGATATTAAAATGCACGCCAGAAACAATATCTGCTTGGTGGCCTTCCGCAACTTCGAGCAAAGCGATGAGAGCCCCCGGAGGCAACATATCGTCATCGGCTAAATCAAAGAACCACTGAGCTTTCGCTTCCTTGATACCCATATTCAACAATGGTCCAAAATAATTTGCCCATGGAGATTGGAGGACCTTGACTCGATCATCCTGGATCTCCCTTATCATTAGCGCTTCAGTGTCTCCTGCGGTCCGTACAACTATCACTTCTACATCAACCTCCTGAGCGAATATTGAACGGAGAGAGTGCTTAAGAAGTTCTCTACGATTGTGCGTGCCAACCAGGATGGACACGAGGGGTTTTGCCATCTTGTAAATCATATCAGAAACGTCATATCAGCCCAGAAGAACAATCGATACGAGCCAGCAGTGGAGGGAGTTTGCAACAGTTCTTTGTTCGATTCCATTCGGTCAAGACTGACGATGATTAGTGTGACTTGATCGGCAACTTCTGAACTATCCGTTTTTTGGTCTAAACTCTTGTATTGTTTCAAGGGATCGGAACGGAATAATTAATGAGTGAACAACGGGAGGTGCGTATATCTGACTACGGAACCGCCTACAGAGAAAATTACGGATTTGAGCAGGTTCTTGTTGAGAGCCGAAGAAAGATAATACTAGAACTCCTGGATAAAATATTGCCTAGAACGGTAGTGGAGGTTGGTTGCGGGACTGAGCTTCTTCTCAAACAAGTGTTGGAGAAATATAGCATCAACTCACCAATAGAGCAATGGGTCGTTGTCGAGGCTAACAATGAGTTTGCGAAGAGCGCCGAAAAGGCTGATTTCCCTTCAGGTATATTTCGAGTTGTAAACGGATTTGCCGAGGACTCCGTTGAAGCTATTCTTGACCAATTCAAAAGGGGGCCAGATCTTGTAATTTGCTCAAGTCTACTACATGAAGTCGATAATCTAACTGAGATAGTTATAGCTCTAAGTAACATGTTGTCACCTGGAGCGTACTTGCACGCAAATGTCCCCAACGCTCTGTCGTTACATAGGCAGTTAGCGGTTTCTATGGGTCTAACGCAATCAGAGAAAGACCTAGGAGAACGAAACAAACTACTCCAACAAGCTCGTATATTTACGATGGAGGAACTTATTGCTATTTTGGAAGAACGGGGATTCGAAATTGTTGAAACGGGTGGTTATTTCATTAAACCCTTTACTCATTCTCAAATGGATAATATTCCGTTCATGAATCCCGAACTACTTGATGGACTATTTCAACTTGGACGCAAGCTACCTGAAATTGCTGCAGAGATTTATGTCAACGCTAGGAAACTATAGCAGAGACCTTGAGTCGTGCTTGGGTGAGATCAACCTGCTTGGTGTCTTGTGATTGAAGGAAGGGTGAGATCATTGGAAATGGTATATATTACAGATCGTGGCACTACCTAATTTAATCATTCCTGGTGCCCCCAAGGCCGGGACGTCTTCGCTACATAAATATCTATCCCTTCATGATGCAGTATATATGTCTGAACCCAAAGAGCTTCACTTCTTTAGTGTTGACGAACAATTCGAGAAAGGCGTTGCCCAATACGCTGTCAACTTTGAAGGAGTTCGCGAGGAGAAGGTCATTGGCGAGTCAAGTACAACATATTTTATTTTTCCAAATGTTGTGGAGCGTATCGCTTGTACGCTCGATAGTCCTAAGCTGATTTTTATACTTCGCAATCCAATAGATAGGGTTTATTCACATTATCGGTGGATGCAAAGCTTGGGATTGGAAAATAGAAGTTTTATAGATGCTCTGTTGGCTGACAAAGACGATTCCCCAGATATAAATACAAGGATTTCTGGGAATAAGACAAAATATTATTTTGCAGAGAGCTGCTACGGTACCCATGTGGGGAAGTTCGTAAAACAGTTTGGGATGAGCCGAGTACTAATTCAGACAACCGAGCAACTAGGGGAGTTCCCATCAAGAGTGCTGGAAAACTGCGCACAGTTCCTTGGAATTGATTCCTTTGAGAAAATCGATCCAGTCTGGGAGAACGCAACAAGATCGGACAATACGCAACCCATAAGTGACGGCGATCACCGTTGGCTCACCGAGCATTTGTTTGACGAAGTAGAATCACTTAGGCAACTTACAGGATTACAGTTCACTGAGTGGGAGAATGACTTCCCGATTAGTAATTAGTCCAAGTCGACGTTCATAAAATATCGAAGTTAGACTTGATTGAAATGGAGATACCTTTTCTGAACCTTTCGCTCACAAACGATTCCCTTAGATTTGAAATTGATGAATCTATTCGTAGGGTATTGGACAGGGGTCTTTATATTTTGGGGCCTGAAGTTGAGAAGTTTGAGTTAGAATTCTCAAACTTTATCGGTACTAAATACTGCGTAGGAGTGGGAAATGGGTTTGATGCCCTACATCTTTCCCTTAGAGCATTAGGGGTTGGCTCGGGTGATGAAGTTATTGTTCCGGCGAATACCTACATCGCCACCTGGCTAGCGGTATCGGCATGTGGGGCAGTCCCAATTCCAGTCGAACCTGACTTGAACACGTATAATATTGATCCAAGGAAGATTGAAGAACGAATAACTTCTCGAACTGTTGCAATTCTTC
The DNA here is from genome assembly GCA_021827485.1 of Actinomycetes bacterium. Classification (GTDB taxonomy): domain Bacteria; phylum Actinomycetota; class Acidimicrobiia; order Acidimicrobiales; family JAKAVM01; genus JAKAVM01. Next base: position 28,193 of record JAKAVM010000112.1, read on the forward strand.
CTGTCCATCTTTACGGGAATCCTGCGCCAATGAACGAAATTTGTAAACTTGCACGAAAATATAACTTAGCAATCATTGAAGACTGCGCCCAGGCTCACGGAGCTCGAATTGGAGATAGGAGTGTTGGGTCCTTCGGGGAAAGTGGGGCATGGAGTTTCTTTCCTACTAAGAATCTTGGCGCACTTGGTGACGGAGGAGCGATCACAACTGATGACTTTGAGGTAGCCGAGAAAGTTAAATTGTTACGCAACTACGGCTCTGGCAAGAAGTATTTCAATCATATAATTGGTATGAACTCAAGGTTGGATGAACTGCAAGCTGCCATTCTCAGATGCAAACTCAAGTATCTGGAGACAGAAAACGAAAGTAGAAAACGCATTGCGGGGCTGTATCTGAGTGGTATTGGAACTGAATATCTGACTTTACCGGAGATGCCTCAGGGTTGTAGCCATGTTTGGCATCTATTTGTTGTTAGATCGGCCGAGCGGGATCGTCTTCAAGATTTCCTGGCCAGCAAACGAGTAGAAACACTCATTCATTATCCAGTTGCTCCGTACCAGCAAGAGGCTTATCTTGCTGAGTTCAAGGACCGATTTGAACTTCCGGTCAGTGACAACATTCACAGTGAAGTACTGAGCCTTCCTATTGGCCCAAACTTGGGATCTGCGCAAGTCGACTATATTATTGAGTCAGCAAATGAATTCCGATGATACGAATGAGCTGTCTTACACATTCATGAATTTAAGTTTGTTATGACGACCATAAACGATTGCCAAATTTTAGACTTGCCTAAGATCGGTTCCGAACGAGGTAACCTAACCTTTATCGAGGGAAACAATCATGTTCCGTTTGAAATAAAAAGGGTTTACTATCTCTATGATATTCCTGGTGGTGAGACCCGCGGGGGGCACGCTCATCGAGAAATAGATGAATTTCTTGTGGCTGTTTCGGGGAGCTTTGACGTTATTGTGAACGATGGGAGTAATGAACGACGATTTTCGCTTAATCAGTCCTACTACGGGCTGCACATACCAAGCATGATCTGGAGAGAGTTAGTGAATTTTTCCTCTGGTGCCGTATGTCTTGTGCTTGCATCCGCTGTTTATGATGAATCTGACTACATCAGGCAGTGGGTTGAATTCGAATCAGCAAAGACTACTAAACAATGCAAGTAATGGGCCCAAATCCCAAGTGAGTTCTCAACGCGAGGTATTTCCTTTTATCGTAGGCTGTGGACGGTCTGGTACTACGTTGCTGACAGTTATGTTGTCATCGCATCCTGAACTTTCGATCCCTGGAGAGACTGGAGGGTTTATTCTTCGGTTTCTTGAGCACTTTTCAGAATATGGAAATGATATGGCTAGTGTTGAAACACTACAGCTACCAACGGTCGAAACAATGATTGAACAGCTTAGCGAGTCTCATCGTTTTAGCGCTTGGGACCTGGATAGGTCCGCCCTAATCTCTCGGATTTGCGAAAGTGGTGCGAGAAGTGCTGAAGACGTCATACGCTCTTGTTTTGCACAGTATGCATACCAACAAGGCAAGAAAAGGTTCGGTGATAAGACCCCGAATCACGTATTATGCATAAACGAACTAGCTAGAGCTTTTCCTGAGTCGGTATTTATACACCTAATACGAGATGGGCGTGACGTATCTCTCGCGATATTGGAAGCATCCTGGGGACCAGAAAATATAGTTGAAGCGGCTACCTACTGGAGGCACCGCGTTGAAGCCGGAAGTCACTCAGGTAAAGAACTTGGGGCAGAGCGATACCTGGAAGTGCGCTACGAGGATCTAATAGCAGATCCCGAATCGATATTGAGGCAAGCATCGAACTTTATTGGAATCGATTACGATCCAGCGATGCTAAGCTACAGTGAGGCTGTTAGTCGCCAACTAGAAATGAGTCCAGTTCCGGTAGAAGATAAGAGCCTCCTCCTACCTCCAACCGCAGGACTTCGCGACTGGCGTACTCAAATGCCACCCGAAGATGTGCAGTTGTTTGAACTTGAAGCGGGTTCACTATTGGCGCAACTTGGCTATCCGGTTAGCGAAGATCAGCGCTCCGCGTAGTAAGAAATCGCAAGTTTTGTCGCTATCAATGAGAGTTACTTGAGGTCAAGGACGAACTCGTTGTAGATAACGCTTCCGGAGCCGAAAGATCGCTTGTAGTCGTATAATGCATCGTTGATTGCTGATCCAACTCCTGAAGGCGAAGTTCCAAAACTGAACCACTTCAATCCAATCTCGCGGGCCTTGGAAATCCCTTCCTCAATGGCAAGGTCCATTGCCCCAACTTTGTGGCCAGTTTCGTTAGATGCGGAGTATTGCAGGTGTAAAACAGAATTTTCAATGAAATACATCCCACCCGCAATAGTCTGATTGTCAAGTGTGCAAACACAAAGCATGATTTCATCAGGGAAAAGATCGCATAGAGAGCGTATTTCCTCAAGTGAATGTACTGGACTAGTACCATAGCGCTCTAGCAAACATTCGGTTAAGAGTCTCCAGTATTCGTCTAAATTATCAAGTGACCAACTGATACATAGCTCATAACGTGATGCAACGCTTTTCATATATTTGCGTCCCTTAGTCAGTTTTCGTGGTTGGGTCAGCTCAATTGCTGCTGAAAGTGAGGATCTAGTGATTCGAGCTCCTGCTGCAAAAAGCGCGTTTAGATCGTCTGAAGTCGTAACCTTGTGGAAGATAAGTGGAGCTGGTCTATAGATCAACTTTGAAAAGCCTTGTTTTGCATAAAAGTTGCTAATCTGATCAAAAACTTCAACGGTTTTACTTCCAAATAAGTTTATGGAGCAGACCAATCCTCCAAATGTTGCACCAGGATGACTTATTACACACTTTTCATCTTTTGGATCAACTGCGGCAGGGAAGAGCCCCTGCATCCTTTCTTGCTTATCTAAAACAATTACTGATACGTCAAGAAAGCGCCGCTTGTGATACGAGAGAAATTTACGAGTGTGCAAGAAAGTTCCATTAGCAGCGTCGCCCACAAATGAGTCCCATGCTTGAGCGTCTCTGAACTCATCGTAAGGAATTATGTGAAACGTCATAGCAATGTGATCATATCATCGCTAAGTTTCTTCTGGGTCTGGCTGATGGCGATCAAGTCAGTCTCAACTTTACTGTGCACCTAACGCAATTCTCCGATACATCAGACAAAAGCCTTTGTGGCAAGACCCTATGAAGATTAGCAATCCGTGCACATGCCTCTGACAGGGCATCGGGGAGTTGGCTGGAAAGTTGCAATGCCCTTTCAATCACTTCTTGCGAGAGTATTGCGAAAGTGGAAGCGACGTTAACCCAGCGAGATAAATTGACATACCTGATTGCGTACTGACCTCCTATGTTCATGGCCATTTGAAGTTTATGATACTGGTGATAGGGAAACATGCTTGCAACATCATATAGAGGACCTAGCCTTACTGAACCCCCGGCATGTAAGAGACAGTAGTTTTTGGCATGGGCGTCAGTACCTCCTATTAGCCAGTTGAAGATCAATGCGTCAATAAACCGGCGTTTGTCTATCTCAGATTTGTGGCGCGGAAAAATATGCTTTTCGAGCAGGCGAGCGATTCTCCGTGCTGTTGGTCCCCCGTCTCTTTCGTATTTGGAGTTCGGCATTACAGCGAAAGCTTGACCAAAACCGAGCCGCAAGCCGATGACTTTAGTCGTGGTTCAAGTTGTAATGGACCGGCCGACTCCCGTTGCGCAATTTAGACGTGGGTCGTTCACAATTGAAGAGTACGTTGCCACAAAATTGAAGGGAGTCAGCCATTGCCATCAAATAATTATAGCCGAGGAGGGTTTGTCC
>JAKAVM010000093.1 GCA_021827485.1 Actinomycetes bacterium
AGGCCATGGTAGTGATGAAATACATTTATCAACCAATCCCACAAAGGAGAGTTCACTACCATGGCTACAAACAAGAATACAACAGAGAAGATATCCTTGACATCTCTAGTCCAAGAAGATGTCGATCTCATGAAAGAGCTGCTCAAGTGTCAACGGCCATCACTCAAGCAGACTGTCCAGGAATTTCTTGAAGCAGAGATGGATGCCTGTTTGGGGGCGGGTGTTTCTGAGCGCACTGGGTCACGAGTTGGATATAGGTGCGGGCATTACACCAGATCCTTGATGACACGAGTTGGAAACATTGAGTTGCATGTTCCACGGGATCGAGAGGGACGTTTTTCCACAGAAATATTTGAGCGCTATCAAAGAAGCGAAAAGGCCTTAGTGCTTGCCTTGGCAGAAATGTACATCCAAGGGGTATCTACCAGGTCAATAGCTCCAATTACAGAACAACTACTTGGCGAAAACATCTCAGCCTCCACAGTAAGTTTAGCTAGTAAACGCCTTGATGACATGCTGGATAAATTTGCAAAACGACCCTTAGAAGGCAACTACCCATATCTATATATCGATGCCCGTTATGAATCGATTCGACAAGATGGTGTTGTTGGCTCACAGGGTGTCTTTGTGGCCATTGGCGTTGATGAAAAAGGACACCGTGCAATATTTTAGGCGTTGAATGTTACCCACGAGAAAGTGAAGAAACCTGGACAACCTTCTTAGAAGGCCTCGTTGAGCGAGGTTTGACCGGGGTCAAATTGGTAATCTCCGATGATCATTCAGGTCTGACAAATGCAATCAAAAAGATTATAGGCGGCCTTTGGCAACGCTGTTACGTGCATTTTCTTCGTAATTGTCTCTCATATACACCAAAAAATATTGATCCACGCTGCATGTTGGAACTAAAAGCAATTTATAACGCACCCTCACTTACCAGAGCACGGGTTATGCTAGATGAGTGGATTACATCCTGGCACGATTCCTATAGCAAACTCGTGTCATATGTGGAGTCTTCCATTGATGAAACATTTACCTTTTTTGCATTTCCCCAACAACACAGAGTCCATATTCGATCCACCAATGTTCTCGAACGACTCAATGAGGAACTAAAGCGCAGAACCAAAGTCGTAAGAATCTTTCCAAGCCAAGAGAGCTGTCTTCGCCTCTCTAGAGCTATTGCCTGTGAGACACATGAAAAGTGGATTCACGGCCAGCCTTATATTTCAATGACAGTCTCTAAAGAACCAGAGTCAGTCCCTAAAGAACCAGAGTCAACGTCTCTCACACAGGTGGCATAAAAGATCTCTTCGTAGTGATGAGGATATTTCTATAAGGCAACACAAATGCCACGCTTTCTCGTCGGCGTCAAGGCCGCTACGCTTAGCGCTTCGCGCCCCTTTGGGGTGGCCCTGACGGGCCAGCCTGGACTCCGCCTCAAAGAGCGTGGCAAAAGGCTAACCACAAAGCGATGCCAAAGCATCGCTTTCTTCAAAGCGCACTACAAATAGTGCGATGCTGGCAAAACCTCTATCTCAGCGTTGTCCTTATCCAAGGCAGTAGTTCCTAATAGGAGCCCCTTTAGGCTTACCATTGTTCCACTCGACGACGGTCTTTTCTCCTATGCTCGCCAGGCAGTCAGGGTTGTTCGGAACCGATCAAACCTCAATGACCAAGTATTGTCGACCGAGACATCGTACTTCATCACCAGCCTGACACCTGAGCAAGCAGGACCTAAAGAACTCGGTCGTCTTATTAGAGGCCATTGGGAAATAGAAAACCGCATCCATTGGGTGCGCGATGTCACCTTTGACGAGGACCGATCCCAGATCCGAACTGGCAGCGCTCCACGCGTGATGGCAACTCTACGAAACCTAGCAATCGGCGCACTGCGTATTGCGGGTCACAGCAACATTGCTGCTGGCATCAGAGCAGTCGGTCGCAACATCAATCGGGCGCTAGAACTACTCGGTCTGTGATAGTTATTGACTTTGACGTTGACCCTGGTTATTGGGTGCTCTTACAGTTTCAAAGACGCTTCTCCTACGTCCTGTTTGAGGGTCAGACCCGGCTGCAACGACCAGCCGCCAGGCACCATCTCGAAAGCGTTTATGTCCGTTCATGCCAGAATTCCCACCCAAACTATGTTGGCAGAATTGTTGGCAGGATGCAATGATCATCTTGGCTAAGAAGCCTACAGGTCTTTGACCTGCTCTTATATCGAGCGGACGACGGGATTCGAACCCGCGACCCTCACCTTGGCAAGGTGATGCTCTACCAGCTGAGCCACGTCCGCGATGCGATCTAAATCATATCAGTTGATCAATGTAATGTGCTAGGCAACTGATTGGGAGTGCGTATCTTTGCTCCCTGCAACCTTGGCTTTGGCCTGGGTCTGAGAGCGACGCGCCTTACCTGCGACTTTCTCTGCTTCTTTCTTAAGTTCTTCGAGGGAACCCAATAGATAGTTCGAGACGGAATCCAGATCGGGGACGGTCTCCCAGCAGGCCAGAAGACCAAAGTACATTCTACCCATATAACTCATAACCGTAATGTTCAACCCGATTCCATCCATTATTGGACCAAGCGGGTACATCGCGACCATCCGGCTTCCGATTGAGTAGAGAGGGAAGTTGGGACCAGGAACATTTGAAATATTTATATTAAACAATGGCCTAACTTTGTCAAATACTTTCATGTTTGACATTAGCCGAGCGGCACGTCCAGCAATTGCAGGAGAGGCGAACTCGGCCCATTCAGTCAGCGAAGAAGCACCGACCGCATGATCTTGTTCTTTTGCCGATTTTGTTCCCTCACAAATTGCTTTGTACCTCTTGACCGGATTATCTATTGTCGTACAGAGGCTGGCGAACATGGCCGATATCTTGTTTCCTAAAGTCCCTTTCTCGTCCTGGGTTCGCACTGATACTGGAATTGCAGCGACCAGGGACTCTTCAGGGGTCTCATCTTTTGCACTTAGATATGACCTCAAAGCACCTGAACTGATGGCAAGAACAACGTCGTTTACCGTTCCGCCAAAAGTATTCTTAATAAATTTAACATCGTCTAATGATACATCAGCAAATGCAACCCTTCTGTGGGGACTTATAGTACCGTTCAAAGAGGTTTTGGGTGCCGAGAAAGGTCCTGGGGGTGGAGTAATTCCTGGCTGCCGATTGCGCTCACGCACACTTAGCGTAACTTCAAGAGTGCGACGTAAGGCCTTGATGGCTGAAGTGGGTTGCTTGGCCAAGGAAGAGATTGCGTGACGCACCAACTCATAATCACTTGGAATCCGGTCAGGTTTCCATTCGTTAGCAGGAGGAGGAATGTCAACTACCTCGGGGGTCAAATCTAATAGGTTAACTGCCAATTCGGCACCGGAGACTCCGTCGATTGCTGAATGATGTGTCTTGGTCAAAAAAGCAAACATACCGTCACGTAGCCCCTCAATCACGTAAGTTTCCCAAAGTGGTTTGGAACGATCGAGCTGGCGACTCATTACCTCGGCTGAGAACTGTGCTAACTCTCGCTCACCTCCCGGGGAGGGTAGCGCGGCCCTGCGGAGATGGTATGAAAGCTGAAAGTCGGGATCTTCAATCCACAAAGGGTGATGCAGACCAAAAGGCACTTGGACCAACCTTCTCCTAAACGGCGGCAATAAGTGCAATCTGCTTTCAATCAATTCATATACTGCTTCGTAAGGCGATCTATCTAAGCCATTCCCATCAAATACAAAAACCCCACCAACATGCATATGTACGTTCGGAGTCTCCAGATACAAGAAAGTTGCATCCATTCCGCTAAGCCTCTTCATAGCTGCCCATCCTCTCTACTCGTAGTACGATTGTTATACCCCAACGGGCGGGCTTTACCCTTATATCCTCAACGTCTCTAAGCTGAAGGATTTCTATTGAGTTCATTTGCCCCTCTAATTTCCTGTCCCTTCTATTCTCGGCTATTTTCGGGAAAATTGCCAGGGGTATAAGGAAAACTTTTTGTAACAATTATGTGTACAAACTGTTCGCGAGAGTGAGCACATTAAGCGTGGCGAATAAGTCACATTGAGTGATGCTTGATCCACCAATTGACCCAGAATAGTTTGAGAATCATTGCGGAGCGATATTTGCTCGAAGGCTTAGTTGTGCTTCAAATACCGTTACCGTAGTTTCCGAAGCCGCTCGTTCCAAGCTCGAAAGCTAAGTGGTACTTCAACTACCGCTGTGCCCAAAGCCTCCCGTGCCACGCTCGCTATCATCTAGGCTTTCGCTAAACAAAAAATTTATATTTTCAATTCTCATCACAACCAGTTGGGCGATTCGATCGCCAACACGTACTTGATATGCATTTTCAGGGTCATGGTTGATGAGCACTACCGAGATCTCGCCTCGGTATCCTGAGTCTATTAGGCCAGGACTATTAAGACAGGTCACCCCGTGCTTGATAGCCAACCCGCTTCGAGGTTGGACAAATCCGGCAAACCCTTCGGGAATTGCCAGAGATACCCCAGTAGGAACTAGGGCCCGGCCACCTTTGGGACTAATCTCAAGATCGATTCTTGAATAAAGATCGGCGCCAGCATCACCAGGCTTGGCATAGCTGGGCGAGCGAGAATCTGGGCCGATTAGGAGGGTTGGTATATCAAGCGGCGAGGACTTTTTGCTAGGTTTCATAGCAAAAAGCTACCGTCTTTAGCGGTTGCAATCCTATTTATGCCACTGGCCGCTCCGGTATCTGTAATTTTACCGTACCTTTCCTGGGCTTTAGTTTGAAGTTCCGAATCGTTATATCAAGCTACTTTAGCTAGGATTCAGGCAGATGCTTGTATCGATTGAGCTAGATAGGAAGTTTGCTAATGCTTGTTTGGATGGATCTGGAGATGACTGGACTTGATCCAGTCAACGATGTGATTGTTGAGATCGCGACGCTAATTACCGATGACGACCTAACAATTGTGGCCGAGGGTCCCGACTTGGTAGTTGCCGCCCCAACGGAGACCTTGGAGAAGATGGATCCGTATGTTGTCAAGATGCACACCCGTAGTGGGCTGCTCCAAGAAATCAAGGACTCCAATCTAACACTTGAAGATGCTGGTTCTCAGACTCTTGAGTTTATTCAACAATACGTGCCCGAGCCCCGCAGTGTACCATTGGCGGGAAACTCAATCGGAAATGATCGAAGATTCTTGCTTAGATATCTACCCGAGATAGAAGAGTACCTACATTATCGCTCTGTTGACGTTTCGACAATCAAAGAACTCTGCCGTAGGTGGTATCCAGATGTATTGAAGGAAGCTCCTGGCAAGAACGAGGCCCACCGAGCCATGGATGATATCAGGGAAAGTGTGGTGGAACTAGCATACTATCGTTCTAAGATTTTTTGTTGACAGCAGTGGAAGGAGATCTAGGGGAAGGCAGTCAATTTAGTGCGCGAAAGTACCCCAAACAAGAGCAGGAACCTGCCAGTGAAGAGATATTTGAAATTGCTCCTAATATATTGCGTTTACAACTTCCTATATCAATGCCTGGGCTTGGGCACGTCAACACATACTGTATTATTTCCAACGATAGAGTTGTCTTGGTCGACCCGGGTCTACCATCGAAAGCTTCCTATAAGGCGCTAAGATCTCGGCTCAAGCAAGCTGGACTGTCGTTAGAAAAAGTGCGAGGAGTCGTGGTAACCCATTCTCATCCCGATCACTACGGTGGGGTCCGGCGCTTGATCGAAGATAGTGGCGCACAGATGATCGCACAGCGTGACTTTGGAAGGCTGGTCATGGCACCGGGGGTTCATGAGTGTGGAGCAGATCTAGATACAGTACACGACCACAATCATCAGCACCGAGAGCAATTTAGGGGAATAGAAAATGCATTTTACGTAGAGAATTTTGATCGGGAAACCTGGAATGGCCCAGTTTGGCTGCTGCCGCGCCCGTGGAACTCAAAGCCACTGCCTCCTCCTATATCAAAAGCAAAGATTGCTGCTATGAAAGTTGGGTGGCGTACTTATCTAAAACGAATCTTGCCGCCTATTCCTGACATGTTTCTTGAGGATGGCCAAGAGTTGGAGCTTGCCGGAGGAGGAATGCTCTGGCGCGCTATCCATACCCCGGGGCATACCTTAGATCACCTATGTCTGTATCAGCCCGATCTTGGCTTGTTGATTTCAGGAGACCATGTACTTCCGACAATTACTCCACATATTCCAGGAGTAGGAGGGGGCCCAGACTCGCTAGCTGGCTTTCTTGGCTCGTTGACCAAGCTCGAATCGCTTGGCGAAGTAACCAAGGTGTTACCCGCTCATGGACACCCTTTTGATGATTTGGAGAGCCGCATATCTACTATTGTAGCGCATCACGATAGTAGAATTGTGAAAATCCGCAAAGCACTCGACGAATCAGGACCGATGAGGGTGGAAGATGTATCGAAGGTATTATTTAGACCTCAACGCTTGGGCCCGATGGCCGATAGTGAAGCCTTTGCCCACCTTGAGCACATGCGATTAGCCGGACAAGTATCTCATCGTGTTGTCAATGGAGAGTTTGTCTATGAGCTTGTAGGTTGATTCTTGCCAGCTTTGACCACGGCGTTGACCCAAGCCTTGACCCAAGCCTTGACCCCGCCCTTACGGACGGGGTTTGCGGCTGTGCTCTGTTTGTCTACCTACTTATTTGGCTGTGGAGTTAGCCGTAGGTAAGGCTTGAGTGTTTTGAACCCTTTAGGGAACTTGGTCTTGGCTTCCTCATCTGGAATCGCTGGTGAGATTACTACATCATCTCCATCCTTCCAGTTGACGGGCGTAGAGACCTGATACTTGGCAGTTAGCTGAAGCGAGTCGATTACTCTAAGTATTTCATCGAAGTTACGTCCAGTTGAAGCCGGGTATGTAATGGTGAGTTTGATTTTCTTATCTGGTCCAATGATAAAAACCGAGCGCACAGTGAGAGAGTCGAGTGACTTAGGATGGATCATTCCATAAAGTTCTGCGACTTTTTTGTCGCCGTCGCCAATCATAGGAAAGTTCACTTTTTGACCCTGGGTCTCTTCAATGTCTTTTACCCATTCATTGTGATCTGAGACAGGGTCAACCGAAAGACCTATTACCTTCACTCCGCGCTTGTCGAACTCAGGCTTGAGCTTGGCTGTATAACCCAGCTCTGTGGTGCAGACCGGCGTGAAGTCTTTAGGGTGTGAAAAGAGCACCCCCCAGGAATCTCCCAGCCATGAATGGAAGTTAATCTTCCCTTCGGTTGTTTCAGCGTCAAAATTCGGAGCTTCGTCTCCTAACTGCAGTGCCATAATACCCACCTTTCTAGATTTTTTTGAGTTTTAGCCTGTTGGCTGGGACAAGTCTAGCGAAGTTATATCTAAAAGTCGACTTGGTTGATCGGATTTATCGGAAATTGGATGAGGGGTACCTTCGGTTTCCTTCTGTGAGGGATGGGACCGGGTCGATTGCTAGCCAGCCGTTAACCCCAGCTGTTAACCGTACAGAATGCTAGCCAGCCGTTAACCCCATCTGTTAACCGTACAGACTGCTAGCCAGCCGTTAACCCCATCTGTTAACCGTACAGATTGCTATGCGTACCTATCAGAGCAAAAATAACTAATTCGTCACCTTCCCACAGGTAAAGTGCTCGTAAATCTCCGTTGATGTTCAAGCTCCAATAGCCACTAAATCTACCCTTGAGCGGATGAACTCTAAGCCTGAGATCCGTTGGGTCCGCAATAAACAGGCGCAGACGCTCATCAAACTGTTGTTGGAGAGAAGTGGGCAGTTTACGATACTGTTTTTTGAACTTTGGCAGATAGCGAATAATCAATATTGGATAATTTAGTGTTTCAAATCAGCTAAGAATTCATCAACGTCAGTAAAGGGACGACTCGTCTTGCCAGCTCTAAGCTCTGCCTCGACCTCTGCTATAAGTTCCTCAAGTGCTGGAGTCATAAGCTCCGGTGCGTAGAGTTCGATTCGTCTAGTAGCCACAACCTGACGCAAGTACGCGTTCACTAAGCTAGAGAGAGTGAGCCCTGCGCTTTTCGCTACTTCCTGGGCAGCCTCTTTGACTTCTTTGTCTACCTTTACACTTATCACAGTTTGCACACTACATAGTATATACTCTGTAGCTATCACATTCAATCGACATGCAGGCGAACCCAATGACGTATTTCACGCTCAAATCTTCTTGAGCCTAAAGTGAAATAGTCCGGGTCTACCGTACTGTCCTAACTACCGGTGGGCCGCAAGGCCCCTGGATCAATAGCCCGCCGGGTGGGGCGCCCCCCGCAAGGCCCCTGGATCAATAGCCCGCCGGGTGGGGCGCCCCCCGCAAGGCCCCTGGATCAATAGCCCGCCGGGTGGGGCGCCCCCCGCAAGGCCCCTGGACGCTATGATGAATCGATGATTTCGCTTAGGCTAATAAGTGCAGATTCCATCGGGGCGCTTTAGATGGAGCAGCTAGACAAGATACCTAAAGTTGCCTTAGTCATTTGCGCTCATCCCGATGATGTGGATTTTGGGGCAGCTGGGACTATAGCCAAGTGGACAGCCCAAGGTAGCAAAGTTACTTACTGTATCGTAACAGATGGTGCAGCTGGAGGTTTCGATCGGAATGTTACCAGGCAAGAGATGGCCGTTCTGCGCGAATCCGAGCAGCGTTGCGCAGCCAAAATGGTCGGCGTTGATGATGTGCGGTTTCTGGGATATTCCGATGGGTCGCTCGAAGTGTCCATGGATTTGCGTAAAGATATTTCACGGGTAATTCGTCAAGTAAAGCCGGATCTGATCATTTGCCCATCGCCTGAGCGCTGGTGGGAGCGTCTGGCCGCGAGCCACCCAGATCATTTGGCGGCAGGAGAGGCATCGCTTTATGCGATATATCCCGATGCTAGAAATCCATTTGCCCATGTCGAGCTATTGGAAAAAGAAGGTTTGGAACCTTGGACTGTTACAGAGGTATTGGTGATGGCATCACCAAGAATGAACGTCTATGTTGATGTCACTGATAGTTTTGATGACAAGATAAAAGCACTTCGCTGTCATGCCAGTCAGCATAGCGATCCAGATGAGATGGAGACCCGAATACGAGGATGGTTATCGGATTTTGCCAAGAGTCAAGGGATGGGTGAAGGTAAGTATATAGAAGCATTCCAGCGCGTTACGATAGGTTAATGGCTTATTGCAACATCTTGCGATGCGAGCTAAATAATGTTCGCTAACTCGACTCCACCTTCTGAAGTTCGCCAGATAAGTGGTGGTGAGCAGGAAGTCCACCTGCTGCCATTCGCAGACGGTATTTGAAAATATCTCCTGTAACGATTATACTTCTTCCAATTGCAGTTACGGTCTTCGCTGTAGAAGTCCCATGGACATTCGTCGAGATAAGCTCAATCTTACCTGGTTCTAGGATTCCTTCTGAAACTTCAACTAGTCCAGTAGAATGAGCTACCACGATTTCCAATCTTCTGGGTGCGGGACCAGCGAGTCGTAGAAACCCAGTCTCTGAATGCATTGGTGAGTCATCTTCAAGGCTCCAAGTTTTCTGGGAGTAGCTCAAAAAGGGCTTTCCGTTGCATTCAAACAACAATTCCTCCCTAAAAGCAAATGGTTGGATGGTTGGGTATTCGCCAGTTCCTTCTCCCTGCCATTTACCAAGGAGAAATGACAAAGCTTCTACGTCGGGGTCAAGTGCCACACCAAAAAGCTATCGCGATTTTGCATTGCTATCCAGCGAAAAGCGTGATTTCCTGATTCGAGAACAAGTGCCGAGCGCAAGTCAGCGCGGACATCCAAGAATCTCTTCTAGGTTCAGAGCTTATGTGCTCCGGGGTGATATCTAAGAATCTCTTCTATGGTAATGGCCACCCCATCGTCTTCAACCGAGAGAGTGACTTCATCTGCACACGATTTAGCGTCTTGGTGAGCGTTTTCAACTGCTACGGATCGGCCAGCCCATTTGAGCATTGGTGCGTCATTAGTTTGATCGCCAAAAGCAAGAACTTCGTCGGCACGTACTGACAAGGTTTCTGCCAGATGGGCTAGAGAAGTTGCTTTTGAAATTCCTCTTTTTGATATTTCAATCAAGCTAATGCCAATAGATCGTGTAACTGTTGCGCGATCGCCAACGATAAAAGTCGCTTCCCTGAGAAGTTTGTCTGGGGCAATGGATGGGCAGTAGGCCATCAACTTTACAACTGGTAATTCAAGCAGTTGATCAATAGGTGCGATAGTTGAACCGGGAGGAGCCTCCCACTGAGGAGCAAAAGTTGGCTCGTGACCGAAGGTTAGACCAATCTCAACGGCAAAATCACAAATCTTAAATTGGGACCTCAAGTCTTTTGCAATTTCCATTGCTTGTGCTTCGTCAAGAACTTCTTCGACTAATATTTTTCTAGTAGCAGGATCGTATATTTGAGCTCCATTTGAGCACACTGCTGGCCCATTGAGTCCCGTTGCCTTCACGACCGGGTATAGCCACCTGGGAGGACGACCAGTTGCGAAAACAATATGTATTCCAGCCGATGAAAGGCCTCGAAGTGCGCTGATGGTTCGATCTGAAACAGTGCCATCTGCGCGAACAATCGTTCCATCTAGGTCGGTTGCGACGAGGCGGGGGAGCATCAGGTGAGGATTTCACGTTTTTACTAATTGTGCAACTTTTTGATAAGAATAGTCACGATGAGCTTTCCCGGAACCCCTATCAACCCTGACTCATCCCCTACTTTGCATTCTCATGTCGACAAGCACGAAATATCAGACAAGCGCTATGAGCTATTCAACGAAAAGACCATTGTCTGCTTGTGTACAGGCAATGCGGCCCGATCGCCAATGGCGCAAGTAATCTTAAAAGCCGCTCTTCCGATTGCAAATGTAACCTCTGCTGGGACTCATGTTGTCGAGGGTCAACCAATTAGTTGGCGTACACGTCTTGGTCTACAAGTTGTACGACCCGACCTTGCCAGCCGTCTTAACTCCCATCGGAGCCGTCAAATATCGCAAGTAGATATAAATAATGCTGACTTGATACTTTGTATGGCGACTGAGCATGTAAATTATGTGAGGCGAGAGTTCCCTAACGCATCACATAAGACTGGGAGCTTACGCAGGCTGGCCGGTTCATTACCAGCCGGTCATTTTACATCGCTTTCAGAGCGAATTGCTGAAATGCATTTAGAACAGGTCGCCCTTCAAGCATGGGAAGATATTGAGGATCCGGGCGGTGGGGACGTAGAAGTCATGGCCACCTGTGCTCAGGTCTTAGATGAAGAACTCTCAAAGCTGGTATATCGGATTTCAATGATGAGCCGGAGTTGAAGATTAGGTCACGATTGCTGCTTCTTCGCGTAAGTCCTGGATAAGCGTAGATTATTGAGCACAGGGGAGGATTTTTGGCCAAGTTAGGCAACAAAGGTGAATTAGGTGTAAAATTTGCCTTGTAGTATTTGGATAAAATCCTGTCCGTGGGCTAGGTAGTTGCAAAACTCAAGACAGGGGGGAAATTGATTAGGGGGAAGTGCAATTGCGTCACTTTATCGGAACAAAAGGCAGAATTCTTTTAACTAGCATAATGTGCACTGCATTTATTGCTGCATGTGGTTCTATCTCTGGAACAACACCAAGTTCTACTACAGTTGCAACTCAGGCAGACTCATCTGGTGCAAGTACAACCACGACTGTACCGGCTCAATATAAAGTTGGAAATTTTGCCGACGGAGTTGCTGAGGAACTTCTTGCACCTTCATCAAGTCCGCCGGGTTCAAATATTTGGTCATGCGTGCCTACTAGTGCTCACCCCTATCCAGTTGTTCTAGTGCATGGTACATTTGCTAATTCAGCTTTCTCGTGGCAGGCGCTTTCGCCAATGCTGGCTAACCAGGGTTACTGCGTATTTGCTCTCAACTATGGCCAAACAATACCTGGACCGATCTATGGGACGGGAGAGATATCTGCATCCGCTCAGACCCTGTCAACTTTTGTCAATAAGGTCCTTGCATCAACCGGTGCTTCAAAAGTCGATATTATCGGCCACTCGCAAGGCGGAATGATGCCACGCTATTACATACAAAATCTTGGCGGGGCTTCTAAGGTGAATATGATGATCGGTATTGCTGCCTCTAATGAAGGAACCACCGCAGATGGAATTGGAACCCTTGCTGGCGATTTGACTAAACTTATTGGAATATCGTTCTCCGATCTAGGATGTACTGCGTGTGATGAGCAAGAGGTAGGATCCACTTTTGTAACTAACTTGGATTCGCAGAGCGGGGGTGGGACATCTCCCGGCGTAAAATACGTCAACATTGAATCCAAGAATGATGAAGTGATCACCCCATATAAGAATGCTTTCTTGCCAGCTGCTTCTAATGTTCAGAACTTGACCCTGCAAGACTACTGCTCGACGGACTTTACTGAGCATATCGGGATTATCTATGATCCGGTGACACTTGCTCTTATAGTCAATGCTTTGGGGCCAGATAGCTCTACCTACAAGCCTCCTTGTTCGATCGTCCTCCCAGTTATTAGCTAATTATTATAGAGATTTGAGGGCTGCGAGCGGCGCTCGGGGTAAAACCCCCTCGGCTTATAGAGATTTGAGGGGTGCGAGAGTGCTCCCACTGGCTAATAAATCAAGTATGACCTGAGGACTGGTGCCTGGGCGCACCCATATCTGGCGCCTGGGACTGGAAAAGTTATAACCTGTTCTATATGAAGGTAGTGGTTGATTTTGACTCTTGCGAGAGTAATGCACTTTGTATGGCGGCGGCGCAGATCGGATTTGAAGTACGTGATGACGATTTCCTTTACGTGCTAGATGAAAATCCTCCTGAGTCCCTGCGAGAAAAAGTTGAGAAGGCAGTGAACTCATGCCCCAAGCAAGCTATTTCGATTGTAGAAGATTAGCACTTCTAAGGTTTGTGGGAAGGAACGTAAGGGGCGCTAACAGTGAATTTTCCGCCAGCTAAAGCTACCCGTTGCCTGGTGGCATTCTAATGCAGACCTTGGGCAGCTTTGAGCTTCGTAGACGATTAGCGGGTGAGATAAGAGAACTAAACGAAAACTCCATTCTTGCTGGAGACGAGACCGACTTTCAGGCGGCGATAGAGTTGATATCCCAGGCCAATCAGTTGGTAAGTAAGAATGCAACTGAGTGGAGACCGCGCATAGACGAGAGAGAAGGGAATGACAAAACTGCAGAAGACCTCTTCCCATTTAGTCCAGTCATTGGCTCCCTAAGTCCGATCTCCCCGCCAGTTAAATTTTATTTCAAGGATGGACTTGTCTTCGGCAATATGAACTTGGGCGTGGCTTATCAAGGGCCTCCGGGATGTGTACACGGTGGTATATTGGCGGAGTTTTTTGATGAGCTACTTGGTGCAGCAAATATAGCATCTGGCAATGGTGGGTTGACCGGAAAGCTGACAGTAAAGTATCGATCTACGACTCCATTATATAAAGAGCTACGATTTGAAGGCCGGTCTTACCCACCTATTGGTCGCAAGATTCGTGCACAAGGCTGGATTTGGCATGAGGAGACGCTGTGCTGCGAAGCCGAAGGCGTCTTTATCTCGGTTGACTACGATAAGTTTCGCCAAATTACTGTAGAGCGACACCTCTAACTATCGACTAGTTGACCTCCTCCCAACGACTATAGTTATGGGATTCCCTCGGTGGGGACAACTCTAAGGTATAAATTTATTGCGTGGGGATCCGTTTGGGCCGCTAAATAGCTCTTTGCTTTCCTTCCCAATAGGGGTCACGTAGTTTGCGTTTATAGAGCTTGCCGTTGGGGTCGCGGGGCATCTCCTCAATGAAGTCGATCGACTTAGGGGTTTTGAACTTCGCCAACTTATCCGCGCAATATGCAATAATCTGATTTGCGGTTTCACTGGAAGGAGATACCCCAGGACTAAGCTCGACTACAGCTTTTACTTCTTCTCCCCAATCATCATTGGGGATACCGAAAACTGCTACGTCAGCGATACTCGGGTGACCCATCATCACCCCTTCTATCTCTGCAGGATAAATATTAGCTCCTCCAGAAATTATCATATCTGTCTTGCGGTCGCAAAGAAAGAGATATCCATCTTCATCGAGATATCCAATGTCTCCTACCGTGAAGAACTTACCAATGCGGTTTGACCTCGTTTTCTCTGTGTCCTTGTGGTATTCAAAGTCTCCAGATGACATTGACATATAAACTGTGCCAATCTTGCCGGGCTCGTTGATCCTATTGTTTTGGTCATCGAAAATCGCTATCTCCGAAATTGGCCAAGGTTTTCCAACGGTACCGGGCTTGCTCAACCATTCTTGGGTATTAACAACAGTACCCCCCCCTTCACTGGCAGCGTAATACTCATCTATTGAATTGCCCCACCATTCAATCATTTTGTACTTTACGTCAATTGGGCAAGGTGCAGCAGCATGAATCATATGTCTGGTCGAGGAGACATCATAAGAAGTGCGTACTGCTTCAGGTAAGTTCAAAAGGCGGTGGAACTGGGTAGGGACCATATGTGATGTGGTGACTCTGTATTTGGCTATTAACTCCAGCATTCCTTCTGGCGTCCATTTATCCATCAACACAATAGTATGTCCAAAGTGTATTGATGCCGCGGAAAATCTAAGTACCGCAGTATGATACAAAGGTGAACCTACGATATGAACATTATTGTCTCGCGGCTGGATTCCAAAAAGAAAAAGGATTCCTGATAGGCTAAGTGCAGCATCCTCTGGACTCTGTCCGGTTAGGGCCCGTCGAACTCCTTTGGGTTTGCCAGTGGTTCCCGAAGTATAGTTCATTACATCGCCAATAGTTCTATCGGAAGGAGCATCTGCCGACTGTCCGTCGACTAGAGCTAAGTAGGATTGGAAACCTTGCAATTTCCCGGATTCGCCGACTGCCAGTAAACTCGACCCTCCAAGGCCTGACTCTCTGGCGGCGGCCTCACATTCGGCTGCAAATCGATCATGCCCAATAAAAAGCTTTGATTCTGAGTCGGAAATTATGTAGGCAATCTCCGTGGCAACCAAGTGATGATTTATTGGTACTAAGTAGATCCCAATCTGCAGCGCTCCGAGATATATTTCAAATACTTCAGGGCAGTTGGGAAGTACAGTCGCCACGGCATCACCCTTGGAAAGTCCCAAGCTTCTTAGTGCGTTGGATACCTGGTTCGCTCGGGCTAGTAATTGGCCCGCCGTGATTTCGATACCATCTGGTGTGACAAGAGCCAGTTGCTCAGGCTCTTCTTGTGCCATTGCCCAAAAACCTAGATCCATGACTTCCTCCTATATTCCTGATTGTCATTTCTGACGGTGTGTCAATTATAGAACCTGTTCTCATATTGTGCCAGATGACCCTATTTTCCAGGAGGTTTAGCCCGCGGTCAGCTTGCAGCTACAGGAATTGTCATACCCTCAGAGTAACGTCTAGCAGGGTAGCAACCATTTTCGACGGACCTTGAATTCACTGAAGTCCATCCTCCGTGCAGGAACGATCCAGAGTTACCTTACGATTGTTCCTTTTCGTGGGCACTCACCTGTGTGCAGAACGCACAAGCTAATTAGACAATGCGCGCACCTCCTACCGATAGGTGTGCACGAGTACAAGGAGAAGAAATGATTTCAAGAGTTGCAACTGCGTCGCTCAACGGTGTGGACGGAGTATCAGTTACCGTTGAGGTGCATGTATCAAATGGTCTTCCGGGATTTACGATTGTTGGCCTTCCCGATGCAGCATGTCGTGAGTCGCGTGATCGAGTTCGGGCGGCATTGTTGTCTAGTTCATTTAGCTGGTCGACAAAGCGGATAACTGTCAATCTTGCGCCATCTGGAACACGCAAGAACGGAGCGGGGCTTGATCTACCCATTGCAATAGGATTCTTAGTCGCTACGGGGGAGCTTTCAGAGACACAGATAGAAGATGTGGGCTTCATAGGTGAGTTAGGACTGGATGGTACAATTCGTCCAGTTCCTGGCACCCTATCGCTTATAGATGCAATACAAAATCCGGCAGTGGTAGTTGCTGCTAGATCAGTATTCGAAGCAAGCATCTTAGGCAATAAGCAAATACATTCAGCTCTTGATCTCGCAGAACTAGTTGCGGCACTCAAAGGTCTGCGACCTTTTGGTCAATACAACCACTTTCGACCAAGTACTCAAGCAAAGAAGTACCAAGTAGATGAAGGTATCGAAGCATCAATGGATTTAGATATCTCCGAGGTTAGGGGTCAGCGGCTTGGAAAGCGCGCTCTAGAGGTTTGTGCCGCCGGTGGACATAACGTATTGCTGGTTGGCCCACCCGGCGCTGGCAAGACAATGTTAGCTCGGCGTCTCGTCTCGATTTTACCCAAGCTTTCTTCGAAGCAGGCGTTGGAAGTCACAAGGATCCGTTCAGCCGCGGGCTTAGAACTTGATCATAGCTTTTATGATCAGATTCCACCTTTTCGTTCTCCTCATCACAGAGCTTCTCTTGTGGCCCTTATCGGGGGAGGAAGTTCGACTATGCGGCCCGGGGAGATTTCACTTGCACACCACGGAGTTCTTTTTCTTGATGAGCTAGGAGAGTTTCAAGTTAGTGCTCTTGAGTCACTTAGACAGCCGTTAGAGGAAGGTTTGATTAGAATTTCTCGATGTCGGACAACTGTGACATTTCCTGCGCGATTCCAATTAGTAGCAGCAATGAATCCTTGCCCGTGTGGTGAAGGATTCCTACCCGGAAGCTGCCGCTGTACCCCTCAACAAATCAATCGGTATACGAGACGCTTGTCCGGACCCCTCCTTGATCGTTTTGATCTAAGAGTGCCAATTAACCCACCAACTCCAGAGGAGTTAATGGTCGAAGGGAAACGGCCCAACTCTGAAGAGATCAAAATACGTATAGAAAGTGCCAGAAAGCGTCAGCAAGACCGTGCAGGAAAATTGAACTCCGATCTCACTACTAATGAGTTGTCTAAACATGCAGAGCTTACGGAGCAGGCTAAAGCGCTACTTGCCCGGCGATTAGCGTCAGGTACTCTTAGCGCTCGCGGACTAGTTAGAATCAAGAAAGTTGCACTCACGATCTCCGATCTAGAAGGAGGGACAAGATGTCTTGATGCGCATCACGTTAGTGAGGCTCTTGAGCTTAGGGTCGGACTTGCCATGTTGTCACCGCAGATGATGGTGGCATAGTTGATGGTCTTGTATCAATCAGGCGACGATCGGATCAGTTCTCTAAAGGGCAGTGGATATAATCAATTGAATAATGCAGATGGCACTGAGTACACTGAGTACACTGAGTACAATCCATCGACTAATACAGCTGATGATGATTGTCGCGAGCACGACCAATCCATCTATGCTGCAGCTCTCGCCGGAATTGAATCTATAGGCCGTTCATGGTTAGCAAGGGCACTGGAGTGCTCTAAGCCTTCGCAAGTTTGGTCCAAATTGGAAGAGGGTAAGTTTGATAGCTTTTCACTCAAGCGAGGCCAGCCGAACGATTTGGCAAAGTTACGATACCAGGTGCGAAAGGTGGATCTAACGCGGCTTAAAGCTCGGCTCGAATCTCATCAAGTCGGAGTTACTTATGTTGGTGCGCCCGACTTTCCTGCCAAGCTCGTAGGTGATCAACAGGTACCGCCGGTACTTTTTTGTAAAGGTTCTAAAGAGTTGGTTAGAGCTGGCGCAGACGTTTCTTCGTTGGCGATCCTTGATTCGTTGTGTCATCCTATGGTCTCGATAATAGGGACTCGTAACTGTTCGCACTATGGCAGAGAGTGCGCCTATCAGTTAGGCTATGACCTATCTAGTTGTGGGGTTAGCGTGATCTCTGGACTTGCTCAAGGAATTGATGGTGCTGCTCACCGCGGAGCATTGGATGCAAATCAAGCCTTCCCTATCGGGGTTGTTGCCTCTGGATTGAATCTTATTTATCCATCGCAATCAAGAGATATTTGGAATCTAATTTCTGAGCGAGGGATTTTACTAAGTGAATATCCTCTGGGTGCACCGGCACAGAAGTGGCATTTCCCAGCGCGAAATAGAATAATTGCAGCTCTAAGCGACGTAGTGATTGTTGTGGAATCTCGACGAGCAGGTGGGGCTATGCATACTGTCAATGCAAGTACTTCAAGAAATATACAAGTCATGGCGGTTCCGGGATCCATACGGTCTCCGGTTTCGCAAGGGACCAACGATCTTATCTATGATGGAGCGCTAATGGTGCGCGATGCCACCGACGTTTTGGTCGCACTTGGGTACTCAGCCCATCAAATCAATGATACTAAGGTAGTATCGGCTAGAGATAGGGTGGCCCAACAAACTGCTGATGCTACAGCATCAGGGGTCACAAACGGCTTGAACCTTCAACCTGGTAGTAACCAACTAGATCTAGATACCAATACTTTAACTGGAAAGCAAACCGAGGTTCTCCAAGCAATTGGGTATGAGCCAACCCTTACTTCAGCAATATTGAACCGTTGTCATTATATCGATATAGGAGAGATTCATTCACTGCTCTACAATTTGGAATCTCTAGGATTTATTCGTTCTGGAGATGGATGGTGGACGAGACTGTTTTGAACGAGGTTAGGGGGACGCTGGGTTGCTAATCGCCGAAGATGGGACTTAGTCCTGGGCGGTTGTTGGGAGCGGGGATGAGGCTCAACTCAGATTATAATGACGCACCTGAGAGCGCTACGCGTTTCTTGTACTCGGCAAGTTCCATATCGCTCAACTGGTCAGGTGCCACTAGCTGATAGTGCTGCTCAGTGACAATGACGGCCCTGTGACGACGCTCAGCAAACTCAAATAGGGCAATCTCATCGTCGGCCATGAACTGTGCACCTATTGGTCTACATATTAGGTTAGGATACTTCTCGGCACACATCTCAAGATCTTGGAATATCTGAATGACCCCCATTCGGTCGTTGCCACCTTTGGCTTGAACGGGAATCACACAATGCGCACCCGAACGCGCAATCCCTATATAAATCTCGTCTGTCTCTAGCTGAACACCCGATGTGAGTTGTGTTCGTAGGTGACTCTGCAATGAATAACAGGCAATTCCGGCAAATACGTCAAGTAGGCGATTGTACCTAAGTATCGCTAAAAGAGCTTGCTCGTCGCTGAGTGCATACTTTTTGATGATTCCAGGAGTCGCGTCTGGGATCTTGATGAAATCCATTGCAGGATTAGGAACAAACTGAGAGACTCGGCTGGTGACGAAACGGTATTTCCCCGAACCCGCTCCGGGGATGATCCAGTGTGGAGTTTTGCTGGGAGCGGTCTTGCGAATTCGTTGGGGCAAATCGCGCCGATGCCGGTACGTATAGATAACGTCACCAAGATTTTTGGGGCGAGGCAATTTCAGTTTTCTAGCAGCTTCCTCGATCTCAACACGATCGAACTCAAAGTCAGTCATTCCTGCCTTATAGTGTCGAAAAAATATCTCAGTGATGATCCTGTCGTAGTTGCTTTGTTTACTTGTCACCGGGCCACCTCAATATGAGCACCTCTTCTCGCAACAGTTCCTTTGTCACGGTTGAGGGACGCGTTCGAAACAGATCAATCCTCTCAAGTTCATATCCTAAGTCCTGCGCGATAGATCCAAGAAGCTGACCGGTTCGAATCATTACACGCAGATAGGAGGCCTGGTCTCCTACGACATACGCGAGCTGAGCCCCAGGCCGCAGGACTCGTTTTAGTTGCTCGAGATGCTTGGCCATTCCCCCGAAATAGAGTCCGACGACCCTGTGGTACATCCGCTCAAATCCTGACGTCTTGCCGAGCTGTAGTCTCCTGTTCTCAATTTGCTCGGCAATCCGATGAATTTCGGGGTGTTCGGCTATCCAGCAATCATCATCGTCATCTCGATAGACAGTTCTCGTGTTCGATCGCACAAGGGTCTTCTTGTATGCTTGGAGTTCCGCTCTGGACAACATGAAGCCCAGGATTACGGATTCCAGTCGTGTTGTTCGGGTGTAATCCTTCTCATTAGGATAGGGGGGCGACGTAATAACTGCATCGATTGATCTTGGTTTTAGCGCCTCCGCTACGGACCGCGAATCAGCAAGAATCACACGCGACGGAACGGCGGAATTGCAGTTCACTTCCTCAAGATCGGCAGCTATTGCATGAATCGCAGACATCCAAAGGTCGAGAACGGGAGCATCTTCCTTCTTGTAACGAGTGACTCCCACTTCTGGTCCAAAACGCAGATTGCCAACTTTACAGGGCAGGATTTGAGCTAGTGCAAGACGTTCATATGGCACAAATTCCCCAGTATCACCGATTGCATCAATAAGGTCCAGTGTGCGATGCAGCGGCACAGGACTGATGGAATCTGCGAGGATTAGTTGCGATGCTTCACTTGATAATGTTCGAAGGCGCCTTGGAAGACCTCTTCGGTTCAAGGAAGATGCAAGTTTCTTAGCATTCTTCACTAGTCCACCCGGATCTATGCACCAGTCTGTTTTCACCGAAGATGCAAAGTGGGCCATTGGTGCAGCCTCGATCCCAACGCTACTAATACCGCACTTTTTCGCCTCGACAAGGGTCGTACCTGTTCCGCAGAATGGATCAAGCAGGGTTGAGGAGTGCGTCAATTCGAATTCGGTTGCATACGTGCGTACTAAGTGAGGAGGGAATGACAGAATAAATCGGTACCAACGATGAACAGCCTCGTCCTCGGGAAGGAGACTGTTCTCGCTACCGACCCACCTGGATTCCTCACTTGGTCGGGGAGTATCCGGGGTATGCGCGATGGCCATGCTCATGTTGCGGGAGTTTATACCTTGGGTGTGACAACTTAGTGGATAGCGAGTAAGGCCTCGCCAGACCTTACTTTCCCCTTGCGAGCCGAGAAGTTGTGGATCTTCGTGTTAGTCCACTCAGCCGAAAGGATTAGCCTGGGAGACATCTTGAATAAACCCTTCCAGGTCGCCTAGCGCAGCATGCTTTTCAATTTGATTTAGAAGTGAATAAAATTGGTCATTCCCCATTCGATCTGCCAGTCCCATAGGGATAGCAGGGAATTCGTAGTCTGGGTCGGCAAGTGGCGGGTGGTCGGAGTCTGGCTTGCGCTCCATCGCCATTTCAATCGCCTTACCTAGCCTCTGAGCTTTGATCTTATCAGCTTGCGACTGGGAGTCTTTGAACTCAGGCATAACTTCGCGGGCAAAAAGCTCTAAAGATTCCATGATATGCTCATGTCTATTGTTACCAGCCTGACTTACGAAAATGATCTGGTCGATGCCGCATTCTTCATAACGATGAACAAAGTCGCGAATTTGTTCAGGCGTACCTACAGCTCCTCGTAGCCCACTTTCGCCATCTTGAATAACCTTAGCACCCAAGCGGTTCGGGCTTTTTGCGGCTTGAATAACGGCTTCCGGCGAGTAACCAGCCTGAGCACGCTGGTCGATGTACTCACTCCAAACGTCCGTAATGCCCGGGCGGTGTTTCCCAAATATGTAATAGTGTGCAAGGGAATAGCCGAAAAAGTTACTGCCCTCGGTACCTCGTTCCAAAGCCTGATCTTCCGACTCACAGCACATCAAAGGTGTAACTATCGCTACATTAGCATTTACCTCATCTCCTATTGGAACGCATTCTCTTGCGAGTGTGTCGTAATAATCACTTACCCATTGCTTTGCTTCTTCAGGGTTGATGAAAGCAAAGCTGAGAGCACCGATACCATGCTGGGCTGCTAAATGGATTGTATCTCTACGCGAGCATGCTACCCAGATAGGGGGATGTGGTTTCTGTATTGATTTAGGCACCACGTTGCGAGGGGGCATATTTACCCACTTGCCAGCAAAACCAGTGAATGGCGACTCAGTTAGGCACCTAACAGCAACTCTGAGTCCTTCCTCCCACATTTGTCGTTTATCGAAGGGGTCTATCCCAAAGCCTCCCAGTTCTGCCTCGGACGACGATTCACCAGTTCCGAAGTCGACTCTACCATTTGATACGATGTCTAAAGTGGCTATTCTCTCGGCAACCCGTGCAGGGTGATTGAACGGTGGAGGAGTTTGTACAATACCATGTCCTAATCGGATATGCTTGGTTCGCTGACTAAGAGCCGCTAGAAATACTTCAGGGGCGCTTGAGTGGCTATATTCTTCCAAGAAGTGATGTTCAACCTCCCAAATGTAATCGAACCCAAGTTTATCTGCCTCTTCGCACTGGGCCAGCGCGTCTGCAAAAAGTTGAGCTTCGCTGGTTTCGGTCCACGGGCGGGGCAGTTGGTGCTCGTAGAATATTCCAAACTTCATAGGTCCCCCTTGGCTGGCTTAGTTAGAATCTATTTATTGTTAGTCTATCTGCTCAAGCATTGAACATCTGCATCCACGCATCTTTGGTGTTGAGACGGAAAACGTAGTTACCTTGTCGTACTTGTCCCATCGACGCTTGTGGGTCGGGTGAGTACAGGTGACCAGGAAACAAAATTGTATCATCTGAAATCTTAGCTAGGCGCTGGTGGATACTTATATACATTTCATCAGGGTCCCCGCCAGGAAGATCTGTACGTCCGCATCCATTTAGAAAAAGTGTGTCTCCAGCAATAAGTCTGCCCTCGACATAGAAACATTGGCTACCAGGCGTATGACCTGGAGTGTGGATTAGCTCAATCTCTTGACGGCCAACTTTTAGAATGTCGGCTGACTCATGTTCGACGATTGAGGTCGATGCGATTCCAGTAGCTCGAACTATCCAAGGCAATTCAGCTTTATTTGCATGAATCGGTACATCAAAGCGTTCACACACTTCAACGACTCCTTCAATTTGATGGCCCATCATGTCACCACCAACGTGATCCGGGTGATAGTGGGTTGCCAATACTCCCGTCAATTGCATCTCGTCTTCTTCGAGTATCTGAGCAATCTTTGCGATGTCATACGCAGGATCAATTGCGACGGCTTCACGGGTTTCAAAGTCGCCTACTAAATACGAAAAATTGACCATCTGAGATGCCAGCAAGTCGTCTGGGGCAAAGTCGACACCCGAGAGTAGCTGCTTGAAATATAGTTTTTCGGCCAAAGAAATCCTTCCAGAGTACTTACGAAAGTTTACAGCAGTTGTCGGCCATATAGACACGCCTAATACTGTCTTCTCTTCCTGTAGGCGTGGTAAGGTTCGGGAGTGGATGATGTTTCTACTTCATTTATGTATCAAGAGATTGTAAGCCAACCTGAGCTATGGCGCAGAATTTTGGGGATGGATGACCAGCTCAATAAGTTTTTCCACGAAACCGGTGGGCCTCTGGCGCTGGTAGGTTGTGGAACATCTTTCTATATTGCTGGAGCGATTTCGAAGTTGCGCGAGGACCTTGGATTTGGTGTTAGTGATCCATTTCAGGCGTCTGAGATTTATTCTGAACGCCGATACCCCTGGGTGCTAGCTATATCGAGATCCGGAACCACAACTGAAGTACTAGATGCTTTGAGGGGTCTTAAATCCAAGA
The DNA here is from genome assembly GCA_021827485.1 of Actinomycetes bacterium. Classification (GTDB taxonomy): domain Bacteria; phylum Actinomycetota; class Acidimicrobiia; order Acidimicrobiales; family JAKAVM01; genus JAKAVM01. The sequence continues at coordinate 23,447 of JAKAVM010000093.1, forward strand.
CTCGATGCATGCTAATAACTGCAAATGCAAATTCATCAATGTTAGATAACTGCGAGAGATCTCTCATCATCGACTTTGCCGATGAGAGTTCCATAGTTCAAACTCGATTTGCCACGTGTGCATTGATGGTTGCCAGACGATATTTTGGGCAAGAGATGGAAGATGTTATTAAGCAATGCGATATCGTTTTTTCAAAAAAGCATGAGGATCTGCTTGTTGGGGTTGAGAAGATAGTTTTTCTGGGGCGGGGTTGGGCTGCATATATTGCTGGCGAAGCCGCTTTGAAAATGACGGAGTGTGCGGGGTTTCCCTGTAACTACTATCCTTCAATGGAATTTCGTCATGGACCGATGTCTGCAATTGATGATTCCACCTTAGTATGGGCGATCGGCCCACAAGATGACGAACTGATAGCGGATATTGAAGGAACCGGAGCAAAGTACGAAGGGGGAACTCTTGACCCTATAGTGGAGTTGGTGAGAGTCCAACTTCAAGCCGAGAGCCAAGCTAGACGAGTTGGACGAGATCCGGATCGACCCCCCTTCTTGAATCGTTCTGTAATCCTTGAAAGATCATAGTCTTTCGATGGGTACTAGACTTGGCGAGCAAGAGTATCTCTTATCGGGAGAGTTCCACTATTTTAGGATACCTCGCGACTCCTGGAGGAAATGCCTAGACCGATTTACTGAGGCAGGACTGGATAAGGTCAGCATTTACGTCCCATGGAATTGGCATAACTTTGACGAAGACGCGCTTGACTTTCAAGGGTCTAGCACTCCAGAGCGCGATTTGCTTGGGGCCCTTGAACTAATAGCGGAGCTTGGGCTCAAGTGTATCTTCCGACCTGGTCCTTTTATTACAGCCGAGTGGAAAAATGGGGGGATTCCCCAATGGCTAATTGACTCCAAGCCCCAGGTTCTAGCTCTTGGCTCTGGTGGTGAACCTTGCGTAAGTGGCGCTTATCCTGCATTTACATATGCACATGTCGATTTTCGAGCTGCCTGCTCAAAGTGGATCCACAATGTTCTTGATGTGACCCACTCTTACTTTCAAGTAAATGGAGGACCAATTGCAAATTTGCAGCTCGATGACGAACCTTCATATTTTCAAAAACTAATAGACCCATTAGCACTCGACTATAACCCAGTGCTTGTTTCGAACAAGAATGAAGATGGTTTAACGAAGTATCAAGCTTGGCTTATGACGAAGTATGGGAGTCTTGCTGCACTTATCGACTGTTATCAAATGAAAATTAAAGATGTTTGCGATATACAGCCGCCACAAGTAGGTATGTTGGACAAGAGTGAACTACCTCGCTTCCTGGATTGGCTATTCTTTAAGTTGGATCAAGTAAACAACTACGTAGAGTTTCTATACGATATTTTTGTAAAGAAAGCTCCGGATTGCCCCATTTCAATGTTGTACCCATATCTTCAACCTCAGCTTGCCGGAGTCTTTTCTGAATTTGCAACTAATAAGGGCCTAAATATTCAGTTGACCAATGAGTGCTATCTGTCTCTGAATGCTCCATCAATATGTTCTGAGGCAAAGATTGGTCACATTATGGCGTGCCATGAAGTTTACAACATGTGGCGCAAAGACGACCAGGGGCCAGCGGTGTCTATGGAGTTACAGGCTTCGAACGCAACAAATCTCTCGCCCGGTGCTATGGAGATTCTCTACGCCCTGACGATTTCTCGAGGGATCCGAGGAATGAATTATTTTATGATGGCTGGTGGATACAATCCACAAGGCTATGAAAATGATACTGGATCGAATTACGATATCTCCGCTCCAATTGGCGCGAGCGGAGAGATACGCCCTCACTACCGTGTGATTTCGAAAGTCTCGAAGGTGGTAAGAGCCCTCTGGCCAATTATCAATACTTCCGAGGTTGTATATGACACCTGGCTAGGATGCTATCGCAATTACGAAGCGGCATCTATGGGAGGTGCAGCGTTTGCATATGATGCGTGGGGTCATCAAATATCCTTCAATCTTGGAGATATGGGGCTTTCGGAAGCTAATAGTTTGCCTGTTTTGTTGGCGTGCTCCTCCGTCAGTTTTGGATGTATTGATATATCTAAAGATGCATTGCAGATCGACCCAACGGTTGTCAATCAGCTCTGGGTTGGGGCGCTAGAGTTTATGTCGCGTTCTTCCCAAGCAAACCTACTTGATTATGTAAATGCTGGTGGTCATCTTATTCTGGAACCGGAGATCCCGACACTTGACGAAAAGGGGCGCGAGTGCCGCGTCTTATTCGATGCAATCCATGGCCTCGACTCGGGAAGTACTTTGTTGGATGGGGGCAAGTTGGTCACTGATGGCCCAGTTCAGTTCGCCGGTTACTCTGGTCCTTGGGATCAGATTTCATTGATTTATTCTGAGGACAACGAGTGTCTTGTGGTGCCAGGGCTCTTGTCTAAATTAGAGGTTCCTGGCCAAGGCCGTATACTTGCTCGTAGCTCTAACACCGGTGATCCATGCGCGTATGAAGTGCCTATCGGCAAAGGATCCATTACCTTGCTTGGTTTCAGGCTTGCGTACTCCCCAGGAAGCGGTAACGATCAAGAGCAATTCGTACGCAAGCTTGTTGGAAGGACTTTAGATCGAAAATTGATGGAGGTAGAATCAAGCCCGCTTAGCGCCTTCAAGATCGAAGCTAGTCAAGGCGGCTTGGTGTGTCTAATTAATCCGACAGAAACCCCGCTGTGCGGCCGAGTGAAATTCCAGAGCAAATTGCTTGATCAAGGCCAAGTTGAAATTCCTAAAGTTATTGAATCAATCAGGATGCCAGGCAAAGGAGCTATCCTCATTCCTTATGAGATGTCCATTTCTAAGAGAGTTTATCTTAAATACTCAACCTTTGAAGTTATTGGGATTGAACAAGGTCATACAACGGTAATTTTAAAGCTTGCAGTACGAGATTTTCTGCACGACTCAAGTTTTGAGGTCCAAAATACGGGTGAGCTGGCCCTGAGTGGTCTAGATTCATTGGTTCGTATCGAAGGAGGTTTAGTCTTATCATCGGAAAGATCTGATGGAGTTCTCACACTTGTGATTCAATCACTGAGATTTAGCCCAGAGATAGTATTGGAATTCAAGTGCCCAGAATTAGGTCAAGACTAGTGTTGGAACTTACGTGCCCAGAATTAGGTCAAGACTAGTGTTGGAGATAAGGTGCCTCATTTCGATTTGACGGTAATTGGCGATTGTAATGTAGATATGATCTTAACGGGTGATGATCTTACTCCCGACTTTGGACAAGTAGAGAAATTTCTTGATGATGCACGTTTAGAAATTGGGGGATCTGCCGCTATTACGTCACTTCAGGCTATTCGCCTTGGATTAAAAACTCAGCTAATTTCAGCGATCGGCGATGATCTCTTCGGGGAATGGCTACTCTCCAAGATGGAAGACAATGGGATTGACGTATCTCAAGTAAAGAAAACCAAAAGCCAAAAAACTGGTGTGACGATCTGCTTTGTAAAGGGATCGGATCGGGCTATGCTAACATATCTTGGGGCAATAGGTAAGCTAGACCATACCACAATAGATATTGATAGAGCTATCGAGTCCTCTCATGTTCATTTATCCTCCTATTTCCTAAACAAAGGATTACACAGTGGACTTGTAGGAATTTGTAAGGCGCTTCGGGGTAAACATATAACTGTTTCTTTGGATCCCAACTGGGATCCTATGGGTAAGTGGGATTCAGGAATTTACGATGTTATCTCTAATGTGGATTTTCTTCTAGCCAACGAGAGTGAAGTCAACCAACTTGCCTCTAACGTAACTAACTTTTATGGTCAAGAAAGTTACTCTACACCCAGAGCGTCTGACATAATCGGAAATGCGAATATGCTAGCTAAACTTGGCCTTTGTGTGGTTGTCAAGCGCGCACAGTTAGGGGCCTTGGCCGCTTGGGATCCGCAATGCGTACCTGAAGGTCTTGTTCTAGCTGGGGCGGATTCCGAACAACCAGTAGTAGATGCCAATTGGCCTATTCCAAGTAGTCGAGAGTATATCGATAGTATCGGGGCAGGAGATTCATTTGATGGAGGGTTTATTTTTGGCCTTCTTCATGGAGAGTCGATTCGAAAGTCGGTTGAAATTGGATGTTTCTGCGGTACCACCTCAACCCTTGGCCCCGGTGGGACCAGTTGTCAAGCAACCTTAGATGACCTTCGCAGAGATTTGAATATCAGGCACTAAAATGCTTGGTATAACCGCAAGAAGGGACTAGTCAATTGATATTGGCACTTACCCTAAGTCCATCAATCGATCGATTTGCAACTGCTAAGTCGCTTGAGTTGGGTGAAATCAACAGGTTGGAGATAGTAGGCTCAGTCCCCGGGGGGAAAGCGCTCAATGCAGCTAGAGCGGCAAAAATTTGCGGAGCAAACGTTGAGGTGGTCGCACCTTTAGGAGGCTATAGTGGCCGTTGGATAGAAAGTGCCATTGCGGGATGGGCAATTGAAATTACCAAAGTCATCATAGACGCTAACTCAAGGATTTGTACTGCAATAGAGTCTTATGAAGATCAGCGTGTCACCCAGCTTTATGAGGATGCCCCACCACTGTCTCATGACGAGTTATTTAGATTTACCCAGGAGGTATTCAAGAAACTGGATAAAGCTTCATGGTGTCTCGTGTCAGGATCTATTCCAGCACATACTGATAAGGTCCTAATCAGAGAGCTCTTAGATAAAGTGGCCAAGTCAAGATGTAAAATTGCTATTGATCTTGCTGGCGAGAATCTAACTAGTGCATTTGATGCACTTCCGGACCTGGTAAAAGTTAATTTGTGCGAGGCACAAGAGGCTGTGGAGCTACTTACGCAAGATGGCAGCCTCAGCGGATCTCCTCAATTGGATATTGCCGACTTACAAGTCGAAGATGAGATTTCCATGGCGACCTCGTTGGCGACCTTGATTCAAACATATCTCGCAACTGAGTCTAAGAAACAAAGAGCGGATTCAACCGATGAGAGGAGCGCCGACCAATTCATTCCCAGAGTAGTAGTAACTGTTGGGGAAGCAGGCGCGATATATTGTTCCGATAAGACTTGGTTTGTACGCAACCATCTACATGGGAATTTTACGCAAGGATGTGGTGACACGTTGATGGGGGTGATGCTTGCCTGCCTGGACCAAGAGTCAACAGGCTTAGATGAAAGCAATTGGTTAGCGGCATTCCGTGAGGGGGTAGCAGCATCGGTTGCTAACGCTCTTGAACCCCTTCCAGCAGTTTTTACAAACTCAAAAGTACAAGAGTGCTTGAATGAGCTGGAAATCGTACAGCTTTACTGATCTCGTGGCCTGCCCAAAGGGACAGCTTTACCAAACGCGCCGGAAAGCTCGGCCCTTCAGAGCCGAGTAGTTCACTTAGATGTTACTTTGGGTAAGGGGCGCATTGAATTACATGCAGATATGCCCAATTAGCGCAGGACGACAGTTTGCTGGTTGAATTTGTACAGGAAACTGTTTTGCGAGGAGATAATGTGGGACGATTCGATAATCAGGTAGTTATTGTAACAGGCGCAGGATCGGGTATTGGGCGAGCAACTGCCTTGCGATTTGCTCAAGAAGGTGCAATGGTTGCATGTCTTGACGTGACCGGAGCCGAAGAAAGTGTTGCTCAAGATATTGCTTCTAACTACGGAGTGAAAGTCTTGGCACGAAGGTGTGATGTTACAAGCGAGTTGTCTGTTCGCGAAGCAATATCTGAAGTTATTTCGACTTTAGGATCACCAAATGTCGTCTGCAATGTAGCGGGTATAGGAAAGTTCACTCATGCAACAGATCTACAACTTTCCGATTGGGAGAAGATTATTGCAGTGAATCTTACGGGTCCCTTCCTAGTTGCACGAGAGACAATTCCGTATTTGCTTGAGACCAAGGGTAATGTAGTAACAGTTGCGTCTACAGCGGGAATTATGGGTCAGCCTTATAGTAGCGCTTATTGTGCCTCTAAAGGAGGAGTGGTAATGCTCACTAAAGCTCTCGCAACTGAATATCTTGAACGCGGGATTCGATTTAATGCAGTAGCTCCAGGTGGAGTTGATACCCCAATTTTGACTAGCTTTATGCCACCGGATGGAGCTTCAAATGATCTGATGGCGAGACTCATGACCCCGATGGGATTTGCAAGACCTGAAGAGATTGCTGGGCTGATAGCTTTTATAGCCTCAGAAGAAGGTCGGTACATGAATGGATCAATTGTCCCAATTGATGGTGGGATTAGCGTTTAGGTAAGTAGGGCCGACCCGCCTTAGTTTTCTGGATTGCGGATGAATTCGAACGGATCTCGGACTCTAATGCCATCGAATTGGCGAAACCTTCGGTCTCTTGTATAGATGATTCCTACATCATATTGGCGCATTAATGCTGCAAGGTGGGAATCCGGGATGTCATTCCCACCTATCGGAGTCTTCGATGTAGCGAGGTACAGTTCCCAGAATCCATCAGCTTCCCCCGGTGTCTGAATGTGTGGACAGTCCAAGAGAGCCGCAACGTTGCCCGTAGCTTCGGCAAAGCGGAGAGGGTTAGGCAGAATGCTCGGATGGGTGACAATGCGGAGGTAACCCATTAGAGTCGGCCAGAATAAGTAGACGATTTCAGGACCACTAGTGAGTTTTTCCAAGAGATCCCGGGCTATCGGGTGCAATGGATCTGACTTGTTGGAGGCGTAGACCATGACATTGGTGTCGATTGTCACGCTCATTCGGTAACTACCTTGCACAAACTAGGCTATTTACCTAGCGAGGATTCTTCGCACGGCTTCGGCTTGCTCCAGGTCGACCTTGGGAACGCCGAGTTCCTTTGCAACCCAAGTGAATTTCGGGGTTTGCCGCTTATTAGTGGTTTCTGAAAGGGAGCGAGCAAGCAACTCCGAAGCAACTGTTCCCATACTCTTGTGTTCAGCGGCGCAGCGGCGCTTCAATTTTTCAAGAACACGAGGATCTAGATCAAGTGTGGTACGCGCCATGATGTTTGATGCTACACTATACTGCATCAGATGTCAATTAGTATTTAGAATGCGCGGGGATATTGCTTTAGAGCTTTGAAAGAATGTCTTGTGCAAAGCGCTCGCATTCGTGAATACGAGCTTTGAGTAGGGCATCTAAATCGGTCGGGTCGTCAACTTTGGCACTTATCCAAGGTGCACAGATGAAATCAGTGACTCCTTGCTCGGCAAATCGCTTGAACATATCAAGATCGGGAAGGGCATAAATGCCCATATAAATTGGAAAGTCGTCATTCTGACGACCCGCTTTAACTAAATGCTGTCGAATCCTCGCAGCGTGGGAAGAGCCTTCTTCAACGCGATAGGGTCCAGCGCCGATCCACCCATCGCCAATGGTGACAGCGCGTTTCATAGCAACTTCGCTATCACCTCCTATGTAGACTGGGATTGCTTTTTTGGGTGCAGGACGCATCATTATGGGTTCAAAGTCATAATATTCGCCATGAAACTCAGCCCATTCACCACTCCATATTTTTCTAAGAGCCGGTACCATTTCGTTAAGTCTCTTGCCACGAGTAGCAAAGTCTTGTCCTGTTCCAACAAACTCCTCTTCGCACCAGCCGGGAGCTACACCTAAATGAACCCGGTCATTTGAGAAGTAGGCCGCTGTTGATACTAACTTAGCAACAGTAAAAATATCTCTAGCCGGTGCGACGTAAACTCCGGTTGTGAAGTGAATATCACGCGTAACCGAAGAGCAAGCCGATACAGTACACCATGGATCAGGCCAGTTAGTCTGGGGATCCCAACTTGGCTTTCCATCACCCTTGGACGAGTAGAGATACTCCGATTTCAAATCCTTAGGATAAAATAGGTGATCTGGGATCAAGACACCGTAGTATCCGAGTTCATCAGCGGCTTTAGACAGCTCAACAACGTGATCGGTCTCCATGAAGACCAGACCCATATGAAATCTCATAGTTTTACCATACGCTAAGGTTACGAAATCGCAAGTCAGCTT
>JAKAVM010000041.1 GCA_021827485.1 Actinomycetes bacterium
ATTTTACTTTATCACATGAGTATTAGCGGCAGCTAGCCTTGGGCAAGAGGCCAGAGAACCCTCCTATAGTTTTGACAAGGCATTTGTAATTCTCTCGCTGGTCACGTCCCTTCCAAGTGCTTCAAGAGATTCAAAAAGTGGTAATCCAACCGTCGATCCACTAACCGCCACCCTTACAGGAGCTTGAGCTTTACCCAGCTTTAGACCTACTTTATCTCCAGCGGTGAGTACCACTTCCTTGAGGGTCTCGCTATCCCAATCACATTCTCTAAATTGCTCTAAACAATATTGAAGGATTGATTTAGCATTTGGATTACCCTCAATGGCCTTACTCCATGTATCCGGATCTACTTCAATTTCTGGTTCGTACATAAACTCCAACATCGGAGCAATTTCTGAAAGCTTAGATACCCTCTCTTGCACGAGAGGGATGAGCTTGGTCACTTTGGATAATTCCCAATTATCTCCTACCCAACCACTTGAGCGTTCAATAAAATCTTCTAACGATAGACTTCTGATCATTTCTCCGTTGAAATGGGTCAGCTTGACAACATCAAAAAATGCAGGAGAATGATTTACGTCTTCAAGGCTAAACTGTTCTATCAATTCGTCTAATGCCAGCATCTCTCGTCCATCCTTGGGACTCCAACCAAGTATCGCAAGGTATCCACAAATCACTTCCGGCAGAAATCCACTGTTGCGATACTCTTCGATGGCCACAGGGTCTCGGCGCTTCGAGAGTTTTTGGCGCTTCTCATTCACCAACATAGGTAGGTGCGCAAACTTGGGAAGTGGCTCATTGCTCAAGCATTCCCAGAGCAGAAGAGCCTTGGGTGTTGTTGGCAGAAGGTCTTCACCCCGAATAATGTGAGATATTCTCATCTCACAATCGTCAATAACATTCGCAAGCACAAAAAGAGGATCGTCGTTTCCTTTTACGATTACAAAATCCTCAATTGCGCTACGCTCAAAAACAACGTCTCCGCGAATAATATCTTGTACAACAACTGGTTCTGTGCCATCAACTCGAAACCGAAGAGCAAGACCGGCCTTCTTTTCCAATCCTCTATCACGACAAAATCCATCGTATCCAGGCTTTTTGCCCTCTGTGCGCTTCTCAAGTTCTTCTCTGGTGCAATCACAGTAGTAGGTATTCCCTTGTGCAATTAGCTGATCTATTCCGTTACGATATAGCTCAGTGCGTTCTGATTGTCGATATGGACCTTCATCGAAATTGAGACCAAGCCATTCAAGGGATTCAGTAATTGCTTTATCCCACTCTTGGCGATTTCGTTCCTTGTCGGTGTCTTCAATGCGCAAGACAAATACTCCTGCATTCTGCCTTGCATAGAGCCAGTTGTAAAGCGCTGTTCTGGCAGATCCTACATGAAGAAAGCCAGTTGGTGATGGAGCAAACCTTACTCTTATTTGATTCTCAGTAGTACTCACCTCAATGAATTACAACGGTACACTTAAATATCAGCATAAAGTTCGATCAAGAAATCGAAATTAGCTTGGTCCAATCTTCCATCTTATCCTTTAGATCGGACAAAGATAATTTCAATACTTCAGGAGAGACTAAATCCGCTATTGCGCGTTGGCTCCAATAGTCATGATCGCATCCCGCAAACCACTCATCTCTTGCCTTTGTCAAACTCTCAGGTGCTTCACCAATAAATCCAAACAATGTAAATGCAAACTCTAAGTCAGTTCGACATGGAGCCCGTCCGAATAGAGAGGCACGGCGAAGTGCAACTTGCACACAACCAGTAATTGCATCGTGTTTGGAAGCAGGTCCATTTGTGACCAACTCCTCTTCAAAGCTATTTGCTAGAGAAATTGCATAACCTTGGTCAGGTCCCTGGTAACCCATATAGTGGCCAGAGGGTTGACCGGGTTTGGACAACTCAGCCACCCTGCTCTGAGTCCACGGCTTTGCAACAGAGAGCCGTTGTGTCGGCCTAACCGAATCAGACTTACTTTCGTGCACAAAACTAGGTTGAGTCATTTACTACCTTTTCTCTTTGGTATTCGCCCCTTCTTATTTTGGACCAAAAGTCCGTAAACAATCGAATCTGTCAGAGCATACCAAGAAGCTTCGATGATGTTTTCAGAAACTCCAATTGTCGACCATGACTCATCGCCATCGGTTGAATCTATCAATACCCTGGTAATTGCCCCGGTTCCCTTGGATGTGTCCACTACTCGAACTCTGTAATCGGTTAGGTGCAACTGGGCAAGACTGGGATAGTGACGACCAAGCGCTTTGCGCAAAGCTCCATCAAGAGCGTTGACGGGTCCGTTACCTTCAGCCACCTCGACAATTCGCTCATCTCCTACATGAACTTTGATGACCGCCTCGGTCGCTACTCCGCTAGGCCATCTACTCATTGTTTCAGACGATATTACAGACCCAAGCTCTGTTCTAACCTCAAATGACTCAACACGGAAGAAATCTTGCTTCCATCCGGTTGCCTCGCGCAGCAACAAGACAAGTGAACCATCGGCCGTCTCAAAATGATAACCAGCATGTTCAAGCTCTTTAAGGTGGTCAAGAGCAACGGAGAGCTCATCACTCGCCAGATCAATACCAAGCTCCTTGGCTTTAAGCTCTATTGTAGACTTGCCGGATAGTTCACTGACCACAAACCTCGTCCCATTTCCAACTAAGTCCGGTGAAATATGTTCGTAAGAGTCTTTGCGCCTGGCAATAGCGGAAGTGTGAAGGCCAGCTTTATGAGTAAAAGCAGAGATCCCAACATAGGGCTGCTGGGGATCCATAGTACGATTGACAATCTCACCAATATGACGTGCAACGGGCGTAAGTCTTTCCATACGATTTAGTGGAATCGTAGTGATCCCCATCTTAAGTGATAAGTTAGGAATCAAACTGGCCAGATTGGCATTACCAGTTCGCTCTCCATAGCCATTTACACATCCTTGTACGTGTAAAGCTCCAGCCTGGACTGCCGCTAACGCATTTGCCACAGCAACTCCCCCGTCGTTATGCGCATGAATCCCAATCTTTGCGCCTTTCCCTAAAGCTTCGATTACTTCTTTGACTATGCGCGAAATTTCATGGGGCAACGTACCACCATTTGTATCGCACAACACTAAAGTATCGGCACCATTGTCCATCGCAGCCTTGATAACCGATAGTGCGAACTCTCTATTAGCCCTATAGCCATCGAAGAAATGCTCGGCATCAAAAAGCACCTTCAGTCCGTTGCCAACCAAGAACTCAACTGATTCAGCCGCCATGGACCTGGCCTCTTTGAGGGAAGTTCTCAGAGCCTCGGTTACGTGATAGTCCCATGACTTTGCCACAATACACACAGTCTCAGTCCCAACCCCACAGAGCCGAGCAAGAGTAGGGTCATTAGAAACTTTTCCATTTGGCTTGCGGGTCGAACCAAAAGCCACCAATTTTGAAGTTTTTAGCCGTAGCTCTTTGCTCGCACGAGTAAAGAAATCATCATCTTTAGGGTTAGCTCCTGGCCATCCGCCTTCTATATACGTAACACCTAGATGGTCTAGTTGCTCAGCAACTTTGAGTTTATCGTCAACCGAGAGAGACATCCCCTCCATCTGACTCCCATCGCGCAAGATTGTGTCTAATATTTCAACCTTCTTAGGTGCTCCTAAGAAACTTTGCAAAGGCAGTTCTACTGCTTTAGTTGACAAAATCTAACCACTCTTTATATTGAGACAACTCGCCCCGTACGGCACCAAAGTAATTCGCCTGAATTGCCTTAGTAATTGGTCCGGGCTTTCCCTCTCCAATGACCCGGTCATCAACGGATCGAATCGGCACAACTTCAGCCGCCGTTCCAGTTAAAAACATCTCGTCTGCCAAATACAGATCAGACCTCAAAATATTTGCCTCAGATGCTTGGTATCCCAAGTCGCCAGCAATGGTCATCACCGAATCTTTAGTTATCCCTTCAAGGGCACCTGCTGTTGCGGGAGGAGTTAGTATTTTACCTCCATGAACGATAAATACGTTCTCACCAGTGCACTCTGAAACGTACCCTTGGGGAGAGAGTAGTATTGCTTCGTCATAATTTGCCTTGAGCGCTTCGACCTTAGCCATAGACGAATTTAGATACATACCGGTCGCTTTGGCAGCCGGTGGAACTGCATTAGGATCATGGCGCTGCCAAGAACTAATCTTTACCGAAACTCCTTTCTCTAGACCTTCCTCGCCAAGATAAGTCCCCCAGGGCCAGGCTGCAATCGCCACGTTCACCGAACAGGGCAATGGGTTAAGCCCCATCTCCCCATAGCCCAAATAAACAATCGGCCGGATGTAACAAGAGTCCAGCTTATTGACTCTCACCACCTCTTTAGTGGCATCAATCAACTGACGCTTAGTGAACGGAATATCAATCATATAAACCTTGGCGGAGTTGAATAGACGCTCAATGTGATCCTCAAGCCTAAAAATTGCCGGACCTCCACTTGTTTGATATGCCCGAATCCCTTCAAAGACTCCCGAGCCATAGTGAAGCCCATGCGTGAGCACATGAATCTGTGCATCCTTCCAGTCCACCAGTTTTCCATCCATCCAAATCTTCTCAACCTCTGTGATGGGCACGTTATATTATCCTCTCAGCTATAGCATCGCCTATTTGTTGGGTTGTCATCCCTGACGATCCTTTGGTGTTTTTCTCCATTATTTCATTTGCAAACCGAATAACTTCAGCCGATACTTTATTGGCTTCGGCTGTAAAACCTAAATAATCCAGCATCATACCAATTGAGCGGATCGCGGCTAAGGGATTTGCTTTACCAGTTCCAACTATATCGTGAGCCGCTCCATGTACTGGTTCAAAAAGCGATGGCCCGGTGCGGTCAGGATTTAAATTTGCCGAAGCGGCAAGTCCAATGCCCCCAGATAAAGAACCAGCTAAGTCAGTGATAATATCTCCAAAAAGATTATCTGTGACAATTACATCGTATCTCTTTGGATCTTCAACCATATAGATACAGGTTGCATCCACGTGATTATATACCCGTGTGACTTCAGGAAACTCGCTTGCCAGTTCGTCAAAGGTTCGTTGCCAGAGGTCTCCAGCAAAGGTCAGCACGTTGGTCTTGTGCACTAGGGTTAGGTGCTTTGCCTTACGAGAGTTCGCCAAATTGAACGCAAATCGAATACATCTCTCAACCCCGTGTCGAGTATTGACCGAGCCTTGGGTTGCAACCTCATGTTTGGTACCCTTGCGCAAGAAACCACCTTCACCTGCATAAGTTCCCTCGGTATTTTCGCGCACAACCGCAAAATCTATGCCTTGCACTGGGGCATTAGGGACTGAGTTAAACGGACGCAAATTCACATATAGGTCTAACTCAAATCGCATCTTGAGCAATAGTCCTCGTTCCAATAGACCTGGAGGGACTTCGGTCGAACCTACTGGTGGACCAACTGCTCCTAAAACGATAGCATCTAGTTGTCTTAGCTCATCAAGCACGCTATCGTCCAGCACGTCTCCAGTCTTGAGATAAGCGTGAGCCCCTAATGAGTAATCAACCCGCTCGTACTTAACACCTAGAGCCTCGACTATCTTGAGCGCTTCTGCAACTACTTCGGGGCCAATGCCATCTCCACCTATAACCCCAATCTTTGGCGCGCTAGAGCGTTGGACTTCATCCGGCATAAGTCTTGATTTTACTTCATTCAACTTGGCTCTAACTCCCTTTCAAAAAAAATCCGCCCACCAAAATAGTGGACGGGTTGAGAGACGCACGTGGTTTGGACGTGCGCCTAAGTAATAATTACCTCGTAGAAAACTGAGATTATTTTTTCCATGTTCGGTATATTCCCCTAAGTAGAATTTATTACTAGCTCTATTCTCGCCCATAATAGCCTAGCTAGTCAACTCAGAGGTTCATAATGGTCTATATTTTCGATTATGTTCGCGCTTTTACGGTACCCTTATATACGTGCCTGAAAACAAAACAACCCATCTTTCAAAAGAGACTTACGACCGGCTAGTCGCAGAAAGAGATGACCTGATAACCCGCGGACGAATTGAAATTTCCCAAGCCATTGAGGCCGCTAGAGCTCTCGGCGACCTGTCTGAAAATGGCGACTACCATGCGGCTAAAGATGCCCAAGGAAAGATGGAAGCCCGAATCCGACAGCTTGAAGCCATGCTTATAGATGCCGTTGTAGTCGATGATACAGATACAAATGCTTCCGATACGGTTGTTGCTGGCTCAATTGTCAATATTCGCTATGAGGGTGACGAAGATGTTGAGAAGTGCCTAATCGGCTCGATTGAAGAACGTCGGGAAGGTGTTACAATAGTTTCACCTCAATCACCTCTCGGCGAAGCTCTTCTCGGTAGATCTCGTGGCGAGATAATTACCTATGAAGCACCTGGAGGTAGTCTCAAAGTTGAAATAGTCTCGATCGGAGAGTAGGCTAGAAATAAATCTATGCCGCAAACAACCCCTAACTCCAACAACACTAATAAAGCCAAGACGCTGGCAGAAAAGGTCTGGGAGGCCCACGTGGTTTCCTCAAGTGTGGATGAGCCAGATCTATTATTCATCGACCTGCACTTAGTTCACGAGGTAACATCCCCTCAGGCCTTCGATGGTCTGCGAATGTCAGGACGCAAGGTGCACCGCCCGGATCTTACTTTTGCCACAGCCGATCACAACGTTCCGACCCAAGATATAGACAAACCGGTCGCCGATCCGATCTCAGCCAAGCAACTTGACGTGCTCAAAACTAACTGTGAGGAATTTGGGATTACCCTCTATCCGATGGGACACGCCGACCAGGGAATTGTCCATGTCATTGGGCCAGAGCTTGGACTTAGCCAGCCTGGTATGACAATAGTTTGCGGCGACAGTCACACGTCTACGCACGGAGCGTTTGGCGCGCTAGCTTTTGGGATAGGAACAAGTGAAGTTGAGCATGTCTTAGCAACTCAGTGCCTGCCGCAATCGAAACCCAAGACAATGGCAGTAAACATCAATGGAGCCCTTCCGGCTGGAGTATCTTCTAAGGATATTATTCTTGCAATAATTGGCAAGATTGGTACAGGTGGCGGAATGGGTTATGTCATCGAGTATCGCGGCTCTACAATTGAAGCTCTCTCGATGGAAGCCCGCATGACTATATGCAATATGAGCATTGAAGCAGGAGCAAGGGCTGGGATGATCGCTCCTGATGACATAACTTATGCGTACTTGGAAAATAAGCGCTTCAGCCCCAAGGCTGCTGACTGGGAGCAAGCGCTAGATTATTGGCGAAGTCTTCCAACCGATGATGGTGCGCAATTTGCAAAGCAAGTTGAACTTGATGCTAGCGCGCTCTCACCTTATGTTTCATGGGGTACAAATCCGTCACAGGTGATCCCGATCACGCAAGTAATTCCAGATCCGGATAGTTTCCAAGATGTAGCTCAACGTGAAGCGGCGGCACGTGCTCTTGATTACATGGGGCTCAGCGCTGGGACCGCCATGAAAGACATATCAGTAGACACGGTATTCATTGGATCGTGCACCAACTCTCGTATTGAAGATCTCCGTAGCGCAGCACACATTGTTTCAGGCAAGCATGTGAAATCAGGGTTGAGAGCAATGGTAGTTCCCGGCTCTCGCAAAGTCAGAGAGGCTGCTGAGGCCGAAGGATTGGATAAAATTTTTGTGCAATCTGGATTTGAATGGAGAGAACCTGGTTGCTCAATGTGTCTGGCGATGAATCCCGATAAGCTTGCCCCCCAAGAGAGGTGCGCATCAACTTCTAATCGCAACTTTGAGGGTCGGCAAGGTCGTGGTGGCCGTACTCATCTGGTTTCACCTGAGATAGCTGCAGCAACTGCTATTGCTGGCCACTTTGCAACCCCGGAGGATCTCTAACGATGAAACCTGTACGAATTATCGAAGGACGAGCAGTACCGCTTAGTCGCTCTGACGTAGATACCGATCAGATCATCCCTAGTGACTGGCTAAAGCGTGTCGAGCGAACTGGGTTTGGTCGAGGTCTTTTCTCTGAATGGAGAGATGACCGCAATTTTATCTTGAACAATCCAGAGTACTCTGGAGCAAACATACTTATTGCAGGACCAAACTTCGGAACAGGATCTTCTCGTGAGCATGCAGTTTGGGCACTAACCGATTATGGATTTGAAGCAGTCATCTCCCCTAAATTCGGTGATATTTTCAAAACCAACTGCACTAAGGTTGGACTTCTACCAGTTGAGTTGGACCTAGAGGTTACCAACCGCTTTTTGGAAGCAGTCGCAGATAATCCCTCTCTTCATATTACAATTGATGTCGAACGGGGAACTGTCGAAGCGCCCGATGTCGAGCTAGTCGGTAAGTTCAGCTTAGACCAATTTACCAAATACCGTCTCTTGGAAGGCCTTGACGACATTGGGCTTACGGAGCGATTCTTAGACAAGATTGTCTCATACGAGGCAAATCGCCCAAGCTGGCTGCCTAGCGCTCCCTAAGGTGATTCAGGCGTAACCCGTAACCCGCTCGGGCCTCTACCTACCCTAGTCCAACGTGCGCCCGATTAGGGTTTCAAATTTAGCGTTACCAGACTGACGCTGTCGCCCGGTATGTCAAATATCATCTGGGCGTTACCGGCCGAGCTAGTAAGCGTTCCAGTAGCAATGGTACTCCCAGTATGCGTTGCATCCACTGCCATGCGATTCCACGCATAGGCGCTATTGGCAGCAAGTCCAGTTAGATCAAGGACTACTTGATGGTCGGTGGGCGTCGGATCAGAGGTCCCATAGTTGCCGGATACGTCATAAGGTTGAAAATTATATAGAAGAACAGATAATTTACCACTTGCGGATCGGCTCGCCACTCCACCAACTTGTCCTAAAGGATCTGCCGATGTTCCCCCAGGATCAAAAGAAATCGGCAAGGACTGCCCAGCAATATCGTGCCAGAATAGAAAAGAGTAGTAAACTGGTTTCGGCTCTAAGTTGGAAGTCAACAGACCCCAGTTGTTGAGGGGATCTGACGCACTATCATTTACATCCCAGAAACACATCCTATCAACGCCAGCCTGCTGAGCTTGAGTAAGAACGTCTAAAGCAAAGGCAGCGTCGTAAGGGCCGCTCTGGCGAGCATCGTATTCTCCATTTAGGTTCCACTCGTCGATTACCAATAACGGGTGTAGGTTAGGATAGTTAGCTAAAGCTTGTCTTGCTTGACGCGCCTCTTGAGCGGGCGTTCCAGGATCGAGAGATTTGTTGTAATAGCAAGTATTTCCATTTGGACCTGGCTGATTGCCAAGGCAGTATGGTCCCTCACCGGGTGAAGGTCCTGGTCCAGCTAGTGGATCGTTAGGGTAAGAATGCCATGAAAGAAAGTCCAAAGGCAAGTTATGCGAGCTTACATATTGAAGAAAAGGATCTAACCACGATGTATCCATTGAGTCAAAAATATTGGCAAGGGTCGGACCTCCAACCATAACCTTCACATTGGCTTTGGAAGCAGCCTGTTCTATAGCAGTTGCTGTGTCATTGTAAACTTGGAAGTACTCTTGCATTGTTCCATTCCAGAAAACCCAATCTGGTTCGTTCTCAATCTCGAAAATGGCTACACCGTAAGTCGTTATTTCGTGGTAGGCCATTTGGTAAACAAGGCTCATCCACGCTTGTCGATTTTGCGAACCGATATCTGGCGGATCGTTTTGAGGACCAAAGCCCGAGTTCCCTGTCGGAGTTGCAAGACAAGTCGGAGTTCCACCAACGTCAATCTCGGGAACTCCTCCTTCAGCCAGGACCCCAGCAACAGACTGGTCTAAGTTGGTTGGGTCCCAAACCCCAGTCGCACAGTTGTAGTTGGCTCCAAGGCTCGTTCCAACCCTTACCCAGTCAACCCCAAGATTCTTGATCAAGGCTTGGGCCCCAACGGGTCCCGGGCCGTTGACCCCGATGAGTCCTTGGTTGATAAGCGGGCCTGTCAATGAGCCTGTTGATGGGCCTGCTGATGAGCCTGTGGTGCCAGCATTTAGCGTCACAATTACGGCTGACGGACTACTAGTCGGATAATCAAGATTACAACTTGAAACGATAGAGACCAATCCAACACTAGCCAAGGCCGCAACTAGCCTATGCCAGTTCATCGACACCCCCAATGCTCACCATAACCGCCCATTTGATACTGTGTTGAATTAACCACTACTACCCCCGAGAACGCATTGAATTACGTGACAGCAAGTATATCTCTTTGAGGATTACCACTCTTGCTGGTTAGAGATTAGAATAAATTCCTTGGTGGTAACTACGTCCTTTTTGTGGTTTTTGTCTGGACAAATTAGTTAGAGAATACGCCCTACTTGGGAATATAAATTAAGAAATGATGTTGAATGTTGCATGTCTGAGTCAAGCGAAGTAAAAACCTCGACCGATTCAGCCGTCTCTGAGGGCGGCAAGGTAAATAGGGTCCATCCTACCTGGTTGATTTTGCTAGTTACCTGCGTAGGCCAGTTCATGGTAGTTCTTGACATGTCAGTGGTAAATGTAGCCTTACCAGCCATTCATCGGTCTCTGGGCTTTAGCGAAACTGGCTTACAGTGGATACTGGATATCTATGCCTTGACGTTTGGTGGCTTCTTACTGCTTGGCGGTCGTCTCGCCGATCTTTATGGTCGCAAGAAGATATTTATGGTGGGTCTGGGAATGTTTACGGCATCAAGTTTCTTGGGCGGTATTGCAACTTCACAGATGATGCTTTTGGTGGCAAGAGGCATTCAAGGTCTCGGAGCAGCTGTACTGGCCCCGGCAACACTTACAATTATTACAACTACTTATACCGAACACCATGCAAGGGCACGTGCACTTGCAACTTGGAGCGGAGTTGCTTCGGCCGGAGGTGCTGCTGGTGTTATCCTTGGGGGAGTTCTCACTGATCTACTCTCGTGGCGCTGGACTTTGTTCATCAACATCCCCATAGGGATAGTTACGATGATTCTAGCTTCCTCTGCAATTACAGAACGCAAGAATCAGATCCTTCCTAAGATTGACGCAATTGGAGCTGTTCTCATTACACTCGGTCTGGGTACCGCAATATACGGAATCGTCAGAACCGATACCTACTCTTGGACTCAGTGGCAGACAATCCTCCCGTTGGGGATTGCAGCCCTACTCATTGTGGGCTTTTTGCTGGTTGAATCGAAAGTTGCAAGCGATCCACTGATCCCACTGAAGATATTTACAGTTCGCTCAGTTAGTGGAGCGAACCTAGTGATGATTATGGTGGGAGCGGCAATGTTTGGAATGTGGTTCTTTGAGTCACTTTACTTGCAAAATGTCTTGGGATATAGCCCATTGAAGGCTGGTATTGCTTTCCTACCTCAGCCACTAGCAATAATGGCAGGGGCTATTACTTGCGCAAAGATAGTTGGGAGAACTGGTCCTAAACCGATACTTATAGTAGGTCCGATAATTTCTGGTATAGGACTTTTCTGGATGGCTCATATTACTTCACCTGGTGGATACTTCCCCGACATTCTTTTTGGAGGTCTACTTGCAGCGCTTGGTATTGGGCTCACCTTTACCCCAGTTTCAATTGCGGCAACAAGCGGGGTTCCAATGCAGCAAGCCGGATTAGCTTCAGGTTTGGTAAATGCCTCTCGTCAAATTGGCGGTGCTATCGGATTAGCAGTACTAGCAACTGTAGCATCAAGTACAACCAATGCTTCGATCAAGTCATATGTAGTCAATCGAATAAGTCGAGGGTTGCCCGCTACGAGATCTATCCCAAACCATATTGTCTTATCGGCTCAAACCCATGGATTTTCAGATGCTTTTATCATCGGTGGCTTCATCGCATTGGTGGCGGGACTCGCAGGATCTATAGTTCCTCACTTCAAACCTGCTCGACCATCGGCGCCTTCTGCAACTGGATCTAATAACGATATACAAGCTGGTACGGAGGATCCCTCAGAACCGCTAATGGCTCTAGAGTTCTAGCTGCCAGACTGAGTCGATTGCGCTATATTGGCGACTTGGCGACTTGGTGACTTGGTGAGGTATCGCTATAGATTTGTTGACTCGATTTATTGACTCGATTTAGCAGGTAAAGAACCGCTGCTTCTTGCCCGAATTGTGAACGCTGCAACAATTGCAGAAGCCAGCATTAGACCACCTGCGATATAAAGAGAGGTATTTAGGCCTGACTTGAATACCGCAAAGGCAGCTGAGACAACCTCATTCACGATCTTCTGGAACTCTTTACCTGCATTTGCATAATGCGATATTTGTTGATTTGGTCCTCCTGTAGTAACCGAAGCAATGACCGAAGGTTGCAACGACTTTGGTATCCCAATCTTTGTAAGCTTTGTTAGAAGGTTGACTGTGAGCTGACCATTGATAATTGACCCGAGCAAGGTTACGGCTGCGACAGCACCCAGTTCTCGACTTGTATTGGTCATAGATGAAGCCATGCCGGAATGTCTTGCATCAATAGATGAAAGAGCCGTTGAGGTCACTGGTACAATCACGAGCCCGAACCCAAGGCCTGAAAGACAAAGAGGCCAACCGAGAGTCCCCACGCTCGATGACGGGGTGAGAATAGCGTCTATCCAAAAAATTCCCACTCCAGACAAGAGGCATCCCAGAACCATTGGGGCCCGCGGTCCAAATGCACCAACCCATCTACCCCCAAGAATAGACGCGAACATCATTCCAAGAGCCATCGGAACGAAGTCCAGAGCCAACCCAAAGCCCGAGATGGTACCGACTTCTTGCAAATACAAAGCGACGAAGAAGAAGATCGAGAAAATTCCAAAATAACTCGTCAATGCAACTATGTTCGAGCCAGCAAAAGAAGAATTGCGAAAGCTGGCCAAGTCTAGGGTCGGGTTTTCCGCCTTGGACTCAACAAACATAAAAGCAAGAAGACTTATAAACCCGCCCGCCATTAGTAGCTCTACCCACCTGGTGGAATAACCGTTGGTTTCACCTGACATTACTGCAAAAGTCACCGCTGCGATTCCCGCAGCACCTAGTAGGAAACCATAAAAATCAAAGCTCCCTTTTTGGCGATCCAACGATTCGCTCAAGAAGATAATCCCGGCGATGAGTGCAACTAGTCCAAAAAGAAAGCCAAACCAGAAAACAGCTCTCCAGGACCAAATTCCGACGAGTGTGCCCCCAATGAGTGGACCTGCTGCCAATGCGAGACCTGACACTGCTGCCCAGATCCCAAGTGCACGTGCCCGTAGAACTGGTTCGGAATAGATTTGACGTATCATCGAGAGAGTTCCTGGCTCTGACGCAGCAGCCCCAAGCCCCATTATTGTCCTGGCAAGGATCAAAGTATTGGTGTTCGGTGCCAACGCTCCAAGCAGTGATCCCCCGCAGAACAGGCTTACTCCTAATAGCATCAGCTTCTTTCGCCCAAACCGATCTGCGAGGGCACCCGCAGGCAACATGAAGCTTGCGAATACAAGGGCGTAGCCATTAACAATCCATTGCATTTGGACGACATTTGTGTGTAGTTCTGATTGGACGTTTGCAAGCGTCACACTCACTATGGTGTTATCAAGAAACGTAAGAAAGAGTACGAGACAAAGAGTCGAAAGTCCAATGGATGCAACAGACGACCTTGTTCGGCTTGCATTCTTCATATTAAATTTTGCATCCTTCTTGGCCACCTATCCGCCACCTATCCGCCACCTATCCCACCAACGCTGGTCTACTAGGATAGCTTACAACTTAGCGAATAATTAAAAGCGGGCTAACATATTGGGTGGGTTTCAGGCCCAGGTACTCAAATAACACCTATTGAGCGCAACTCGACTAAGTCCTCTTCCGAAACTCCAATATCGGCGAGCACCGATAAAGTATCACTGCCTGGTTTCTTACCAGCAAACCGAATCTCGCCTGGGGTTTGAGACATTCGAAAGAGCAAACCTGGCATCAATACACTACCGAGTTCGTCGTCGGGTACGCGCTGAAAGATTCCTCGGGATATAGCATGGGGATCTGCCATAAGCTCAGCAACCGAGTACACGGGTCCAACTGCCGCTTGGGCTTCTTCAAAAAGCTCTATTACCTGGTCTCTATCTCTCTGTGCGACCCATTCGGCCACCAGGCCGTCTAATAAATCTGCGCGTTCAACTCTACCTTGACCAGAACTAAACCACTCTTGATCGCAAACTTCGCCATGACCGATGCAGCGCATGACTCGCTCGGCAATCTGAGTCGTCGAAGTTGACATTGCAATCCATTTACCGTCGCGAGTTCGGTAAAGGTTCCTTGGCGCATTTAGGTCAGATTTGTTGCCCATGCGGGCGGGAAGTTCCCCTGTCTTGTCATATACGCTCGGCTGCGGACTCATTATCGAAACCAGAGGTTCTAATATCGACAGATCAATTTCTTGGCCAAGCCCTGATCCACCGTTACGGTCTCTATGATAAAGCGCCATTACAACTGCTAAAGCTCCGGATATACCTGCCAGGCTGTCCGCCAATCCCAACGGCGGCAAAACCGGGGGGCCATTGGCTTCACCCATAGATTGCGCAAATCCAGACATTGCCTCAATAAGGGTTCCAAAAGCTGGCCTATTTGCGTACGTTCCGTCTTGGCCAAAACCAGTTATTCGCAACAAAATAACTCTATTATTTATTGATGCAATAGATGGAAAGTCGAGATTCCACTTCTCCATTGTACCGGGGCGAAAATTCTCGATAACAACATCACACGACCCAACAAGCTTGCGAAAAACTTCTTGACCTTCTTCACATCCGATATTTAGACCCACAACCTTCTTATTACGCGAGATTACTTTCCACCAGATACCCGTACCGTCAATTTGCTTACCGAGATTCCTAAGTCCGTCTAAGTGGTGGGGGTGCTCAATCTTGATCACCTCAGCGCCATAGTCGCCTAAGACCTGTCCGGCAACCGGACCAGCCAGCACATTTGAAACATCTATTACGCGAATGCCTGATAAAGGACCGCTCATAAACTGCCTATATCTGATAAGGGACCGCTCATAAAGTACCTAACATTGCGACTACTTGAATTGCGACATTATTTCGATAGCAAACTCTTCGACCCGTTCCGCCCCTTGGGTTGGCCACGAACAAACTAGATATTCCACGCCAGCTCTTTCATATTGAGCTATCAACTTTCTAATCTCATTATCGTTTGCAGATATTGATATAGATGACGCCCTGGTAATAGACCTAGGATCTCGACCAACTTCGGTCGCCAAGCTATCTAGTGTTCCACCCAGATTCTCCAACGATGAAGGCCCTTCAAAGCAGTGCCACACATCGCCAAAACGAGCAACCAGTGGTAAAGTCCGATTCGGACCTGAGCCACCAATCCAGATCGGAGGATGAGGACGCTGCAAAGGTCTGGGCAGAAGCTGTGCTTGATTAAGAGAGGTCGTCTTGCCTACATAATCAACAACCTCACCACTCATCAAACGCGTTACAATCTCCAGAGAATCTTCAAGCAGATCAAAGCGATTCGCGCTCTTGGGGAAACCAATGCCGAGTTGTTTGTGCTCAGGCTCAAACCAAGCAGCCCCAAAAGACATTTCAAAACGACCATTAGAGATATGGTCAAGCGTTATTGCCTGGCAAGTATAAACTGAAGGGTGCCGATATGTTACGCCAGCCACTAAAAGCCCCAAGCGTATCGTCTGGGTTAGGCCCGCTAAACCGGCCAAGGTAGTCATCCCCTCAAAACAGTTACCCGGCCCGGAGCCAAACATCGGTTGATAGTGGTCAAAGCCGAAAGCACCTTCGAAGCCGAGACGCTCCCCGATCTGTACTCGTTCAACCAGCTCTTGCCATGTGATGCGCTGTTGAGCTACGTCAATTCCAAATCTCACTTAGCGCTACTCCAATAATGGCGATATCTAATAACAGGCTAACTACGGTCGCCTATCGGGTCTCGACCTTAGTTCAATGAACTGGTAGCGCCAGATTTACAAATACAGCTACCAGCGAGAGAGCAGCTATTATTCCAAAAAAAACTATGACCTTTGCTCCAGTCGACCAGGGCTGCCACTCACGCTTGCCATGAACGCTACTTTCCCCTGTCGGTTCGTCGCCGACCTGGCTGGCTTCAATATGTGTCTCAACTTCACTCATTTTCTTCAAAAATCCTCTCTAAGTAAATTCTCGAAACGCACAATTTCTACCTAGCCTACCAGATAGATGTGTAAAGTTACCTCATTCCAGGCTATGGTAATTAGGTGACTGATACCCCCTGGATGAACGATGCTTGCTCTTTAGTTGACGCCTTTCGCAAAAGGGAACGCTCCCCCAAAGAGGAACTCCAAGCAACTCTAAACGCAATAGACAAATCGACTTTGAATGCTTTTTGCTATCTTGAGGCCGAAAAAGCCCTAGAGCGTGCTGACAAGATTGACACCTCTCTCCCCTTCGGTGGCCTTCCTATTGCAGTAAAAGAACTTGACCCTGTCAAAGGGTGGCCAGCATCTAAAGCCTCGGTCCCCTTGAAGGATGAGATAGGCAAATACGACTCTACCGTCGTCGAGAGATTACGAGAAAATGGTGCAAATCTTTTTGGACAGACGAATGCGTCGGAGTTCGGAGGTGTCAACTGTACTCACACAAAACTGCATGGCTCAACTCTCAACCCTTGGAACAAAGAACGAACACCAGGTGGTTCTTCGGGTGGGGCTGCTTCGGCTGTATCGGGAGGATTGTGTACGCTATCAACCGCCGGAGATGGTGGTGGTTCTATTAGGATCCCGTCTGGTTTCTGTGGTCTAGTCGGCTTGAAGACGACTTTTGGTCGTATCCCGATGGGTCCTTACCTTGAGCCCGAACCTTTCACTGTTACAATGGGCTGCGTAAGTAGATCGGTGCGAGATACTGCACGATGGCTTGACGTATGCAATGGTCAAGATATCCATGATCCCTTTAGCCTCCCCAAGGTTGTAGGTTGGGAACAGCGCCTAGGTAGCTATGACCTGACAGGCAAGAAAGTTGCCATTGCACCAACGCTTGGCTGTGCCACCGTACTTCCAGCCATCCAAGAGATGATACATGAACACGGCCAGCTGCTGGCCAAGGACTGTGGCTTGGAAATTGTCGATATTCCTGTCAATTTCCCCGAAGGTTCTATGGAGTGGGCTATCGGTAACTCAGTGGGTCTCGTCAATACCTTAGGCGACAAGTATCCTGATTGCGAGCAGGACCTAACTCTTGAAATCGGCTTTGCGCTCAGAGTCGCACTTCAAATGTATGACCTGAAGATGGCTGCAAGAGTTGAATCTTTTCGCACGTCGGTTTTCGAAGCCTTTGCGCAAGTATTTGAGCAAGTTGATTTTGTGATCGCCTCGACTAATCCTGATGTTGCATTTAGCGCCTCTGGGCCGCTTCCAAGCGTAGTTGGCGATATCAGTTGCGGTATGGGCAACAATGGCGCTCTTACTATTCCATGCAATATATCTGGAAATCCCGGAATTAATATTCCAGTTGGAAATCTCGATGGACTACCCGTCGGCATGCAGGTAATCTCGCGTCGACATGAAGAAGCGCTGCTTTTAGATTTAGCACTAAGCGTTGAGCGAGAGCGCCCATGGCCGCTAGTTGCACCAGGGGCACCGTTTTAGGATCTAGCTCTTGGGTGCTCGGGCATTCCTGGCCTGGCATGTCGATTCGATTAGTGTCGGCTCTTCATACCAAGGACGCAGCTTGATTTGGGTCGCCGGCAGGTGACCATAGAATAAAATCCCAGAACCAGGTTGAATCTGGCGAATAAAACTGTGCGAAGCCAATGGAGTCTTAGAGGGCTGATATGTCACTGAATGCCCCCCTTTGTGATCTTTAGAGTAAGTTGGGATGGAGCTTGTAGTCTCTCCTGCTAGACGCGACACGTACTCGAGTGTGTCGATATCTGACACTCCAGATAATACTATCTTTGCCCGATGGTTATTTAGAATTGAGTCAGCTTTCTTGCCATATCGGGCCTTTATTTGAGAGATGTCTTGCCAGACCGTCAGCAACTGTATTGAATGGCTTGCTCCTGTTGAGGCAATAGTGTCAAGATTATCAATCGGGGCGATATTTGCAGCCTCATCTATAACAATTAACAACGGCTCAACCAGAGATCCGCCGTCATCTTGTGCCTTCATGAAAGCCAAGTCGAGGATTTGGCCTAGCAAACAACAAAACATTGGCCGCAATCTAGCCTGTTCATGCGAGGGAGCACAGATATAAAGAGTGTTTGAACCACCATGTAAGAGGCTGTGTGGATCAAAGCCTTCACCAATACCGACAGATCCAATCTCAGGGTCTCCAAAAGCTTCCAATACCGTCTCGGCAGTAGTGTAAACAGAACTCTTCTGTTTTGCGTCACGACCAAAAGATGCCCATGCAGCATTACGTGCTTGCTCACATCCAACCCTTGCTAAAATTTCATCTATCTCTTGGATCTCTTGAGTGTCGACCCAGCGTACTATGTCGGCCATGGTTAGCTTTGCGTTTGCGCCAGCGAATAAAAGTGGTGCTAATAATTTTGAAGCAGTTCCATACCAAAACTCACTATCTTCTAAACCATTGCTAGGGCTTGAATGGGCCAATGAGTGCGCTGCCCTGCGGGCCCCAACCCAACTGGAGCAGTAATCAAGTGGCGACCACCCTAGCCCGTTCAATCCCGTCACGCCGCATGGATCGAACACATAAGTTGAGCCAGACAAAGCACGATAATCATAAGTAGCTTGTGAAAGATCAGACTTCACGCTGACAGCCACCACCGGACCCTCCCATTCCAAAATTGCTGGAATCGCTAGTCCACTGGTCTTGTAGCTCTGCGTTGGTCCGATAATCATGACTGAATGATTTTTTTCGGCTGCCAATAGAGTTGGATCGGGCCTCTTGGACAGAGTCGATAACCATTTGAGTATGACTTCTTGCCACAAAACAACGGCCAGTGATCCATGACTTGACCAAATTCTGCCTAGAATTAGTCGACCACGTGTAGGTCCGTCGATGCGCAGGCAAGTCAGGCTTCTAATTGTACCCCAATTCTCCTGATGCTTACTCTTTCTGTGCGGCTTTGTTCTCGACATATCGAACTCCGAGATTTGCTTAGCGACTAGCAACCCGCCAAGCACGGCTAATGCAATAAGTATATGTAGGCCAATCCCACTCATCTCAACCTCTGATCTGTATCAATCATGGGATACTCTGCAGGGCCCAACCGATGCTCTACTAAGAAAGACTGTCGTCCCACCTTCCACAAACCTGTACCTTTGCGTAGATTAGGCAATAACTCTGCTTCAGTAGAGCTAACACCTAAGAGTTGTTTTGTATTTTCTAGTTCACTCTGAGGTTGAGAATAGATTACTTTTGTCTCTGAATCAGATAATAATCCAGAGGCAAGACTAACTTGCTCAGAATCCATTGAACCTGCCGACCTTAGATCAGAAGTTCGGTGCAATACTGCAATATTGGAAACTCCTCGACTACGAGAAAGTTTCCACGATGACTGGAGCCATCTTGATATAGATAGATTACGAAGTATTGCCCAGGCCTCGTCTATAACTATGAACCTTTTTGTGGCACTTGGCACAGATAATAATGCATTCAGCCATCCCAAGCAGCAAGTCATCAATGCCCCGAGGGCATGCGACTCGTATAGTCGAGATAGATCAATGATCACTAATGGTGCCGAGAGGTCTATCCCTTCAGAACTAGGGCCGTCGAACATTCCCTTGAGATCTCCTACTACCAATCTACGTAACTCAAGTCCTAAATCTCTGCCCATATGAGCCAGCTCTTCGCGGTCAGTATTTATCTTCCTTGCACTTTCGTGCGTTGGATTTAGCAAAGCCTCCACTACGTCCGGAATGGTAATTTGACGGTGCAAGTTGGATTGCCGAGCTTGTTCAAAAGCAAGCTGGGATGCCGCATTCTCAGTTGGGAGAAGACTTCGATTCAGACATGCGCTTCCTAGAGCCACTAGAAGTTCGACGCATCTCCTTACATACTCCTCCTTAGCCTCGGACCCGCCTGTATGAGAGCCAGCGGTATGAGCGCTGGCGGTATGAGAACCGCCAACATGGGCATAACTACCGAAGTCTTCTAGTGGGTTCAATCGAATTGGACCGCTAGGATATATCTTGAGCGGTATAACTCCCCAGTATTTGGCCAATAAGTCGTACTCCCCTTTTGGGTCCAGAACCCAGGCTTGTCTTCCAAAAACTGATTGGCGCCAAAGATATGATTTTACAAATGAACTTTTCCCTCGTCCTATCTGCCCGAAAATAATCATATTTGTATTGCTAATGACACCTTGCTTGTAAAGTTCAAAAGGGTCATAGGTAAACGATCCCCCCAGGAGATCTCTTCCTATATATACGCCTCCACAATCCAATGACGGCGACATCATGAATGGATATGCAGCACCAAGATTTGCTGTTGTAACTTTATGTGCAGGCAGGTTCAATTGGTGACCTTACGTTTTGTAACTTTATGTGCAGGCAGGTTCAATCTAGGCAAGACCCCGGCATATTGGCAGCACCCAGCTCAGCGCTCGTTCTTGATCGCCATAGAGCCGTCGTAAAGAGAGAAAAGACCTTGAAGCGCACTGTTCCACTAATGCACAGTTGCGATTCAACTCATCTTCGGTTCTTCCCGACACCATGACGTATCCCGAAAATCGGTACTGAGTATGTCCATTGGCTAATTCAATCTCGCGCTGACAAAGGACTTCTTCTTCTTTCTTGCGACGCACTGACAGAGTAAATCCCCCTCGGCGTCTAAGCTCATCATCGGCAGCTCGGGTCAGACGAGCATTTTCGATTTGCCGAGCAGCTTTGAGTGAATCAATTGGTTCCATAGTGACTGATACGAGAACTCTCGCCGAACCCGCTAAGAGTAGAGGAGCCATGAAGTCAGAAGGTACTTCGGTTCGGGGCCATTCCTCTATCCAATAGATGACATGATGTAAGTCATCAGTAATGACAGTTGACCACTGAGCTTTCAATGAGATAGGCCAAGGGGACCTAGCCCGTTCCCCGGCAGAGATAGATCGAAAGGTACTAGCGAACAGATGCTCGACGGCCTCACTATCTAGTACCCCTTCTATCTCGATCGAAGCTGATGACAACTCAGACACAACTGGACCGAGTTGATCACATAGAACCTGGCCAGCTATTTTATCGACTGTTGGCCTTTCCCCGGCCTTAGGCCTGGAATGTGACGCCCCTAATGATCTGATGCTCGATCGTCTGTCGGTTGAAATTACAATATAAGTCTCGCCTCGTCTTATATAAGATGATTCTGACATAAGTAGTTCGTGATACGATGTTCCTGGCTTGCTAGATATATCCACTTCCATGTTATTTTCCAAATATTTGATCATATGAGACGGATCACCAGGGCATGAACGCGACATCCATTGGATACGGCCGATTGGGGACCTATCGCGGCTCAAGCTAGCCAGAACTGATGACCATGCATTTACTTTCTGATCACGTTCACTGGGATCAAGTAGATTGAACCCGCTGGAGCGCACTGCCAGAACAATGCAATAGCGGTTGTACTCTCGGTCCGCGCATATCCCGACGCGACCAACTCCTTGAAGTTCTATATCGTAGAAATCACACCGTCCAATTGCACTCTGACCTATTCGGAGCATAGATCCGATAGATTTATCAATAATCCCATCCCGGCCCAAACGAGCTTGCCCGGACGAGGAACGATAAGCTGGCCAACTTGCAGGTCTAGTAGGTCTAGCAGGTCTAGTAAGTTCACTTACGGCCAAATCTGACTCTGGGCTAGTGATACGGTAATGCCCATCTAAATTCATACCAAGGCGCTTCACAGAACCACCGCTATACTTCCAACCGATAATCACGGGTAGCCATTGATCCATACAAAGCCCTCCAACCGGCACTGTAACGCAAGCAACTGCAAGGCTCACGACAACAAACCCAATAAGCTCCCCAATTGGGCTTCCAAGGCTACGGAGCACGATAACCGCGACAACTAGCGCTCCGGCAAGTACTCCTATCTGGCCAGATCTGAACCCCGCTATTGAGCCTCGACGTTCTAATACCCCGAAACGATATGAATTAGACAATAGGTGAGTCCCTCCAGATCAATTCTTATGGGTACGCATCGGTGTTGACGGACCCTCAATTTTCATCATCGGACCCTCAATTTTCATCATCGGATCCCCAATTCTCAAGGAGCTTCTCTACATGAGGGTTTCTCCCGTTGCCATTTGCAAGTGGGATTCCTGAGTATCCAGAATTACTCGAAGGCCAACCACCTGATTGATTCGCTGCCTTTGAGCTGCCCGATCCGCTTGAGCTGCCCGATCCGCTTGAACTGCCCGATCCGCTTGAACTGCCCGATCCGCTTGAACCGCCAGACCCGCTTGAACCGCCGGGCCCGCTTGAACTGCCGGGCCCATTTGACTCACTAAACCTACTTGCTGACATCGTAAAATCACCGGGAGAACCTGTGAAGTTACCAGCTAAGTCACTCATCGACATCGAGTCTTTCAAATTCATCACCATTCCCACCGTTGATGCCGCTCCACGACTTGCCTGCATTGCCAACCTTGGCGCTGACCCAATGCTAGCCAGGCCTCGTCGAGACATATTTTCTAAGTGGGCAACTGCTCCTGCCTCCACTGCCGGGACTAGCTTTAGGACTGCAAATGGTGCAAAAGCTCCCAGTAAGAGTATGGCTACTCCGATAATAATGCCCGACGGATCATTGGCCCCGGGATGAGCAATCGCCGAGACGCCTAATGCCAAGGTTGCTACCACAACCAGCTTAGATAGTATAAGTGCACCAAGGGTTTCGAATACTCGTTTGGTCCAATGCGATATTAGCGGATTTACAGCTCCGATCATCGCAATTGGGACAAAAAGAACCAGAATATATATCGCCGCAGAACGTATAGCCATCTCTACCCATAGGACAAGCGCACCAAAAGCCACCACGCAAGCAAGTAGGAACCCAACAAAAGCAGGTACTGCGGCTCCCATAAGATTCGGACTTGGCGAATTCACCCAACTTTCAAGTGATCGAATAAATGATGAAATGTTGCTGCCACTGCCTTGAGTGACTGCCTTTGACATTTGGTCAACAAGATTCAAGGCGAACTGAGTCCCCTCGACAACAACTGCACTGGCAACAATTGAGAGTGGCAACGTAACAAAAAAGGTTCTCGTTAGTACCGACATATCCTGACGTGCAACCGCTTGTATTATCGAGACTAAAAGGACTGGCAAGATACAAAGTATCGCAAGCTCTTTCACTATATGGAAATGAGCAAGAAACCACTTAGACCCCAGGTAAGGTGCTGAGGTCGCGCTCATCGCAGAGCCTAGCCGATCAAGAAACCAGACAGCCCCTCCAGCAACCCACTGAGTTAGTGTACCCATGATCCCTTGGGTTGCAAATCCAGCAATTCCAGAGCCAATCGCGTTAGTAACCCCGCTGATGGGATTAGGAAGTGACGGCAATGGAATACCTAACACTAGGAATTCAACCATAGCTAGTGAATCGACAATCCTGTATTGAAGAAGAAATTAATAATTGGTGGCGCCGCTCCAATAAGCAATGCAGCAAATCCAGATATCAAAACTGCTTTGCGACCCACATAAGTTTGTTGGTAGTTCTGAGTGTGTGAGCCGAGCGCCCAAGCAGTAGCACCAATAACTAACGCAACAAGACATAAGGTAAGCGCCCATCCTCCGATACCATTAGTAATTGCCTGAAGCTGCTGGGCCCCTGGAAGGTTAGATGCAGATACATTCAGCTTGGCCGGTCCAGACGTTGACGCTACGGCCAGCAAGCCCGGATGGGCGAAGATCCTCATAGTCGTAATAGCTCCTTTCAAAGTGTTATTATCTTTCAATACCTTTCATGTTGTTTCTTAGTTGTCCATTACATACAATGTCAAGACAATGACGATAAACCGACTCTTACTTGCTCTTTTGGCCTTTATTTTTCTGCCATTCGGTGCCTTTCTTGGGCTTGCGATGGCGGCTTCAACCTCTCAAGGAAGCAATCAGGTTCTTCCAGCGGACCTGGGGAGTCCAATTCAAGGTAATAACCAGGCTCTGTCGGCGGGCCTGGGAGGATCGATTGGTGATTCGGCAGCCCTTTTTGCTGAAAATATGATTGGGGTGCCGTACGTATACGGTGGCAATGGAGTCAATGGATTTGACTGTTCGGGCCTGGTTTGGGCTGCGTATGCCGACACTCCCGCAGCGTTTCCTCGGATGGGTGCTATTGATGAATACAAAAAGACCCCGCCTGTTCCGCCGAACTCCCCATTACGGCCAGGAGATTTGGTGTTTTTTGCCGATCCCAGTGGGCAAATCGCTCACGTTGGAATATTTATTGCCTATCTTGGACCGAGTAATTTGCCTAATTCCGTTACTTCTGTTTTTGGTTCATTGCTTGGTAGCGCATATGGGGAAAATCCAAAGGCCTTAATGGTTGACGCTCCTCATAGCGGAGCTAGTGTCCGCTATGATACTTTTGGGGTTTTACCAGGAGATATGTGGGGCAATGAGCACTATTATGGAGCGAGCAGGCCCGCTCTAATTACTAAATAGATTCCGCAAGCAATAATCACAGTTACGGTTAGTTTTCTTCTATCGTGGAATTATGCCGATAAAGCTACACAAGATTGTTTCGTCAACCCATAACGGATTTCTGACCTTTCATCCCTTCGCCATACATGCCTCGCTGCATTCGCTGACGCTTACCATCGTCATCCTCGCATTTTTGCTTGTTGCCATTACTTCGCTTTATCTAGGAGCCACTTTTACTCAGCGATCTGTTAAACGGCGTTTGAACGACCTATCGGCTCGTCTATCGGATGACGATCTTTATTCTGGCCAGCCTAATAGGATGGAAACCGTACTTGCCCGTTTGGAACATGCCGCAACTAGCGCCACCGGAACCGTTACCGACTCAACCGACGATATATCGCGTCTCAAGTGTGCAATGGATTCGATCTCACAGGGAATTGTCATAACCGACGAACAAGGAACTCCTTTTTACAAGAACACCAGGGCGTCAATGATAATGGAAAGTCGACATGCGGAGCTGATTGCCGCTCAGGCAGTAGAGGAGATGCTAGAGGCAGGTTTGTCAGGGGTTGGATCAGAGCGCTCGATTGAACTATATGGGCCGCCTCGGCAGACTTTGAATATCAAGACTCTAACAATCGAAGATCACAGTAAGCCCCTTGGGGTTGTTGCCGTTATCGAAGATGTGTCGGAGCGCAAGCGACTAGAGTCGGTCCGACGAGACTTTGTTGCTAATGTCAGCCATGAGCTCAAAACACCAGTAGGTGCTATGGCTCTGTTAGCAGAGACTCTTGAGGACGAGAATGATCTTAATATCGCAAAACGACTAGCAAATCGTCTGCACCATGAAGCGCTGCGCGTTGGGCGCGTGATAGATGATCTTATAAATCTTTCAAGGATCGAGGCAGAGGAAAACCCACCTGCTGAACCAATCAACTTGTGTAATGTTGTCACTGAAGCGATTGAAGGACTTACTTCCATATCTGAACAACGAGGGGTTGAGGTAGAGTTTGGTGGCTCCACTGGTACACCAATTATCATAGGGGACTATCGGGAATTGCTTTCAGCAGTAACAAACTTGATTGAAAATGCAATTCACTACTCCGATGAAGATAGCACTGTTCGGATACGGTGCGATATTTCAGATGAGAAAGTTGAACTTGTTGTCGAAGATGAAGGGATCGGGATTCCTTCGCGAGACTTAGAGCGTATTTTTGAGCGCTTTTACCGAGTTGACCAAACTAGAAGCCGTCACAATAAGGGCACTGGCTTGGGACTTTCAATTGTTCGTCACGTTATCAATCGTCACCAGGGCGAGATCGAAGTGAATTCCAGAGAAGGAGAGGGTACAACTTTTCGTATTATCCTGCCCCGTCAGGGGGCCCAGGTAATAAGTCAACCAGCTAGTCCGAGCTAACTTTAGATAATCCCAGATAATCGGCCCGGCTGCTAGTCCGAGCTAACTTTAGGTAATCCCAGATAATCGGCCCGGCTGCTAGTCCGAGCTAACTTTAGGTAATCCCAGATAATCGGCCCGGCTGCTAGTCCGAGCTAACTTTAGATAATCGGCCCGGCTGCTAGTCCGAGCTAACTTTAGATAATCGGCCCGGCTGCTAGTCCGAGCTAACTAACCCTGACTAGAATTGGCACGAATGGTTGAAGACGAAGTCGAAGTTCTGATAGTTGATGATGAGGAATCTTTTGTAGATGCACTGGCAATAGGCCTCAAACGTGAAGGCTTCTCCATAACAGTCGCCCACGATGGAGAAGAAGCGCTAGCACGTTTTCGTGAGAATGAACCGGACATTATTCTCCTTGACCTAATGATGCCAAAAATATCGGGAATAGATGTATGCAGGGCAATTCGAACTACCTCTACTGTTCCAATTATCATGCTCACAGCCAAGGGAACAGAGGTAGATACAGTAGTTGGCCTCGAAGTCGGGGCCGATGACTACGTAACCAAGCCATATAAGATGTCCGAGGTACTCGCCAGAATGCGCGCAGTCCTACGACGAAGTAAAACTTCCGATCACGGCCACACCGGGCAAGCAATCATTGCATCGCAATCAAGTCATAGCGCTGGACAGTCTGTGTCCCATCAGCGTTTGGCTATGAGTGAAAGCCTTGTTGAGATCGGAGATGTTAGCTTAGATTTTGAGCGACACGAAGTATTCGTGCGCGGACAAGAGGTAAAATTACCCTTGAAGGAGTTCGAACTTCTTGAGAATCTGATGCTCAATGGTGGGAGAGTTATGACACGAGATGCATTAATCGAGTCGGTTTGGGGCGATGATTATGTAGGAGATACCAAGACCCTAGACGTGCATATCAAGCGACTACGTAGCCGCATCGAGCTAGACCCTGCTAATCCAACGCATATAACAACTATTCGAGGTGTGGGCTATCGGTTCGAAGAGCCTCGGGTGAAAACCTAAG
This sequence comes from Actinomycetes bacterium, assembly GCA_021827485.1. Classification (GTDB taxonomy): domain Bacteria; phylum Actinomycetota; class Acidimicrobiia; order Acidimicrobiales; family JAKAVM01; genus JAKAVM01. Next base: position 26,983 of record JAKAVM010000041.1, read on the forward strand.
CTGGCCAAGATCTTAGTTAGCTTCATCTAATCTGGCCGAGATCTTAGCTGAGCATTTCACATAGAATTTATCTCCTTTTGTGCGTATGATCCCACTCCCGTAAAGGAACCTTCACTAACCACCTGTAACATGCCTTATGTAAAGCAGGCGCTGTAAAGCAGGTACTGGAAAGCCGGTACTGGGACCTTCTAGAAAAGGGGTAAAATATGTCACAAAATATGACCATGGTAAGCGATCTTCGAATCGACGCTTTCAACTTTGGACGCGAAAAGCAAATATTCGATGATATTGCAAGGCATGAAGCTGACGACATTGTCAGGCATGAAGACGACCTTTCGCGCTATATTCGTCTGGCTGGGTGCTTCAACTTCCGCGATGTCGGCGGCTACCCTTGCCAACGCAACGGACAAAAAACATACGTAGCGTGGAGGCAGCTGTTTCGCTCAGACGGTCTCAGCTATCTTACCCGCGCAGATGTAGAAGTTCTTTCCTCTTTGGGGTTACGAACCGTAATTGATTTGCGAACCTCCTTCGAAGTGCAGCGAAATGGAATTGTTGCCAATATTGGTACACCTCTCCACTATGAACACCTTCCGCTAGTCATCGAGGTTCCGCGCATAGAAGAGCTGGCTGCCTGGTCCGATCCTCAGACAGTTGGTCAACAATATCTTCAGATGCTCGATGAAGGTATGGAGCGTGTGATTCGGGTCCTTGAAATTATCTCAGACCCATGGTTGACGCCAGCTGTAATCCACTGTAGCGCTGGAAAAGACCGCACTGGAGTGGTAATCGCTGTCATTCTAGGACTGCTCGGCGTACCAGACAATCTCATCGTATATGACTACAAGCTCAGCCACGAGCCAATGAACCAGTTGATGAGGAGCATTCTATGTGATGGTGATGGACGAGATATCCTCGATGGCCTTCCTGCAGCTATTTTTTCCGCAGAGCCCGAGGCAATGTCCAGCTTCCTTTCGTTGTTTCGTAGCCGTCACGGATCCTTTGAGGCATTCGCCAAGACTTTTGGACTGACAGGTCTTGCCGAACGCATTGGAGACCTCTACCTCGTTTAGCGGATCTATCGTTGTTTCGCAATCGCGGGCGAGCCTTAACCCACGACTGAAGTCCTTCTATACTCCCGAACCTTCAAATGGTGCATCACCATAGGAGAACACTCCACCATCTTGTGCTATGAGCCAATAGCCCTTACCATCGGGTGTCGAGACAATTGAAATTATGGGCTTGTTGAGTTTCAAGTTCGAAGCACCTCCGTAGGATCCAGCACTACCGAAAGCAAATACTGTTCCATTAGCAGACACCAGCCAGTAACCCGTCCCATTGGGATTAGCAGTCATGGCCACTATAGGGGCAGCCAGTGGTTTGCCTCCCATGGCCCCATAAAAATTCGCATCGCCAAAGGCAAAGACTCCGCCATCTTGTGCTACGAGCCAATAACCCTTTCCATTGGAGGTACTAGCAAGGCCAACAATAGGAGATACTAGAGGCTTGCCTCCCATAGAGCCATAGAAGCCAGCATCACCAAAGGCAAAGACTCCGCCATCTTGTGCTACGAGCCAATAGCCGCCATCTGCTAGTCCTGGCGCTATTCCAACTACTGGCTTGTCGAGTTTCATACCAGCAACAGATCCGTAAAATCTCGCATCGCCAAAGGCATATATCCCTCCCTGAGAAGATGCCAGCCAGTATCCCTTATTATCTGATGTAATTGCGTCAGATACAATGGTCCCAGAGGGAGGACTAGATAAGCTAAGTGAACCCTCTTGGACAACTGATCCAAAGGCGGTAACCACACCAGTGGGACTCACAACAATATAGCCAGGATTGCTCGGGGTGCTGGTTGCTGTGCAATTTGGTGGAGTGCCAGTCTCTCCGGCTGGACAAGTAGTTGGAGTTGTAGTGCAATTTGGTGGAGTGCCGGTTTCGCCGGTTGGACAAGTCGGCGGCGTTGTTGTGCAATTTGGTGGAGTGCCAGTCTCTCCGGGTGGACAAGTAGTTGGAGTTGTAGTGCAATTTGGTGGAGTGCCGGTTTCGCCGGTTGGACAAGTCGGCGGCGTTGTTGTGCAATTTGGTGGAGTGCCGGTTTCGCCGGTTGGACACGTCGTTGTCCCTGTAACCGTGAGTGTAACGGTCGAGCTAGTCGAAGGCGAATAATTAGCCGTTCCGTTATAGTTAGCACTTAAAGACTCGCTACCAGAAGTAGCAAAAGATGTTGTACACGATGCGTTACCGGAACTGAGCGGTAGATTGGTGCAGTTTGTAATTGCAGTTCCATTGGCTGAGATTGTTACAGTTCCTTGCGGGGTGGACCCCGATGAGCTAACACTCACGCTTAGGGTAACTGAGCCAGCGGGTGTCGTACTAGTAGGCGATGCGGTCAACGTGGTGGTGGTCGGAACCTGGACTGGAGACGGTGGGTTCGAAATGTCAGTCAAGACAACATCGTGGCCCGATGTGCCACCAGCGTAATTGATCTGATAAATCGTAGAGCCCACTGTAAAGGTCCCTCCCTGAGGAACAGAGGTACCGCCCACCTTGAAGGTGCCAGTTATTGCCGATCCACTATTGTTTACCAGGATGTCGAAGGTAGATCCATATGAGGCTGCTACAGCCGGGACACTAAGGGTCGCACCTGTTATAGTTACCGAACCCGTAGAGATGAGCTGAGAGTAACCCGTACCAGGGGTGGTACCAGTAATCGCTGCATTGAACACAGATCCTGAACCAAGTGTGACGCTACCTGAAACGTTCAATGTTCCCGGTGAGGCCGTTCCTGCGGTTAGCACAGAGGTGGCCGATGCAGCTGTTGTAACCGAGACAGTGATGGTTCCCGTCCCTTCCAAAGCGCCACCAGAAGCAACTGATACCACACCTGCTAAGCTTCCGGTGACGTCCAAGGTACCAGCTGATACCGTTGTTGTGCCAGTAATATCGCTACCAGATAGAGTAAGGGTTCCAGTATCGGAAGTTATGAGCGACACAAAGCTTGAGGCGTTGGTGATTGCTCCAGCGAAAGTTGAATTGGCAGAACCACCCACAGTAAGCGTGGAAGTGGTACCAGACGAATCTTCTATTGTTCCAGTGCCCGAGAGTCCGCCAACTGTGTCATTGTAACCCGCCATGCTAAAGGTTGTTCCCGAGGCTACCGCAAGCACTGATCCCGACGGAACTGCGTTGGTTGCACCAAGAGCTAGCGTGCCCGCAGAAACCGTGGTTGTCCCGGAATAGGTGTTTGCGCCCGAGAGAGTAAGTGTGCCGGAATCAGAATCTGTAAGTGATAATCCTCCAGGGGTACCAGTGTTCTCGATCACCCCAGAGAAGGTCCATGAGGTGCTCCCCCCTACGGTGAGAGTTGCGGGAGTGGCGCTTGAATTGTTCACTGTTCCAGGATCAAAGAGTCCGCCTACTGTGTCGCTGTAACCTGCCAAGTCAAAAGTTGCTCCCGAAGCCACCGCAAGCACTGATCCCGACGGAACTGCGTCGGCTGCGCCAAGTTTCAACGTGCCTGCATTGACCGTTGTTCCCCCGCCGTACAAGTTTGCGCCCGAGAGAGTAAGAGTTCCAGTATCGGTGGTCACGAGTGAAAGTCCTCCAGTAAGTCCTGTATTTTCGATTACTCCGGAAAAGGTCGACGAAGCGGATCCACCGACAGTGAGCGTGACAGAAGTGGTAGTCGACGAATTATTGATAGTTCCAGTACCCGAGAGTCCGCCAACTGTGTCGCTGTAACCCGCCATGTTGAAAGTTGTTCCCAAGGCTAGCGAAAGTGCTGATCCCGATGGAACTGCGTTGTTGGTTGCACCAAGAGCTAGTGTGCCCGAAGAAACCGTGGTTGTCCCAGAGTAGGTGTTTGCGCCCGAGAGAGTAGTGCTATTTCCTAAGCCCGGATTGGCTGTAACAGTACCGGTTCCCGAGATGACATTGGCGTATGTGCCAGAAGTTGCCGTCAAGAATATTGCTGCACTATCAATAATCGAACCAGTTCCGGCAGCGGATGCATTCGAAAGAGCTAAAGTTCCCGAAGAAACCGTGGTTGTCCCGGAATAGGTGTTTGCGCCCGAGAGAGTAATGCTATTTCCTGAGCCCGGATTGGCTGTAACAGTACCGGTTCCCGAAATGACATTAGAATATGTGTCCGAAGTCGCTGTCAG